>CAZMRK010000168.1:0-3080 GCA_964568355.1 uncultured Solibacteraceae bacterium | reverse complement strand
GGGACCGGGCATGGAGAGCGTGGTTTCGATTGTATCGGCGGAGGGCGGGCGGTGCAACTGCATACACCTGGTATTCAGCCCGTTGCACTTGTGAAACCGGCTCTGATAGACTCCATCTCAATGAGCGGGCACGGGATGATGCGCTGGTCTGTGATATGGTTCTGCGCCCTCGCGCTTGAAGCGGCCGATCCCGCGAAAGCCCCGGGGGATTTCTTTGAGATGCGCATCCGCCCGGTGCTGGCGAAGAATTGTTATTCCTGCCATACCTCGTCCAGCATGGGGGGGTTGCGTGTAGATTCGCGCGCCAGCCTGCTACAAGGCGGCAAAGACGGCCCCGCGCTGGTCCCCGGCGATCCGGATAAAAGCATGCTGATTCAGGCGGTGCGGCGCACGCACCAGCGCTTCAAGATGCCGCCGCAGGGGCCGCTGGCGGAGCAGGAGGTCGCCGATCTGGCGACTTGGGTGAAGGCCGGCGCCGTGTGGCCGGATAGCGGCAAGGTCCTGCCCGCGTCCAAGAACGGCGCGTATGTGATCACGCCGGAGCAGCGCGCGTTCTGGTCGTTTCAGCCGGTGCGGCGGCCCGCCGTTCCGGATGTGAACCACAAAGAGTGGCCGAAAAACGACATCGACCGCTTCATCCTGGCCAAGCTGGAGGAGAAAGGACTTACGCCGGTGCGGGCGGCGGACAAACGGGTGCTGCTGCGGCGCGCCACGTTCGATCTGACCGGACTGCCGCCAACTCCTCAGGAGATGGATGCCTTCCTGAGCGACTCTTCGCCAGAGGCGTTTGCCAAGGCGGTCGACCGGCTGCTGGCTTCGCCGCACTATGGCGAGCGATGGGGGCGGTATTGGCTGGACCTGGCCCGCTACGCAGATGGAGAACTGGGCGCCAGCAAAGACACGCCGTTCCCCAACGCCTTCCGGTACCGCGATTGGGTGGTGGAGGCTTTCAATTCCGATATGCCTTACGACCGGTTCGTCCAGGCGCAGATCGCCGCGGACCAGCTTCCCGACCGGGAAAAGCTGCTGCCGGCGCTGGGCTTTTTCGCGCTCGGTCCGGGCGACGACGATCGCGTGGACGTGACCGGGCAGGTGTTTCTCGGGCTGACGGTGGGCTGCGCCCGCTGCCACGATCACAAATACGATCCCATTCCGACCAAAGATTTTTACTCGCTGATGGGCGTTTTCCGCAGCACGGCGAAAAGCGAGTTTCCCCTGGCTCCCGCGGAACAGGTGACAGCGTATAAAAAGGCCAAGAAGGAGATCGACGATCTCAAGGAAGAGATCCACGATTTTCTGGAGAAGCAGAGCACGGAACTGGGCCAACTGATGGTTCTGAAGACCTCGCGCTACCTGATGGCGGCGTGGGAGGTGATGAGTGGGGCTGAACTCGACGATTGCAAAGTAGCCGAGCGCGAGCATCTGGACGATACCACGCTGGAGCGATGGATCCGCTTCCTGAGCCGTACCGACCGCGATTACGACTTTCTCAAGCCCTTCGAACAGGTGCTGGCGCGGCATGGCACGCGGGCCGAAGCGCAAAAGGCAGCCGACGATTTCCAGCGTTTCGTGAGTTCCATTTTCGACGACAAGAAGGGGATGGACGACCGGAATTACGTAAAGCTGGGCGGAGCCAAGGGCGCCAAAGACGAGCGCACGCGGCAGTATACCAACCTGGAGTCTCTGCCGATCGAGAAATACTATCTGTGGCGGGACCTGGCGTCGGAGCCGTACAAGAAGGACTTTTTCGATTTCAAAGGCGGCGTCTACTATTTCGGTCCCAAGCAGATCCGGAGCTATCTGGCTCCCGAATGGCGCGACCATCTGGATGAAATGAATGCGCGCCTGGCACGGCTGGAGAAGGCCTTGCCGGCACAGTATCCCTTCCTGCACACGATTGAAGACGCCAAGAAGCCGGAGGACATCAAGGTGCAGATCCGCGGGGATGCCAGCAACCTGGGGGAAGTGGCGCCGCGACGGTTCCTGGCAGTCCTGGTGAACGGCGAACGGCCGCTGTTCCACAACGGCAGCGGACGTCTGCAACTGGCCGAGGCGATTGCCAGCCCGTCCAATCCGCTGTTCGCGCGGGTGATGGTGAACCGGGTCTGGCAGCACCATTTCGGACAGGGGATTGTGCGTACGGTCGGCAACTTCGGCCAACTGGGCGAGCGGCCCACGCATCCCAAGCTGCTGGACTACCTGGCGGCGGAGTTCGTGGCGCACGGGTGGTCGCTCAAGTGGCTGCACCGCCAGATTCTGCTTTCGGCGACGTGGCAACTGAGCACGGATTACAACGAGAAGGACGCCGGCCAGGATCCCGGCAACCGGTTGCTGTGGCGCGCGAATTTGCAGCAGCGCCTGGATATCGAGGCTTTGCGCGATTCCCTGCTGGCGGTAGCGGGGAATCTCGACGATAAGGTCGGCGGGCCGCCGCAGGAGCTGAGCGACAAGAACCGGCGGCGGACGATCTATGGGCTGATCAGCCGGACCAAACTGGACGCGACGCTGGCGTTGTT
Organism: uncultured Solibacteraceae bacterium; assembly: GCA_964568355.1. Lineage (GTDB taxonomy): Bacteria > Acidobacteriota > Terriglobia > Bryobacterales > Bryobacteraceae > JAJPJX01. The sequence continues at coordinate 564 of CAZMRK010000168.1, read as the reverse complement.
CGATTTTCCGAATCCGAACAATACCAGCGATCAGCGCATGGTCACGGTGGGTCCGATGCAGCGCCTGTTTTTCATGAATAATAGCTTTGTGGCACAGCAGGCGAAGGCTCTGGCCGAGCGGGTAGCGGATGGGCAGAGCGGCGATCGCGCGCGGATTGAGCGGGCGTATCAATTGGTCTACGGACGTAAGCCGACCGGGGAAGAAGTGCAGATGGGCGTGGATTTCCTGCAGAAGAACCGGGAGGATTGGCCGCAGTACACGCAGGTCCTGCTGAGTTCCACCGAGTTTCTCTCGGTGAACTGAGCGGAAGCGGAGGAAGAAAGCATGAAGATGACGCGGCGGGAAGCATTGCAATACATGGGCGCCGGTTTCGGGACCCTGGGACTGATCCAGCAACTGGAAGCGGAAGCCACACGCGGGCCGCTGGCGGTGCACGCGCCGCACTTCGCACCGAAAGCCAAGCGGGTAATCTTCCTGTTTCTGAACGGCGGGCTGTCGCACGTGGACAGCTTCGACCCCAAGCCGATGCTGGACAAGCACGACGGCGAGCCGATGCCCGGCCC
>CAZMRK010000167.1:0-4093 GCA_964568355.1 uncultured Solibacteraceae bacterium | reverse complement strand
TCCACCAGGAGCAGATAGTCTCTCTTCCAGCCGCGTGGAAGCGGCGCGGCCGGCTGCCCGAACCGCAGCCGCAGTTCATCGCCCGAGCCCATGATCACCAGGCGGTCGTCGATATCCGCGACCAGGTCGCGCACATCGCCATAGCGGGTGTAGTTGCCGTGCGTGGGATTCCACATGGAGACCGGCATCCACTGGTGGTAGTCGAAGGCTTCGGGCTGTTTGCGGGTAGGGTCGATCGTGGGCTTCGAAAAGCCGCGAAAGCGAAGGTCAGCCGCCTGGGGCGCCAGTTCAGTCTGGCGCACGGGAGGGGCCGCACTCTGTTCCCCGAGAAAAATCTCGTCCCAATACACGCACAAGTTGGTCACGATGCGAATCTCGCGCGAATCAGAGAGAAATTTGCCGGTCAGGTCCACCGCGATGGTCTTGGGTTTACCGGCCGGAATGCCCATGTCGGCGATCACGGTCTGCCATTGGCCCGTGCGGTCTTTAACCTGAAGATAGGGCAGCACCAGGTCCTTGCGGGCCTGTGCCGTTTGCAGAAAGGTGCTGCCGTCCGCCCAATCGACCCAGCCGTTGAGGATCAGCACCGCGCGATTGCCGGGCGCGGCCGGGCCGAAGTCGAGATCCAGGTGGTGCTGCTCGGCGGTGCCGGAATAATCTCGCCGGAAGCCGCTGGGATAGACCCGGTCCCGGTGAAGCAGTGACTGGCGCACATCGCGCCCCGCATGATCGATGGCCTTGCGGGGATAGATCCTGTTGCGAACGCCGAAGAGCCGGAACTCGGGGAAGGGCGGCGACTTGAACTTGTCATTGGTGAAAAGCTCCAGGTCCGCGGGGTGGTCGATCGCGATCAGCTTGATCTGATCTAGGTAGGAGACTTCGCGCAGTTCTTCAGTAATGCGGATCTCGTATCGGCCATCGACCAATGCAAGCGCGCCTTCGGGAATCTGCACATATTCGTCATGATCGAGGGGGAAGAAGGTGCCATCGCCTGAGCTGGCGCCCAGCGGGGCTACGCCCAGCACATCGGTCACGAACTGGAATCGCCGGCCGTTCCAGGTGAAGATCATAGGGCAGGAGCCCGAAAGCCTCTGCGCTTCCTGATAGGCCAACGGCTTATCCACGGGCTGCTTGGGCTCGTTTTGGATCAGGCCATTAGGCCAGGTGATGCGGACGGTATCCACGGACTGGTAAGAGCCCAGCCCAAACAGCAGGGGCACGCCGCGATAGAGCCGCTTCTGATAGCTGGCGCCGGCCTTGACCTCCACCTCGGCGGCGGGCGCGAGCTTGAGGTTCTTGATCCCGGTGAGCGCTACCCGCACCCAGTGGGCTTTTGTGGCGGTCTGGTTGTGAAGCAGGTGCAGGCTGCCGTCTGCGGCGATAAGAGCGAGGTCGGCCCGGCCATCGCCGTCAAAGTCCGCTTCCACCGCGGCCGAGCCTGCGGGAACGGTGGCGCGGGCTTTGGCCAGTTTGCCGACTCCCCGGTTGCGATAGATCGCGCCGCCGGCGATCAGGTCGCCGATGCCGCGGTTTTCGAGATCGGCGAAGAGGGGCACGGCCCGGTCGCCGGTCCAGGCCTGCTCCAGCTTGCCGTGGCGATTCAGCAGGATCAAACCGGCAGCCGCCAGATCCGTCCAACCGTCGTTGTCCACGTCATAGGCGGTAAGCCCGGAGACTCCGGCGGGCAGGGCATCGAGCGGAACCGCTTCGTACTTACCCATCAGCTTGTCGCGATAGACGGCGCCGGGACGGTCGGAGAAGCTGACGGCGATGTCGGTGCCGTTGGTATCGGCCACCAGATCGATCATGGAGCAGTCCACGACCTGCCCGCGGACGAAGGGGAATGGCTGCGGACCAAATCCGGCGGCGCCGTTGTTGCGCAGGAGCGCGGCATCGGCGCCCATCAGAAACAGGTCCAGGTCGTAATCGTGGTCGTAGTCGAGCCAGAGCGCTTTGGCGAACCGTCCGGCGAACTCATTGCGCTTCTGGAAAATGCCTTTGGCATTGTGATAGAGGGCGGCGCCGGAAGTGGTGACGACGCTCAGGTCCGGCAGACCGTCATTGTCGAAGTCGCCAACGGCAATGGATACCACTCCCGTCAGTTGCTCCAGACCGGACTTCGCGGCAGCCAGCCCGCCGTGATTTAGATCGCCGTGGTTCAGATAAAGCTGAGCCCCACGGGAGGACCAGGCGAGCAGGTCCGGTTTGCCGTCTCCGTTGGCATCGAGTACGGCCAGGCCCGCAGTGGCAGAATCCAGGCCGTCCGCCAGTTTGCGATCGTCGATGCGCGGCTCGGCGGGCGGAAACTCAGCGGGGCGAGGATCGATGGTGTCGAGAATTTCCGCATAGTAGCTCCACTCCATGTCCTCGGGAACAGCGGCCCCGGCGGTCTTCTTCTTGATCTCCTGGAACAGCTCCAACTCGCGGGCGGCCTCCTGGGTTCGGCCGGCTTGGCGATAGACATTGTAAAGTTGGAAATGAGGCCCTGCCAGATTGGGGTTCAGGCGAGCCGCGGTTTCGAATTCCCCCATCGCCGCATCGCGCTTGCCCGCCAGCTTGTAGAGGACAGCGAGGTTGTAATGCGAGATCGGCTCGTCGGGAACCAGGCGGATCATCTGCTCAAACTGGGTGATCGCCTTTTCGTACTGGCCGTCTTTCTTGAAGGCGATTCCTAAGTTGAACCAGGTGTGGGGGATACGAGGGTCCTGCTTCTGCGCCTTTTCGAGCTCCGCGATCCCCTGGGGGGTGCGGCCGGCGCGCAGGAGCGCCAATCCATAGTTGACGCGCTCACGGGCAGAGGTGGGAGCCAGGGCCAGCGCTTTTTGGAATTCGTCCACTGCCTGCACCTGGGTGGTGGGATTCTCGTAAAAAGCTTTGCCCAGGTTCCGAAGCTGCCAGAGTCGGTCCTCAGCCATCCGTTGGGAATCGGCTCCCCGCAGCAGCAACAGGGCCGCGAGCGGCAAGAGAGCAACAAGCCCCCACAAGCGGATTGGCGTCATTCGAACAATTTCCCCTCCCAAATTTGATTCATTCAATTATGCATGGCCGAAGAAACGAGGGCCTATAGTATAAAGCAACTAGTCGGCGTTCTGCTATTCTGAAGCTTCTGTTCCTGCGATGGCCCAAATCTTTCCTTTTCAACCTTTTCGCTACAGCGAGAAGGCCGGCAGCCTGGCCGGCCTGGTAACCCAGCCATACGACAAAATTTCGCCGGAGATGCGCTCGCGCTACCTGGCGCAGAGTCCCTATAACCTGGTGCGAATTATCCTGGGAGAGCGCCGGGAGAGCGATCGGGATGGCGACAATGTTTACACTCGTGCCGCCCGATATCTGCAAGAGTGGATCGCGCAAGGGATTCTGGTGCAGGAAAAGGAGCCCAGCCTGTACCTCTACCGGCAGGAGTTCGAGGTGCCGGATTCGGGAGAACGCCTGATCCGCCAGGGGTTCATCGGCTTGGGCGCGGTGGAGGATTATGCTGCTGGAGTCGTGCATCGCCACGAGCAGACGCTTTCCGGTCCCAAGAAGGACCGGATGGAGTTGCTGCGCCATACCCACGCCCATTTCGGCCAGATTTTCATGCTGTATCCGGATCCGGCGGGCGAGATCGACCGGCTGCTGAACGAAGCCGCCCAGGGGGCTCCGGCCGGCGAGGTAACCGACGATTACGGGGTGCTCAACCGGATCTGGCGGATCTCCGATGCCGCGCGGATCGAGCAGATTCGCAGAGGGATGGCCGACAAAAAGCTCCTGATTGCGGATGGACATCATCGCTACGAGACGGCGCTGGCCTTCCGGAAAGAAAATCCAGACCTGGCTGGAGCCGGCCGGGTGATGATGACGTTCGTCAACCTGCATTCTCCCGGCTTGCGGATTCTGGCGAGCCATCGGTTGGTGAGCGGACTGGCGGGCTTCGATCCGGCAACCTTCCTGGAGAAGGCTGCGGCTGGATTCATGGTGCGGGAGATCGAGACCACCGACGTCCTGCGGCAGAAGTGGGAAACCTCCGGCGGTACCGAAAACGGCGCCGCGGTGGGGGCCAAGCGATACCAGCTCGAGTCCCCCAACTCTACCGGCGACCTGGATTTAGTGGTGC
>CAZMRK010000166.1:0-7697 GCA_964568355.1 uncultured Solibacteraceae bacterium | reverse complement strand
GCCTCGGAACTGGCCGCGATCAAAGCCCTGTTCGGGGAATCACCCATCACCGGCCACCTCCCCGTCTCGATTCCCGGTGTGGCTCGTTACGGTGAAGGTCTGCAATTGCCTGCCCGCAGCGTAAAATAGCTTTCGTATGCGGATAACCTGGCTTGGTCACGGCACGTTCCAGTTCCAGCTACCCTCCGGAGAAGTGATCCTCATGGATCCCTGGACCGAGGGGAATCCCGCTTATCCCGCCGGATACCAGATCTCCCGCGTGGACGTGATGTGTATCACTCACGGCCATTTCGATCACATCCACGACGCGGTTCCGCTGGCCAAAAAGTTCACCCCTCAGATCGTCGCCATCTACGAGACCGGACACTGGCTCGAATCGAAGGGCGTCGCAAACGTTCAGGGCATGAACAAAGGCGGTACACAGCAGGTCGGCCCCGTATCGGTCACCATGACCCATGCGGTGCACAGTTGCGGCATTCTCGATGACGGTAAAATTCTCTATGGCGGCGAAGCCAGCGGCTACGTCCTGCGCTTTGCCGATGGCCGCGCCATTTACTTCTCCGGCGACACTACCGTCTTCACCGACATGCAATTAATCCAGGAGCTATACCGCCCGGACCTGGTATTTCTTCCCATCGGAGACTACTACACGATGGGTCCCCGCGAAGCCGCGCTCGCCTGTCGCCTGCTCAAGGCGCGCAAGGTGGTGCCCATGCACTTCGGCACCTTCCCGGCGCTGGCCGGCCGGCCCGAGCAACTGGCCTCCCTGGTCCCCGAAACCGAGATCTGGCCGCTCACTCCCGGACAGCCCGTCGATTGGTAAAAGCCCGCGCCGGGACTCTCAGCGTATCGGGACTTACGTTCCCTTTCGCCTATTACTCCTGGCAGAAGAGGGGAATCGGAAGTCCTGGGAAGTCCCGCAGTTGCAGTTTGCAAAATTTGCGGCATAATACGGGAATCAGGCCGCCGCGACAGGCGCCTTGGATTACACTGGATGCAAAGGTGCAGCGTCGATGGCGATGTCGATGCGGTCACGAGATATTTTTCATATTCAACCCGGTGGCCGGATGGTTCCGTGCCTCCTTCTTTTGGCTCCCGCTCTTCTGTCCGCGCAGACCCTGATACAGGGTAGCGGCCCTGGCGGCTCGGTCAATATCTTTAACACCGACTCGGCGGTCCTGGAGTCGCAAGAGGCGCGCAAGGATCTGCCCTGCGTCGTCACCCCCATCAAGCCGATCCTCGGTTTTGACCTCAAGTACCACTCCGGGTACGAAGTCAGTATCCCCCTGCGCGAGTTGGCCGGCACCGAAAATCTGTTGACGATGATCTTTCGCGTCACCCCCGCCAATCGGAAGGACGAACCCGCCTACTTCTCCCAGCGCGTCACCGTTCCGGTGATTGAAGAGGATGCCAAGGGGGATGCCTATCTCCAGGGTAATTTCGATCTCGGGGAAGGCTCCTACCACGTCGACTGGCTTATGCGCGACCGCTCCGAGCGCATCTGCTCCTTCTTCTGGGATGCCGACGCCGTCCTGCCCCCCAAGGATAAGCAGGTCGCCCTGGAGATCTCGCCCGGTACCATTCAGGCTACCGACCAGCAGCCGTTCAAAGAGGAGCCGCCGGTCGAGCGCCAGCAGCGTGACAGCCCGCTGAACGTCAAGGTGATGGTCAATTTCGCACCGCAGAACGCCCAATCCTCCACCTTGCAACCCCTGGACACCAACGCGCTGGTCTCCATCCTGCGGAACATCGCCCGCGAACCCCGCATCGGCAAGTTCTCCGTAGTCGCCTTCAACATGCAGGAACAGAAGGTGCTCTATCGCCAGGACAACGCCTCTCAGATCGATTTCCCGGCTCTCGGCGAAGCCCTGAATGCGGTAAATCTCGGCACCGTCGACCTCAAGCGCTTGAGCCAGAAACACGGAGAAAGCACATTTCTGACCCAGCTTCTGACCCAGGAGATCAACCCCAACGACCATCCGGATGCCGTAATCTTTGCCGGTCCCAAGGTCATGCTCGAAGAGGGCGTCCCGCCGGATACGCTCCGCCAGCTCGGCGAGTACAACTACCCGGTCTTCTACATGAATTACAATCTCTATCCGCAGGTCAATCCCTGGCGGGATGCCATTGGCAGCGCAGTCAAGGCTCTCAAGGGCGTTGAATATACCATCAGCCGGCCTCGGGATTTGTGGTTCGCGTGGAGCGACCTGATTTCCCGTGTAGTAAAATCGAAAGTGGGGAGACAGACAGCCAACGCTGCTCCGTCCCAATGACCTTCATGCAGGCTTGGTCCCTTCTCAGGCGCGCTCCGGTCCTTGGATTCCTGTGTTTGCCGGCCTTCGGCCAGCAGTTCGGCAAAACAGAGGACTTGGCGCCCTATATTCCCAGCCCCCAGGCAGTCGTCGATCGAATGCTCGAAGCCGCCCGTATCAAGCCCGGGGAAACGGTCTACGACTTGGGCAGCGGCGATGGGCGCATCGTGATCACCGCCGCGCAGAAGTATAAGGCCAAGGCCGTCGGCGTGGAGCTTTCCGCCGACCTCTGCAAATCCACTTTGACTAAGGTAAAATTCCTCGGCTTGGAGGACCAAGTGAAGATTGTCCACGGCAACCTCCTCAAAGTGGACCTTAGCCCCGCCGATATCGTCACCATATACCTGCTCACCACCTCCAACGATCGCCTGAAGCCCAACCTGGAAAAATACCTAAAGCCCGGCGCCCGGGTGGTTTCAAATGACTACCAGGTTCGCGGTTGGAAGCCCGCGGATGTGGTAAAACTCAACGCCGGCGGCCTCACCCACACCATCTACCTCTACGAAATCGGCCAGGAACACTAACCCGTAGCGCCCGCTTCAGCGGGCCGCGTCGAGACTCCTCTCGACGCAGGGCAGCCTTCTTACACCAGCCCGTGTTCCACCGCATACCGCACCAGCTCCGCGGTCGAGCGTATCCCGAGCTGCCGCAAAATTCTGGCCTTGTGAAACTCCACCGTCTTGGTGGAAATCTGCAACTGCGCCGCGATTTCCTTGGCCGCGCACCCCGCCACGACCAGCCGGATCACCTCCCGCTGGCGCACGGTCAGTTCGCCCGATCCCACGGCGTCCACCCCGCCTTCTCCCAGACCGGCAGCCACCTGCGGCGAGAGGTAGCGCCCACCGGCCAGCACGTGCCGGATCGCCTGCAGCAGTTCCCCTGCCCCGGCCCGCTTCAGCACATATCCGGCGGCCCCCAGGCGCAGTGCCTCCGAGACGTAGCCCGGCTCTCCGTGCATGCTCAGAAAAATCAGTTTCGTCCCCGGCAGCGTGCGCCGCAGTTGGCGCGCCGCCTCGATGCCGTTCACCAGTGGCATGGAGATGTCCAGCAGGATCAGGTCGGGACGCAGCCGCTCGGCCGCCTCCAGCAGGTCGCGCCCGTTCTCCACCATGCCCACCAGGTCGAAATCCGTCTCGAGCAGCTTGCGCAGCCCCTCGGCCACCATCGCGTGATCGTCTGCCAGCAGCAGCCGCGGCCGCTGGGAAATTGGATCGCCACGTTCGGCGGACATAGCTCTCTCATTAGAACACTTTTCCGCCCCGGGGCCTTTCGGCCGGAGCGGCTACAATGGACCTTTATGCCCGAGTTCGATGTCGTGGGCGTGGGCCTCAATGCCACGGACACGCTCCTGGTGGTCCCGCAGTTCCCGGCCTATGCCGGAAAGGTTCCTTTTCAGGAGGAAATTCTGAGTCCCGGCGGCCAGGTGGCCAGCGCCATGGTAGCCTGTGCCCGCCTTGGCCTGCGCGCCAAGTACATCGGAACCGTGGGCGACGACTATCGCGGCCAGATCCAGATGGAGAGCCTGCTGGATTCCGGCGTCAATATCGATCACGTCCAGCAGCGCCCCAACTGCGCCAACCAGTCCGCCTACATCATCATCGACCGCAGCACCGGCGAGCGCACCGTCCTCTGGCGCCGCCCCGACTGCCTGCGCATTCATCCCGAAGAAATCCTGCCCGAGTACATCACCTGCGCCCGCCTGCTCCACATCGATGGCCACGATACCCCGGCCGTCGAGCGCGCCGCCTCCATCGCCCGCGCCGCCGGTATGCCGGTCACCGTCGACGTCGATACCATCTACCACGGCTTCGACCGGGTCTTGCCCCACGTCGACTATCTGGTCACCAGCTCCGAGTTCCCCGTCCGCTGGACCAACGAGAGCGACCCCTTCAAGGCCCTGGACCTGATCCAGCGCGAATATGGGATGCGCGTCGCTGCCATGACCCTGGGAGCCCACGGCTCCCTGGCGCTCGAACAAGGCCGCTTCTACTATTCGCCCGCCTTCGTGGTCAATTGCGTGGACACCACCGGCGCCGGCGATGTCTTTCACGGCGCCTTCTGCTATGCCCTCCTCCAGGGCATGGCCTTGCCCGATATTCTGGAATTCTCCAACGCCGCGGCCGCGCTCAATTGCACCGCCCTCGGCGCGCGCGGCGGCATTGCCGGACTCGCCGAAGTGCGCCGCCTGCTCGAACGCCCCGACCGCCGCAGCCACCCGGAGTTTCAAACCCGCAGCCTCCAGCCCGTCAGGACGTCCTGAATGTTCCCGCTCCGCGATACGCAGCGCAGCCGCTCGTTCCCGATCCTCACCATCCTCCTGATTGCCGTCAACTTCTCCCTGTTTCTGTTCGAGCTTTCCCTCGGCCCCTACCTGCGCGACCGTTTCCTGGCTGCCTACGGCCTGGTCCCCTACCGCGCTTCGCTGTTCACCATGTTCACCTCCATGTTTCTGCATGGCGGTTGGATGCACGTGCTGGGGAACGTCTGGTTTCTTTGGGTCTTTGGCGACAACGTCGAAGACGCCTTGGGACACTCCCGATATCTGCTTTTCTACCTCACTTGCGGCATGGCCGCCGCCTTCACCCAGGTCTTTTTCCAACCGCTCTCTCGTGTCCCCACCATCGGAGCCAGCGGAGCCATCGCCGGCGTCATGGGAGCCTATCTGGTCACCTTCCCCCGCTCCCGCATCCTGACCCTGGTCTTTATCTTCTTTTTTGCGACCACCCTGGAAGTGCCGGCGGTCTTTATGCTGCTCTACTGGTTCCTGATCCAGTTCTTTGAAGGAGTGGGCTCCATCGGCTATTCCAGCGCCTCTGCCGGAGGAGTCGCCTGGTTCGCCCATATCGGGGGTTTCCTGTCCGGAATCGTCCTGGTCTATTTTCTGAAACCTTCCCGCCGCCGCTGGTAGGTATCGCGTGTTACAACAATCGCTACTGCGATCCGAAAATATCGAAAATGCGATTGCAATAATTCCAATACTTATCTTAAAATCAAATCGATTCCGGGCTTGGTACTTTATCCAAATCGGAGGGGATTTGATGTCGGTTCGCTACCTGTTTGCAGCCTTTCTTGGAAGTGTTTTGTTGCCCCCCGTCTCGCAGGCGTCCGTGATTTACCTGACCGATGGTGACTCGGCCATCATGTACCGTGTCGACCTGGCGACGGGATCGTTCAGTTCAACATCCACCTACAGTCTCGCCTATCCCATCGCCGTGGCGGATACCGTACGCTTGGGCAACCGGGATAACGGCCCGGGACAGGAGTATGACCTCAACGGAAATCCCACCGGCGTCACCTGGGGTGGGGGAAGTTTTATCGCCCAGATGCTCGACGGAACAACCGACGGCTCCACCTACAATTACGCGGTCACGTGCTGCGACAGCACGGCGGTCTACCGCTTCGATCGTTTCTGGGGCAACGGGGAATTCCTGTTCAATATCGGAGATAGCACCGGCGGGCGAGGGATCGCCTACGATCCGGTGAATAGCACGCTCTGGGTGGCTCAATTTAACAGCAATGTAGTGCAGTATAGCCTGACCGGCGATGTCGTCAGCTCGACCTCGGCACTGTCTTCGGTCAACCTGGTGGGGCTCTCCTATGACCCCACCACCGACTCCTTCTGGGGCTACAACCGGGCCAACACCTTTTATAATTTCAACCGCGACGGAAGCACTCTGGGCACCGTGGTGGTTCCCGGATTTTCAACCTCCAACGTATTTGGCGGCGAGATTGCGATGGGCGCCCCGGTACCGGAGCCATCCTCCTTTGCTCTGGCTCTTCTCGGAATCGCAGGTACGCTGGTCTACCGCCGCCGGATGAATCCCCGCGCGTCCCGGTAACGTGCGGAATTTACCGAGCCGCGACCGTAAGGGAGCGGTACAGGGACCTCGCGGAAACACAAGACTGGCCCTCCCGGCCGCCATTCACTCTTTTCCTCCCGGCACGAGCGTCACCGCGTGCAGTTGCAGCAGCGTGGATCCGGATGCCATCGTGCCGGGCTTGACCTCCAGGTCGTACCTGCCGGGCCCCAACTGCATGCGCCCCAGCGAAACCGTCTGAAACTGCTCTTTGCCGCCCGTGGAAGCCACCTTCCCGCTTAACGAGTTCGTCCCCGCCGTCACTACGAAGGTGTTGCCCGCCGAAGCAGCTTCGGCGCTGTAGGTCAGCTCGACCCCGTAGGACCCCGCCGCCGCCACGCGCACCGGCCAGTTCACCGAAGTCTGGCTGCCGGTCCACGCGCCGATCCGGTCGTACTCCCGCCGCTGGAGGCTCAGCCCCTGATACTTCGCCCAGTCGCCCTTGACAACCGCGGCGCCGGCATCCAGCACGTACCGGTAGCCCTTCCGCGGGAACAGCGTCGTGGTCGTGTCCGCCGCCGGCGGTCCATCCAGCTCCAGCGCGATCACCGAGTCCATCGGATCGCTGGGCTGTGGCGGCACGTGAATCTCCCAGTCGCTCGCGCCCAGCCGCGACGCCCGTAAGCTGCGCTGCGGCCCGGCCAGCAGGCGCGCCCGCCGGATCGGCGCGGCCAGACCCGGCACCGGCAGCACACCGTCCTGCGGCCACGCGAACACGTGCAGGTAGAGCGTGCGGCCCTTCACCGTCGCATAGCCCCAGGGCGCCTGTCCCAGGGTGCCCGCCGAGGTGCCGTGGATGCTCTCCCCATTTACGTCCATCCAGCGGCCGACCGCCTCGAGCGTTTTCACCGCCTCCGGCGGAAACGTGCCCTCCGCCGTCGGCCCGACATTGAGCAGGTAGTTGCCGCCCTTCGACGCCGTCTCCACCAGGTTCCGGATCACCACCGGCGGAGCCTTCCACTTGTGATCGTTCCGGTCATAGCCCCAGTGATCGTTGAGCGTCATGCAGACCTCGAAATCGCGCTGCGGGCGCCGCCGCGGAATGAACTGTTCCGGTGTGTCGTAGTCGCCCAGCCCGTTGCCGACGCGATCGTTGACGATGCACTGAGGATCGTTCTCGCGGATCACCTGAAGAAACGCCTGGCTATGCGCGCGGGTGAGATCGCTCGGAACATCGAACCACATCAAAGCAGGATGGTACTGCGTCACCAACTCTCTCACCTGCGGCAGAGACTTCGATCGCAGATAGCGGTTGATGTCCTTCTTCGAACGATCGGGAAAGTCCCAGGTGTTCGCGTTCCCCAGCGCATCGGGCTCGTGCCAGTCCCAGCTATGGGAGTAGTAGAAGCCCAGCTTGACGCCTTCTCGCCGGCACGCCGCCGCCAATTCCCGCATCGGATCGCGCGCAAACGGCGTCGCATCCACAATATTGTAGGAGCTGGCCTTCGACGCAAACATGGCAAAGCCGTCGCAATGCTTGGCCGTGATGACCAGGTAGCGCATCCCCGCGCGCTTCGCGAGGCGCACC
>CAZMRK010000165.1:0-10943 GCA_964568355.1 uncultured Solibacteraceae bacterium | reverse complement strand
GACCATCGGGTGCGCACGTTGCCACGATCACAAGTTCGATCCCATTACACAGAAAGACTACTACCGGCTGAGCACCGTATTCCTGGGGAGTGAAGCGAAAGAGATTCCGGTCGTACATGAGATGTCGGTGTTCGACTACTACCAGGCGTATCCCAAACTGATCGCTGTCGAGCAAGTGAAGAAAGCCTACGAGCGGGTTGGAAACCAGGCGAAAGAAAGGATTGTGGCCCGCCGCTTGAAGAAGTTTTCACCCGAGGCTTTGGCGGCGGAGAAACTGCTGAAGGAAAAGCGCACGCCGCAGCAGCAAGAGATGGCGGTGGAGGTAGAGGCGGCACGGGGAGTCGGTGAGACGGAACTGGAAAAAGAACTGACAGCGGAGGAATCAGCCGAGCGGCACCGCCTGATTGTGAAACTTGGTGAGGCAGCGCTCAAGGCGCCCACAAGATATCCCACTGCGACGGTGTTGGGACATTCGGAGATCGTACCAGAAGGCTATCTGCTGAATCGGGGAGATTACAAGAACAAGGGGCCGAAGGTGGGCGCCGGCTTTCCGGTCGCATTGAGCGACGGCAAGGATATTCCCGATTCCCCGGTGCGCCCGTTCGTACCGCAGCGCCGCAAAGCGTTGGCGCTTTGGCTAACCTCACGTTCAAATCCGCTGACAGCGCGGGTGATGGTGAATCGCATCTGGATGTGGAACTTCGGCCGAGGCATCGTGGGTACTCCGAATGATTTCGGAAGACAGGGCGATCCACCGTCGCATCCGGAACTGCTGGATTGGCTGGCAGTGGAGTTTATGGAGAATGCCTGGAGCGTGAAGTCGATGGTACGCCTGATGCTGCTCTCCAACTCTTACCAAATGTCGACCGCAAACAACGAGGCTGACGTGAAGATTGATCCGGAGAACCGGTACCTGTGGCGGGCGAACCGGCGCCGCCTGGAGGCAGAGCAACTGCGTGACGCGATCCTGACGGCGGCAGGGAACATCAACCTGAAAATGGGCGGGCCCTCCGTGGTACCACCGCTGAGCAAGGAAGAGATGGCCGGAATGCGCGACCCGAGCCAATGGCCGGTGTCGAGCGACCCGAGAGAATACACACGGCGAAGCGTCTATTTGTATGTGAAGCGCGCCTTCCGAATGCCGATGTTGGAATCGTTCGATATGCCGGAGACTTCGCTGAGTTGCCAGCGGCGCGATGCTACCACAGTGGCGCCACAGGCGTTGACACTCATGAACAGCGACCTGTCTTTGAGCGAGGCGAAAGCGTTCGCAGAGAGTTTGCGGAAAGCATGTGGGGAGGACCGCACAGCCTGGGTGGTGACGGCCTGGCGCCGGGCCCTGGGACGCAAACCCAGTTCTGAAGAGCAGCAGAAGGCAGTGGAGTTTCTGGCGTCACATGATGGGCCTGCGGGGCTTACGCAGTTGTGCCTGATTCTCTTTAATATGAACGAGTTCATTTATGTAGACTAGTGCTCTGACCGTGAAGTCCGCTCCCTTATGGTCGCGGTTCAGTGGCAGAACGGAACCGCGCGCCGGCCAGCGGACGAACTGAATCACCCGGTCGCAGTACTAGTCGGCGCTGGCAGGAATGCCGGCGAGACACGCAGTCGTTCGGATGAGCAGGGAGGGGAAACCATGAACGGGAGCAATAAGAAATCTGAGGGGCAAATCCACTCGCGCCGGGAATTTCTGGAGCGTACGGGATCCGGCTTTGGGATGGTGGCCTTGAGCTACCTGCTGGGATGTGAGCAGGCCTACGCCGGGAACATTTCGACTGGTTTCCAGAATCCGCTGGCTGCCAAACCGCCGCACTTTCCTGCGAAGGCGAAGAGCGTCATCTACTTATTCATGCACGGCGGTCCCAGCCACGTGGACACGTTCGACCCTAAACCGGCGCTGGCGAAGTTCGATGGGCATCCCACTCCTGCGAGTTTTGGCAACGTGTTTCTGCAATTCACGAAAGTCAGTGAAGCGCCGCTGATGGCTTCCCGGCGTCAGTTCCAGAAGTATGGGCAATCGGGCATTGAAATCTCCGACCTGTTCCAAAACGTGGCACAACACGCGGACGATCTGGCTGTCGTCCGCTCGTGTTATCACGATGGCTTCACGCATTCGAATGCCTTGAACTGGATGAACAATGGCTGGCCACGCCTGGGACGGCCGAGCGTAGGATCCTGGGTGGTCTACGGCTTGGGCAGCCAGAGCGATAACCTGCCAGCCTTTGTGGTGATGTTGCAGGGCAATACGAAATCAGGTCCGTCTGCCTATGGCTCCGGATTTTTGCCGGCTATGTACCAGGGCACGGTGCTGCGCAGTACGGGTTCGCCAATCCTGAACATCAAACGGCCGGAAGAGATCGGGGAGAAAGACGAGCGCGAAATCCTCGATCTGCTGAAGTGGTACAACCAACGCCATTTGGAGACGCGGCGCGAAGATTCGGATCTGGCGGCGCGCATTGCAGCCTACGAATTGAGCTTTCGCATGCAAATGGCGGCCCCGGAACTGGTGGATCTGTCCAAAGAATCGGAAGCGACGCGAAAGCTGTACGGAATGGATAATCCGGTCACAGCGGACTATGGGCTGAAATGCTTGCTGGCCCGGCGGATGGTGGAGCGCGGCGTGCGCTTCATCCAGCTTTACTCCGGCGGAGCGACGGGAAAAGATTGGGACGGACACAACCTCTGCGACAAAAACCATCTGGAGATGGCGCGTACGGTAGATAAGCCGATCGCCGGACTGCTGACGGATCTGAAATCCCGCGGATTGCTGGAGAGCACGCTGGTGATCTGGGGTGGGGAGTTCGGACGCACACCCATGACCGACGGCAATGCCAATGGCGGGATCGGCGGCGGCCGGGATCATAATCCGTATGGCTTCAGCATCTGGATGGCCGGTGGCGGCGTAAAGGGCGGCAAAGTGATTGGCGCCACCGATGACATCGGGCTGCAGGCCGTCTCGGACAAAGTCCACGTACATGATTTCCACGCCACGATCTTGGGTCTGCTGGGTGTTGATCACAAACGGCTGACCTACTTTTCGCAGGGCCGCGACTTCCGGCTGAGCGACGTGGGCGGCGACCATAACCTGACCGCACGGCTGCAAAAAGTCTGACTGGGAGATTCCGATGTCCTGTTTGTGGAGGATCGCCATCGCCAGCGGCGCGACAACCGTGGTGGCGTGGACTCTGCTGTTGGCCGGGGGTGGGCCGCTTCCGGCTACGACGAATCGAAGTATGACCGGACAACAAGTAGATGAACTGCTGGCGTCGATTTCCAATTGGGGACGTTGGGGAAAAGACGATCAGTTGGGTGCGTTGAACCTGATCACTCCAGAGAAGCGCCGGAGAGCCGCACAATTGGTGAAAGAAGGTGTATCGGTCTCTTTGGCACACAACGCGCTGACGACGAAGGTGGACAACTCCCCGGAATTTCAGCACCGCATGATCGGCACCGGCCAACAAAAGAACTCGGATTCGGCATCGGACAGCTATGCGGTGCAGTATCACGGCTACACACAGACGCATCTGGACGCCCTTTGCCACCTTTTCTACAAGGGCAAGATGTATAACGGGATTCCCCAGACCGCAGTGAGTGCATCCGGAGCTGGAAAGTTGTCTGTGCTGTATATGAAAGACGGCCTGTTGACCCGAGGCGTATTGATGGATCTGCCGCGCTTGCTTGCCGTGAAATATTTGCCCGGAAACAAGGCCATCTACCCGGAGGACCTGGATGCCTGGGAGAAGAAGACCGGCGTCAAGGTAGAACCCGGGGATGCCGTCCTGATTCGTACGGGCCGCTGGGCTCGCCGCCAGGCAGAGGGCGATTGGAAGTTCGAGGAGAACTCGGCGGGGCTGCATGCCTCGACTCTGCGCTGGCTGAAGAGCCGCGACATCGCCATTTTGGGAAGCGATCTGGCGAGCGACGTGATGCCTTCGGGCACAGAAGGTCCCAAACTGCCCGTGCATTGGGGTGCGATCTGGGCTATGGGTGCTCCTATTCTGGACAACTGCGACCTGGAACGGCTAAGCGAAGCAGCCGCCCAACGGCATCGCTGGGAGTTCATGCTCACCGCCGCGCCGTTGGCGGTGGAAGGGGGCACGGGGTCGCCCATCAATCCAGTTGCCACTTTCTAGCCCCGGTCGATCTTTCGTAGAGCCGGCGAATCGCCCTTCTTCGGTAAGGTGGAACCTTGCGCTGCTGCTCACGATGCTGACTACGCACGCGTTTACAACGCGGCTAAGTATCAGCATCGCAGCACGGGAACTTCAGACACAGTTCGTCCTGAGCAACCTGGAGATCGGGTGGATGCTCAGTTCATTTATCGTGGGCTACGGTTTGTGCCAGGTGCCCGTGGGGATTCTGGCGGACCGTTTGGGCCCGCGGCGCTTGCTGACGGCGGCCGTCGCAGCCTGGTCCCTCTTTACCGGACTCACGCCGCTCGCGCCCGGCGTTGGGTCGGCGATCCATGTCCACGTACTCGGGTTATTCATTCTGGTGCGGTTCGGCATGGGTGTCGCACAGGCAGCGGCGCTGCCCTGCGGGAACAAGACAGTGGCGCGGTGGATGCCTTTGCGCGAGCGGGCTATGGGAACCAGCCTGTTTATGCTCGGGTTGGGTTTGGGAGGATTGATTGCGCCGCCGCTGATGGTTCACCTGATTCTCCGTTTCGGCTGGCCGTTCCCCTTTTACGTGCTGGGAATTGTAGGCGTGCTTCTAGCGGCGGCATGGTTTGGTTACGCGACTGATCGCCCGGAACAACATGTCGGTGTCAATTCTCTCGAACTGTCGTACATTCAAGAAGGCGAGGCGCCGGAAGCGCGGACGGCTCGCCGGGGTACCCCGTGGCGTCCAATTCTGGCGAGCCGGAGCGTGTGGTTCTTGGTTCTGAGCTACGGCGTGGCAGGTTTCCCTTCTTACGTTTTTTACACGTGGTTCTTCCTCTACGTGGCGAATGTACGCAAGATCTCGCTGGTATCTTCGGGATACTGGGCCAGCCTTCCTTATGTGGCGATCGCCATCATGACGCCGTGTGGAGGGCGCCTTTCCGACTGGCTCACGGGGCGGTATGGCAAGCGGGCAGGCCGACTGAGCGTGACACTTTCCGGTAGTATTGCTGCCGCGATACTGATCCTGGCAGGCTCACGGATCGAGAACGCTACGTGGGCGATGATCTGCCTGTCGCTCGCAGCGGGTTGCCATCTGTTCGGCCAGTCGCCTTCGTGGGCGGCGAGCATCGATCTGGCGCCGCTCCATTCGGCTACACTCTTCGGCGTGATGAATACGCTGGCCCAAGCAGTGGGAGCGGCGGCACCGGTGCTGACGCCGTGGATTGCGCAGCGATTCGGCTGGATACAAGCGCTCGACTTCACAGCCTGCATGGCCCTGCTGGCCGGATTGTTTTGGCTGTTCGTCCATCCGGAACGACCTGTAGAGTGACGGCGGGCAGATCTACCAGAAGATCAGGTTCAACACGACCATCACCGCGAAGGAGAGGCAGGCCAGCGCTTCCGGGGTTCGATACCACGGCCGCGCGGCCACGAAAGCAGATGCTTTCCACCAGTGCGCTGGTGACGTTATCGGTGTAGGCCCCTGAACCATTGTGATCAGCAGCGCCGTCCCGATGTTAGCGAAGAAGCCGACTGCGGCCCCGGTGAAATCCATGGCCAGCACGCTTCCGTAGTGCAGGTAACCGGCTTCGTAAAGGAAATAGTGCGCAATGTCGCTGAAGATGCCGGTTAGCATGCCGCAGAAGGCGGCCGTTCCCCTGACACGCGCCGTGAATACTCCCAGCACAAAGGTGCCGAAGGGCGCTCCGACGAAGATTCCGGAAAGCAACGCCCAATAGTCGAAGATGTTGGGAAAGGCTCGGGCAGAGTACGCCGTAGCGATCGAGATGACGATGCCCACAATCGTGACCACTCGGCCGACGATCAGGTAGTGGTGGTCGCTGCGGTGCGGCGCGATGTAGTTCTGATAAAGATCGTAGGTCCAGACGGTATTGAAAGCGGTGACGTTTCCTGCCATGCCGGACATAAAGCTGGATAGCAGAGCGGTGATGCCGACGCCCAACAATCCGGCTGGGTAGTAGTGCAGGAACATCAGTGGCAGGGTCATATTGAAGTTGCCCTGAATCTGATGGGGAATGACCAGCAGTGCGATCAGGCCTGGCACAACGGTCAGAATGGGGAAAAACATTTTCGGGAAGGTGGCGATGAGCGGGGTTTTCTGCGCGGCATCGAGGTCCTTGGCGGCCAAGGCACGTTGGATGACCAGAAAATCGGTCGACCAATAGGCGAAGCTTGCCACCATCAGGCCTATGAAGATGGAGCCTAAGCCT
Source organism: uncultured Solibacteraceae bacterium (assembly GCA_964568355.1). GTDB lineage: Bacteria > Acidobacteriota > Terriglobia > Bryobacterales > Bryobacteraceae > JAJPJX01. The sequence continues at coordinate 4,606 of CAZMRK010000165.1, read as the reverse complement.
GCGCCGTAGGGCGTGCCCTCCGGGTGGAGCACGGGCACCCAGGTATGGGTCATCGTGTCCGGAAGCCGGGACAGCAGCCTGGAGAGTCCGCCTACGGAGCGCAGGGCCATCACAGAAAGCGGCAGGATACCCAGAACCATGAGGAAGAACTGCAGCACCTCGGTGTAGATGGATGCCCGCAATCCGCCAGACATGACGTAAAACAGGACGGTGCCTCCGGAAAGCCAGATGCACAGATCGATAGACCAGCCGAACAGCGCATGAAAAACAATAGCCAGGCCGTACAGGCTCAGGCCCGAGGTGAAAATAGTGAGGAAAGCAAAGCTGATCGCATTCAAGCCGCGGCATTTTTCGTCGAACCGGAGGCGCAGGAACTCGGGTACGCTGCGTATCTTGGCGTTGTAGAAGAACCGCACCATCACCAGGCCGGCGAAGATCATGGCGGGGACGGAACCGATCCAATAGAGCTGGTTGGTGAACATCCCATACTTGGCTCCGTTGGCGGCGAAGCCCATGAGTTCGAAGGAACCCAGATTGGCGGCCATAAAGGCAAGCCCGGTGATCCAGGATGGCAGCGAGCGTCCGGAGAGAAAGAAATCGTCGCTGGTGTGGACGCTTCGCCTGGTGCGAAGGCCGATCGCGATCACAACCAGGAAGTAAGCGGCCAGAACGGCGTAGTCCAGGCTTGTCACGGTTTCTCCACGCGCGGTCAGACCTCGGGAACCAGATTGACCAGAATTTCGATGATTTCGAAGATGTAGCCACTGGGCGCGCGGAGGAAGGCGACGCGCCGTTTGCCGAAGCCCGCGGAGACAACCGCCACATCCCGCAGGGCCACGGCACCGGCATCAAGCGCACATTTGAAATCGGTGTCGAAGTTATCGGTCCGATAGACCAGGTGGGCGATACCGCCGGGCAGCGGCGCATCAAGGAGATTTTCGTAGACCATCTTCTCGGCGATGTGAAGATACTTGTCGCCCACGCGAAGGAGAGGCAAACGGAACTTCTCGCCGTCTACTTCCAGAGTTTCATCGAGCACCACGTGGTTCCCGATTTGCCGCTGGAATGCCAGCTCACGCTCCAGGTCCGGCACCTTGATACCGATTGTCCAAAGCCGTGTCAGCATGGCTATGCTCCTCTCGCGCCGCGAACGGCGTTCTCACATAGGTTTCGCGGATCCGGCGCACTTCCGGGGCATTCATCCAGAGGTCGAGAAGAGTATAAAGATTGCCGTGCTCTTCGAAAACGCTCATGATCCGGCCTGTCTCTTTTTCACGAGCCACCGCTTTGGCCATCGCGTTGGCCGCCACGCCAAGCATCGTCGTGGGCTCGATCTGCAACTGATAGCCGAGTTGGTACAGTTCATCCACGGAGAGTTGCATCATGTCCGATGCGTATTGGACGCGGTCCTGATCGGTCTCCGTACCGAGTGTCCGTATGGTCATCATGGGGCCGCTTACCTGGCTGCGAAAGAAGCGGGCGTGTTCGACTGTCCAGCAGATGGCGAAGATGGCATCCGCTCCGGCGAGTTGATACGCCTGCGCGCGGCGCAGCCAGTCAGCGCGGCGAGACTCCTCGTCCCGGTGTACGCGCGCCACGTAGGTGCCGGGCCGGCCGATTACCATGAAGCGGCGATCGAGCTTTTCTCCCACCATGGCACGGATCTTATCCGCCGTCTCTTCCATGGATTCCAGAGCCATTACGTGCGGCGGGATGAATGGGCATTTATACGGCAACCCGTAGTCGTCGATGTGGACCGCGGCTGCGCCGGCGCGCTCGAACTCATGCATCCAGTAGACGGATGCGTAGGGCTCGCCAAAGCCTTGCTCGAAGTCGACCACAATCGGCAGATCGATGGACCTGCGGATCTTGCGGCACATCGCCAGGAGTTCGTCGGGCGTGATGACGCCGATATCGGGTTGACCGTTGACGAAGGCCATCTGTAATGACTGCACCCCAATGGCATCGAAGCCAGCCCGCTGGGCAATCTTCGCTGAGAGCACATCGTGTGCACCCATGATCCAGATGGGCCTGTCCTGCCGCAGCAGGGGACCCAGATAAGGAATGTCCACTCAAACCTCCAATTGCCGGACGCGTACCTTCTGTCCGATCCGTTGCGATTCATAGACCGCTTCCACGACGGCCAGCGTGGCCTGTCCATCCAGCAAACCCGTGTCCGGCTCGCGCCCCTCACGAATGCACCGGATGAAGTGATCCATCTGGCGGCGGAACATGTAGGTTTCGTTTGTGGCTGGGGACCGGGGACCACCTGGGGAACGGCGGGGCTCCGGAAGCGCCACCTGGTACCAACCCCGCTCACACTCCGCGCCGGCCGCCAGCGACCAGACCATCAGGCGGCCATTTTCTGGCGAATCCCACGGTAGGAAATCAAAGGCCAACTGGCCGCGTGTACCGAACAGGTAACCGAACTCCGACCATTCGCCAATGCCCGAGCCCTGGTGCAGGATCGGCGAAAGACCACGCCCCGCCGTGCCTGTATTGAATACACCCACGGCACCGTTGCGGAATCGCATAAGGACGGTGCCGAAATCCTCCCAGCGTCCAATATCGGGACGATCCAGGTAATCACGCGCGATATTCTGCACCTCCGCGCATACCGTTTCTACTTCCGAACCAGTCCACCAACGCCAGAGGTCGACGTAGTGCGGCAGGTGGTCCTGAAGAATGCCGCCACCGATGCTCTCGTCATTCCAGCGCCAGCGATAGCTCTCGCGATATCCTTCGGGAATCAGGCACTCGGGTGCCAGCTTGACTGAAGCACCCCAATGCACCACCAGGTAAAAGACCTCGCCTATGGTGCCACGCTCGATCAGTTCGCGGATTTTCCGGCAGGCCATGCTGAATCGCTTCTCGTGTCCCAACATCAGCCGAATGCCGCTGCTCCGTGCGATCCGGGCCAATTCTTCACACTCGGAGAGGCTGCGGGCCATCGGTTTCTCTAAAAGAACGTGCTTGCCTAGCCTGACTGCGGCGAGTGCGATCTCGGCGTGCGAGGCCGGTGGAGTACAGATGGACACGGCGTCAATGTCGTCGCGCGCCAATAGATCGCGATAGTTGGCCAGCGCAGCACAGGCCCCATAGCGAGCCTGAGCCTGCCGCGCCCGGACCGGATCCGGATCACATACGGCGACCAGTTCGGCATCCGCATGTTCCCAGATCCACGGAAGATGGCCGACCCAGGCAGCGCCACCGCAGCCGATCACCCCAAAACGCACAGGCGATGAATTTACGTTGCTCATCAGAGATCCGCGATGGCGTTCATCTCTTGAATCTGCTCCTCCGTATAAACCGGCAGTGGATTGAGATGCAGCCCTCCATCGATCACCAGGAAAGTGCCGGTCGTGTAGGAACTCAATCGGTCTGAAAGCAGCAGCACGGCTGCTGGTCCAACCTCCTCCGTTTCGCCAGTGCGCCGCAAGGGTACTTGGCCAAGCAGTTTCTGCAGCGGCTCCCCTTGGAACCCGGAGGTGAGTCGGGTCTGAAAGTGTCCGGGAACGATCATGTTTACCCGGATCCGGTGAGGCGCCAGTTCGATCGCCAGGACTTCCATGGCGGCCTTCAGCCCGGTCTTGGAGATGCGGTAGGCAGTCTCGCGATACTGTACCGTGAACATGGCAGTCGATCCGATGATCAGAATGCTGCCTTGTTTGCGCGGGATCATGTGGCGCGCCACTTCCCGGCAGGCCCAGAGGCAGGCGGACAGATTGGTATGGATAGTGTTCATCCAGGCGTCCGTCTCGATCCGGGTAATCGGCTCATGCCACGCCCAGGCGGCGTTGTTGATATACAGATCGAGATGGCCGAATGCCTTGACGGCAGTCGCCACCATCTGCTTGACCTGCTCCTCACGACTGACATCGGTGGGAATAGGGACGACTCGTGCTCCTCTGCCGCGCAGATTCTCCACCGCGGCCGGATCGGGATTGCGGCTGGCCACTGCCAGGTCCACTCCTTCGTCCGCGAGTGCTTGGGCGATGCCCAAACCAATGCCACTAGTGCCGCCGGTGATGAGTGCTGTTTGGCCTTTCAGTCCTGCGTCCATGGCTATGTGACTTGCTATTTCGCTTCGAAGAGAACCAATTCCGACCTGGTCGAATCGGGCGGCACGATACGCAGGCCCTGCCGCATCAGTTCCTCCCCTGAGACAGTGGAAGTCTTCCGTTCGTTATCGAAGGTCACGGCATATCTGCGCGTCGACTCGAGACCCTTCGGCTTCAACTGATAGGCGACAGAACCTGCATCCGCAAGGCGCATGACGATGGCCCAACCTTTCGTGCGGTCCGGTGACATGAACTGCATCGCCAACCAATCGGCGGACTCCACGCCACCCTGGGCGTTGACAGGGGAGTGATGATATACCTTGCAGTTCGGCAAGAGGGGCCGCACGAGTCGCTTGTAGAGCGCGTTATAGTGCGTGAAGCGGTCGCGAATCTCGGGAGTCAGTTCCTCGCGTGACTTCGGGACGAGGGAGTTGAAGACCATGGGAGTGTTCCCGAGCATGTAGGTGGCACGCAGCATGGTGTCGAGGTCGGGGCGCTCCTTCGGGGGCGCCATACCAATCGGCGTGACCAGGATTTCCGGAGGC
>CAZMRK010000164.1:0-5199 GCA_964568355.1 uncultured Solibacteraceae bacterium | reverse complement strand
GCTGCGGCTGAGGCCGCGCCAGGCATAACGCAGGTCCTGAAATATGCCTTCCACCGCGGCAGGGAACCAGACATAATGCGCCGCTTCCCGCGCCAGCGTGGTGTTGCCCATCTGGCGGCTGGCGGCCTCGCGGGCCGTCGCGGGAGCCAGACCGGCGTCGCGCTGCTCCCGCTCCGCCAGGGCGCGGTGAAACGCGAGCTCTTCCGCGAGCTCCTGCTCGCGACGTCCCCGATGCAACAGATACCGAAGTCTTCGAAGCAGGCGCATGAACACGATTCCTCTCGTTTACGCGGTGCGCAGCACGCGCTGGATCGCGGTTACCACCAGATCGAACTCCCGCGTCTGTGCCGCCAGATGCTTGCGCCCCGCGGAAGTGAGCGTGTAGTAGCGGGCGCGGCGGTTGTTTTCGGAGGCGCCCCACTCATCGCTTACCCAGCCGTTCAACAGGAGCCGCTGGAGCGCGGTGTACAAAGAGCTCTCGCCGAGTTCCAGCACCTCTCCGGAGGACGCGCGAATGTATTGCGCAATGGCGTAGCCGTGGCGCTTTCCTCCGGCCAGAGATTTGAGGATCAACAGATCCACCGTGCCGGCGGGTAGTTCGGGCGTCTGTTCTTTTCTTCCCATCGTGATATGAGGGGAGTATGAAATAGCCGGGCGCCACTTGTCAAGCCCCATCGTACCGCGAGGGGAAAATCGGGCATCGACGGTCCCTCAGCGAGCACATGGCGCCTTGCTGTGGATTCTTCTTGACAATGGCCACAACCGGTGCTAGTTTTCTAGCATGTGCTAAAAAAATAGCACTAAGACCAACGACGCGATGGAGGCGATGCAATGTCCGGTTGGGTGGAATCGATGGCGTATGGGTTTTTCCTCGGAATAGCCTGCAAGAGTGTGGTGGCGCTGGGCGCCGCCTGGCTGGCTGCCGCGCTGCTGCGGCGTGGTTCGGCAGCAGCGCGCCATCTGGTGTGGACCGCTGCTGCTGCGGCCCTGCTGGTCCTCCCGCTCCTGTCCGTTTCTCTGCCGGGTTTGCGGTTGCCCGTGGATCCGGCGGCGCTCCCGACCAACGTCCTTTTCCGCATCGTCGCGGCGGGGGAGCGGGCCGCCGTATCGGCCCATCCGGTAGCACCGGCTGCGCCGTTGGCCGCCCGCCCGGCGGAGGTCCCGGCTTCTGATTGGCGGATGCTCCTGCTGGCAATCTGGGCGGTGGGAGCCGCCGCTGCCTTCGTCCACATGCTGCGGGCAGGGGCGGCGGTACGGCGTCTTCGACACGACGCTCGCCCGTGGGCTGCGCCCGATGCTGCCGACTGCGCCCGCCAACTGGGCCTGCCTGATCGCCTGCCGGTGCTTGCTACCGAGCCAGGCAGCATGCCGATGACCGTGGGGTGGCTTCGTCCCGCAATCCTGCTGCCGGAGGAGGCCGAAAGCTGGAGCCCCGAGCGCCGCCGCGTGGTGCTGCTGCACGAACTGGCTCACGTGCGGCGCGGTGATGTGGCGCTGCAACTGCTGGCTCGCATCGCCCTCAACCTCTACTGGTGGAACCCGCTCGCCTGGCTTGCCTGGCGGCAGATTCTGAAGGAGCGCGAGCATGCCGCCGACGACCTCGTGCTGCGTACCGGAACGCGTGCCTCCGACTACGCCGGCCATCTGTTGGAGATTGCCCGTACCATGCGGCCGGTGCCGTACTACGCTTCGGTCGCCATGGCCCGTCCATCGGATCTGGAGCAGCGTCTTCGGGCTATTCTCGATAGCGGGATCTGCCGCAAAGCTCCGGGACGGGTGTGGGCCATGGGAGCCGGAATCCTGGCGGTGGGAATCATCGCTCCGCTCGCGGCGCTTCAATCGCCGGATGCTGCATCGCGTGCCATCTCCTCCGATCTCGAAGCCACTATCCGCGCCGCTTCCGCGCAGCGCAATCCGGAGATTCTGGATCGTGCGGCGGAGGCCGCCCAGACCCGCCGCCAGTACGATGCCGCCCGCAAACTGCTCGAAGCAGCCCTGGCCTTGCGCGGTCAGACATCCGGGACCCAGAGCACGGCCTACGGAATGGGCCTGTGGAAGCTGGGGCAACTGGCGCGCCGCGAAGGCAAGCCCGAGGAAGCGCGAAACGATTACGAACAGGCCCTGACCGCGCTTGGAGGAACGCCGGAGTCAGCCTCCGTCCTGATCGACCTGGGCACGCTGGCCCTGATGCAGAAAGACGAGCATGCGGCCGTCGACGCCTTCGAGCGCGCCCGTAGCGCCGATCCCGTCAAAGCTGCCCGCGCCATCACCTGGATGGCGATCGCGCAGGAACGGCTACACAATTTCGACGAGGCCGAATCGCTGTTTCAGCAGGCCCGCGCCTTGCCGGAAACCGACCCGCGGAATCGTGCTACGTTGCTCGAACTCTATTCTCAATTTCTGGAGCGGCAAGGACGCAGTTCCGAGGCAGTCCCGCTCCGCCAGCAGGCTGCGAACCTGCGTTCCTCGCAGGCTCCCTCGCCATCTCCGGCGACAGATCGAGCGGAGGCCAGAGTCTATCGGGTCGCCGAAGGCGTAACTCCCCCGAAGCTGCTCTACAAAGTGGAGCCGGAGTATACCGAAGAGGCCAAAGCGGCCGGCTACGAAGGAACCAGCGTCCTCTACGCCGAAATTGCGCCCGATGGCGCGGCGCACAACCTGAGAACGGTGCGAGGGCCTGGACTGGGTCTCGATGAAAAAGCCTTCGACGCGGTTCGGCAATGGAAGTTCCAGCCGGGGATGCGTGAAGGAAAACCCGTCACCGTGGCTGCTACCATCGAGGTCAACTGGCGGCTCTTCTAGCATAGAGACCCAACCGCTTTTCGTCGCCCGGACCGCGGCTTGTACTTCGCTGCACTCGCGGAGCGATTACCCTGCACCCCTCCAGAGAATCGAGATTGCTGTTCATGCAGTATTGACCCAAGCCTCGGAAATACATCGGATTACTGGTGCTCTTCCAACGTCTCTCTCTGTTCCCCAAGCGGATGCGGACGCCTATGTTCGCCCGCGAAGTCGAGGACGTGGCGAGCCTGCGCCATGTCATCATCCCGCCCGCACCCAGGGCCGGCGAGAACCGTTGGAAGCTGTTCGGCAAAACTGCGGCAGGACGCTATCTCGTTGTCGTATTCCCCATTCGCCGAAAACGATTCCGAACCGTGACGGCGTACACGATGAATCAAGCTGAGAGAAGAACTTATGCCGCGAAAATCGAAGAGTGAACCGAAGGCCGCAGCAGGGGAGGCTGTGTGGCATGCATCGCCCGAAGGACGCCGGCAAACACAGCGCGAGTTTGCGCGTGCTATCAAACGAGGCATGCTACTACGGTCAGAAGGCTCGACGATCCCTCTGACTGACGCCAAAGTACTCGCCGAGTTGGTTGAGAAAGCTAAAGCAAATGTGACGCGGGCGATTTCGATCAGGCTACCGGTGGTGGATCTCGAACGGGCTCAGCGGATCGCAGCCAGGGATGGAATCGGTTATCAGACGGTATTAAAGCGAGCTATTCATGCCGGCTTGAAGAAGGTCTCGTAAGGGCGGTTCCACAGCTACCTTGCCGGCATTCGCGGCTTACTCGTTGGCGGTGAGCTTTCCCGCTCGCGGACATATTCCTGGTCTTTCTCGTTCCACAGTTTCGCCATGCTGGCCACCGTCTTGGGCTGCGCGGCAGCCAGATTATCCTGTTCGCCGCGGTCCTTGCTCAGGTCGTAAAGTTCCCACGCTCCGGACTGGCCGATCGCGACCAGTTTGTTGTCCCCGACCCGAATCGCGCGATTATTCGAATGGTTGAAATATAAGAAATCCGGCAGCGCCGTGCCATCCTTTTGGAAAGCCGGAACCAGGCTCTTCCCCGGCAAGGGCGGCGCTCCGGAAGCCGGGTCCGCAACCGGTTTACCGCCGCCCAAATCGACCAGCGTCGGCAGCACGTCGATAAAGTGCCCGGGATTGTGTCGCAGCGTATTCTGCTCGCGGATGCCGTTAGGCCAGTGGACAATCAGCGGCGAAGCGATGCCGCCCTCGTGCACCCAGGACTTATGCAGACGAAACGGAGCGTTCGAACAGCTTGCCCAACCGGGGCCCAGGCCCAGGAAAGACCGCGCCGATCCCAGCGGTGCCGACGCGTCGTGGCCGTCCCCGCGGATCAACTGTTCGGGACTCGCGCCGTTGTCGGACAGGAACAGAATCACCGTATCCCGCAGCGCCTGCATCGCTTCCAGTTGCCGGATCACCTTGCCAATTTCCAGGTCCATGCGCGTGATCATAGCCGCATGGATCGCCATCTTATTCCGCTGAAAGCGCTTCTGCTCGGCATTGAGCGTGGACCAGGGTACCGCGCGGGTCACCTCTCCGGGGCCGATCTTCTCCATCAGTTGCTGGTCAGGCGTATTCCATCGCGTCCACATGTTCGGCTCCAGAGGCGCGAGCCCGCAGTTGACGATTCCCATGCGGCGCATTCGTTGCAGGCGCCGCTCGCGGGCGGCGTCCCAGCCCTCGGCGAAGCGGTCGTGGTAACGGGCGATGTCCTCCGCCGGCGCTTGCAGTGGAAAATGCGGCGAGTGAAAGGCCAGATATAGAAAGAACGGGTCCCGGCTATGCTGCCGGCTGTGCTCGCGCAGGAACCGGATGCCATAATCGGCGATGGCCGTGGTGGTGTAATACCCGTCCTCGGGCTTGGGGGAAGGCACCGGCTCGCCATCTAATTGCAGCCGCTTCGGGGTAAAGTAGCGGTCCTCATCGAGCAGCGTATAGGAATGGTCGAATCCCAGGCCGCCGGACAGCGGCTGAAATCGCATGTGCCACTTACCGGAATGATAAGAGCGGTATCCCAGCGGCTTCAGATACTCCGGGAGGAAGCGGGTCCAGCTTGGCACGTTTCCCGGCGTCATGACGTCACTGGCGGTCTGTTGGGCATAGTAGCCGGTCAGCAGGCAACTGCGCGAGGGGCCGCAGCGCGCGGTCGAATAGGCCTGCGTGAAGCGAATTCCTTTGGCCGCCAACCGGTCGAGATTGGGCGTATCGATATCGCCACCGTAGCATCCGGCATCGGAGAACCCCATGTCGTCTGCGAGGATCACGACCAGATTCGGCTTCTTCGCGGGAGCCGCGCCGAGAATGGGCCCCACCGCGGCACCTCCGGCCATATGCAGAAAGTCTCTTCGATTGATCACAGGAAAACCTCTAGTTAACCTATCGACAATATCA
>CAZMRK010000163.1:0-4431 GCA_964568355.1 uncultured Solibacteraceae bacterium | reverse complement strand
GAAAAATACGACCAGCGAGAGGATCGCCAGGCGATAGCTGTGAGTAAATTGCAGCGCCAGGCCGAACAGCAGCGGGCACATCCAACTGGTGCCCTTATCGGAGATCTCATACAGGCTGAAGTACTCGGCTTCCCTGCCCTTGGGGATCATCTGCGAGTAGAGCGAGCGGCTCAGCGCCTGGCTGCCGCCCAGGATGACGGCCACGACGGCAGCAGCGACGAAGAATTGGGCCGTGGTCCGTACGGCGCCGTAGATCGCGACCAGCACGGCGATCCAGAGCACCAGGGCAGCCAAGACGGCGCGCTTGGCCCCGATCGCACGGGCTACGTAGTCAAAGCCGAAAGCTCCGAAAAAGGCGACGAACTGCACCATCAGGATCACCAGCGTCATAGTGGCCATGGGAATGTGCAATTCGTCGTTGCCAAACTGCGAAGCCAGGGCGATAACGGCCTGGATGGCATCGTTGTACAGCAGGTACGCCAGCAGGAAGGTGACGGTTTTGGGATAGCGGCGCAGGTCGTGCAGGGTGGCGAAAAGCTGGCGGAACCCGGAAGTGTGGGGCGCCTGGTCCGGTGCGAGACGGCGGGCAGGCAGGCGGTCGCGCAGGGCGGCCAGGGGAATCAGCGTGAAGACCGCCCACCAGACTCCGGCGGAGCCGAGCGAGATGCGCACTGCCTGGGCTTCGGTAAGTCCGAAAGCCGGCGCTTTCAGGAACAAGATCAGGTTCAGGGCGAGTAGCAGGCCGCCGCCCAGATAGCCCATTCCCCATCCGCGCGACGAGACCTGATCGCGATCCTCCGGCGCCGCGATTTCAGGAAGGAACGCGTTATAGACGACGGAGGAAGCGCCAAGGCTCACGTTCGCCACCACGAACAGGACTCCACCCCAGAGATAAGATCCGTCCCTTAGAAAGAACATGGCCGCGGCCGGCAGGGCGCCCGCGTAGGCGGAAAGCGCCAGCAAACGCTTCTTGCGATGGCCGGCATCGGCCAGGGCGCCGAACAGCGGCAAGACGATCACCTGCAGGAGCACGGAAAGCGCGACCAGATAGCCCCAGTAGGCGCGCGGATCGACGCGGATGCCGAGCGGAGCAATATAGCCGTCAGAGCTCGCTCCGGCCTTGGCCAGCGCCGTGAGATAAGGCCCGAGAAACAGAGTGACTGAGGTAGTGGAAAACGCGGAATTCGCCCAATCGTAGAAATACCAGCCGCGCTGCTCACGGCGGCTATACGGAAGGGAGTCGGGGCTCAGGACGCGATGGACTGGGGTCGCCATATGCGAGTGATTCGATCATGCCAATCTTACTATCCGGCGGAGCGGCCTTTTCCACGATCTTCGACTGTGCCATAATCTCGGCATGCCCACGGCCGTGCTGAAGATGGAGCCCAAGTCGGAGGGTATTACGACTCCGCGGAAAAAGAGGCCCAAGGAACTGGCTGTTATCACCGAGTGCTGTACCGGGTGCGCCGGATCTCCGGCGTGCGTGCCGTATTGCCCCGTGGCGGACTGCATGTACTGGGTTCCGGACGAAGACCACCCGCCGTTCGGCCATATTGAGGTGGACCCGCTACTCTGCATCGGCTGTAAGAAATGCACGAGTAAAGGTCCGGACGGCGCTTTCCTTGACGGCTGTCCATGGGACGCGATTGAAATGGTGCCGATCGAGGAGGTGGAGGCGGCGATCGGCTTGAAGATGAGCATCTAGGCAGCCGGGGCGGATGAGTCTCGATATCCATCAGCGGGAGCACGAAGGGATTATTGTCCTCGACCTGAAAGGCCGGATCACGGCGGGTCCGGAAGCGGTCAAACTGCGGGAGGACGTGGCTGCCATTCCTTCGCATAACGTGGTTCTAAACCTGACCGAGGTAGACTATATCGACAGCACCGGTCTGGGAGTGCTGGTAGTGTGCGCCACGAACCTTCGCAAGGCGGGCGGGGGGCTCCGGCTGGTGAATGTCAACAAGCGGCAACTGGAACTGCTGGTGATTACCAAGCTCGCCACGGTGTTCGATCTGTTCAGCGATGAACAGGACGCGATCAACAGCTTCTTCCCCAACCGGCACATTCAGACATTCGATATCCTGAGTTTTGTACAGAACATGAAGAAAGAAGAATGATCTGATCGATGCGGCTGCTGGTTATCGGCGGCGTAGCGGCGGGCCTGAGCGCTGCCGCGCGTGCGCGGCGACTCGATCCCTCGCTGGAAATCCTGGTACTTGAAAAAGGTCCGGCCATCTCGTACGGCGCCTGCGGACTGCCGTATTACCTGGAAGGGCGTGTGCGGGAACTGGACGATCTGGTGCTGTACACACCGGAATCGTTCCGGAAGTCCCGCAACATCAGCGTGCGGACCGGCGCCGAGGTAACCGCGATCGCGCACGGACGGCGCGAAGTGGTACTCGACCGGGAACGCGTCCATTACGACCGCCTGGTGATCGCCACCGGGGCGCGGCCGATCGCGCGGATCGCCGGCGCTGACCAGCCTCACGTCTTCCGGCTGCATACGCTGGCGGACGCAGCTCGTCTGAAACAATACCTGACCGAGCGGCGGCCCCGGCGGGCCGTGGTGATTGGCGCGGGCTATATCGGTCTGGAGGTGGCGGACGCCCTGCGTCGAAACGGCCTGGCAGTAACCATTGTGGAAGCCGGCCCATGGATTCTGCATCGCGAAGATGCGGAACTGACCGCCCTGGTGCGGGCTCACCTGGAGCGCTTTCAAGTGGAGCTGCGCTGCGGCGTGAAAATGGAACGCATCGAGCCGGACCGGGTGGCCGATCTCCCGTGCGACCTGGTGATTCTGGCCGAAGGTCTGGAGCCAAACGTCAGCCTGGCGGCGGAGGCCGGCATCGAGCGCGGCCGCAGCGGAGCGATCCGCGTCGATGAGCGGATGGAGACCAATCTTCCGGGGGTCTACGCGGCGGGAGACTGCGCCGAGGCGAACCACCTGGTTCTGGGGCGTCCGGCCTGGATTCCGCTGGGCACTACCGCGAACAAGATGGGGAGAGTGGCCGGGGCGAACGCAGCGGGCCGGCGCGAAACGTTTCCGGGGATTGTCGGGACCGCTATTGTGCGCGTGTTTGACCTGGGGATCGCCACAACCGGGCTTTCGGAAGATCAGGCGAGAAAAGAAGGCTTCCAGCCGGTGAAAGCCCGCATCACCGCGCCTTCCCGGGCGGCCTATTTCGGAGGCAAACCGGTGACGGTGCACCTGATCGCCGATCGCGTGAGCGGACGCCTGCTGGGCGCGAGTATTACCGGGGAGACGGGAGTGGCAGGCCGCATCAACGTGGTGGCCGCGGCTCTGCACGCCCGTATGCGAGTGGACGATTTCGAGCAGCTTGACCTCGCCTATGCACCGCCCTTCGCCCCGGTTTGGGATCCGCTGCTGATCGCGGCGCAGCAACTGGCCAAGCTGATGCACTAGAAGGCATTAGGTTCCGGGGGGAAGCCAGGATAAAATATACAGAGAATCCATGGCCAACAAAATCGGTGACATTTTTGAATCGGCTAGCGCCATCGCCAAAGGGATGGGCGTCACCCTTCGCGAGATGATGTCCCCCACGGTGACGGAGAACTATCCGGACGAGCCGCCTGTCCTGCAGGAACGGTTTCGCGGGGTTCACGTGCTCCAGCGGGATGCGAACGGCATGGAAAAGTGTGTAGCGTGTTTCCTGTGCGCGGCGGCCTGCCCGTCCAATTGCATTTATATTGAAGCGGCCGAGAACACCGATCAGGTCCGCATCAGCGGGGGCGAGCGCTACGCGCAGGTTTATAACATTGACTATAACCGGTGCATCTTCTGCGGATACTGCGTGGAGGCTTGCCCCACGGACGCGATTACGCATGGCCACGGATTCGAAGTGGCGAGTTTCCATACCTCGACGCTGGTGAAGCGCAAAGAGGACATGCTGGCACCGATCCCGGAGGGGGCGCATCCGCCCGCGGTGGCGCCGCAAGCCGCCTCTTCCCACTAAGCCGGCCGGGCCTGGTTCCGATTGACAAAATCCCCGCGCGGGGACACGATGAGCGGAAGCGACCATTTCGCCGCGCTACTCATCCAAATTTTGGGCTCTACATGTTTCAGGTAATCAAAGAACAGATCGATACGATCTTCCGGGAAGATCCGGCAGCTAAAAGTGTGATCGAGATCCTGTTCTGTTACCCGGGCTTTCATGCGGCGGTTGCTCACCGGTTGGCACACAAGCTCTACCGCGCGGGGGTCCCGTTTGTGCCGCGCCTGATTTCCCAGATCAGCCGGTTTTTCACGGGGATCGAGATCCATCCCGGCGCGCGGATCGGATGCCGGTTCTTCATCGATCATGGGATGGGAGTGGTCATCGGCGAGACGACCGAGATCGGTGATGATGTTCTCCTTTATCAAGGCGTAACGCTGGGCGGAACGGGCAATGAAAAGGGCAAGCGGCATCCCAC
>CAZMRK010000162.1:0-4721 GCA_964568355.1 uncultured Solibacteraceae bacterium | reverse complement strand
CGGCGCTCCAGGATTTTGACGATTTCGCCCACTTGCTGAGCCCGGTCGCGAGAGGCGATGAGCAGCGCATCGGGGGTATCGACGACGACCAGGTTTTCGACCCCCAGCAACGCCACGACCTTGCCGCGGGCGTCGACATAGTTGCCGCTGCTGTCTTCACAGATGTGGTCACGATCGACCACGTTGCCGTGGGGATCGCGGGGTAGCAGCTCATAGACGGCGTTCCAACTGCCGACATCGTTCCAGCCGATCTCTTCGCACGGGATGCCCACGACGTTGGCTGCCTTCTCCAGCACGGCGAAATCGATGGAGATGTTTTCGCAGCGGGGAAAGACTTCTTCCAGCCGGCTGCCGAAGTGGGGATCGTCAAAGGCGGGCAGGGAAGCCAGCAGAGTGGCGGTGCGGGGCAGATGGCTGCGCAACGCGTCCAACAGAACCGAGGCTCGCCAGAAGAACATTCCCGCGTTCCAATAAAAATTCCCCGCCTTGAGATAGCGGCGCGCGGTAGCGGCATCCGGTTTCTCACGGAATTTAAGTACCGGCAGAGGCTTGGATCCGGGTTGGGTGCCACGCGGAAATTCAATGTAGCCGTAGCCGGTTTCGGCCCAGCGCGGGCTGATGCCGAGGACCGCAATGTTCCCCTGGCGCGCGGCTGTAAACGCGTTGCGCACCAACTGGCGATAACGCGCTGTCCGACCGATGACATGATCGGCAGGAAAGACGCCCATGACGGCTTCCGGATCGCGCGATTGCAGGATGTGGGCAGCGAGCCCGATGGCGGGCGCTGTATTCCGCTGGGCGGGCTCGGCCAGAATTTGGGCCGCGGGGATCTGGGGCAACTGCCGGACGATCTCCTCGCGCAGGTAGCTATTGGTAAGCACCCAAAGGTTCTGGGGTGGGATGACGGGGGCCAGGCGATCGACGGTGGCCTGGATCAGCGACCGTTCCCCGACCACGTTGAGCACCTGTTTCGCGGTGCGCCGCCGGCTGCGGGGCCAGAACCGGGTACCGCGCCCGCCAGCCAAAATCAAGCCATACGAATGTGTGTCAGCCATGCGATCCGAGCTTGGGTGATATTCGGCGATGCCGGTCAGTTTACCGGATAACTATGAATCAGGCGGAAGGTACGGGCCCAGCGTGTCTTGGTGAAGAAGTGTCCGGCCAGGTCGATGATGTGGTCGAGACCGATGGAAGGGTTAGCTAAAGCCTCGGTGGGGGCATCGTAGGACCAATAGATGATGAGTGGCTTGCCGATGATATTTTCTCGCGGGACAAAGCCCCAGTAGCGGCTGTCGAGGGAGGAATCGCGGTTATCTCCCATGGCAAAGTAGCGGCCGGGGGGCACGACGACCTCTCCGTTGGAGACGTGCTTCTCGAGCATCTCCTGGGCGGCATCAGAGACGTGGACGTTGGGCTCGCTGGGGAAGTTGTCGCGGTAGGAGTCGATGTACTCGGTCTTGTGCACGACGTAGGGCTCCGACAGCTTGTGCCCGTTCAGGAAGACTTCCTTGTTCACCAATTTGAGGTGATCGCCGGGGACGCCCATGACCCGCTTGACGAAGGTCTGGCGGATATCCATCGGGTAGCGGAAGACGATGATATCGCCGCGGGTAACTTCCTGGTAAGGCAACAGGTGCCGGGTAACAGGACCCGGGGGGGCAAAGGCCAACTTGTCCACCAGGAGATGATCGCCGATCAGCAGGGTATCTTCCATCGAGCCGGTCGGGATGACGAAGGCCTGAACCAACGTGGTGGTGCCGAACAGAAGCAGGATGATGGTGACGGTCCACTCCGCGATGAATCCGCGGGGAGGGTCGGCTTTGCGGGGACGGGCCGCGCCTGCACTATCATCAGCTACAGTGGTTGCTTTGTTGGAGTCCACAGTCAACCATTGTATCGAAAAGCTTGCTATGCTGTCGGATTAGGAGCCGACTTGAAGCCCTCTCCTGCCGATGCTCCCCAAACTGGGTCCTCCTCTCTCCGCCGCTATCAACCGATCCTGCTGGTTTTTGGATGTACCCTGCTGGGAGCGGCGGCACAAGTCCTCATGAAAACCGGCGCCAACCAGATGGCAAATGCCGATTTGCTGACGATGGCGCGGAATCTGCCGCTGATGGCGGGCTACTCTCTCTATGGCTTGAGCACCGTACTGCTGGTTCTGGCTCTGCGGGATGGGGAACTTTCGATTCTCTATCCGATTATCGCCCTGACCTACGTGTGGGTAACCTTCCTGTCCTACACGATTTTTCACGACGCGGTAAACCCCTGGCGGCTGCTGGGGGTGACCCTGATCGTGACGGGAGTGGCGATTCTGGGGCGGAGCGGGGCGAGATGAAAACGCCGGTCAGTTCGATGCTGCTGGTACTGGTGGCATCATTTATCGGATCGTTTGGGGCGGTTTTTCTGAAATCCGGCGCGGCCCGCCTGAAGGACGGGTTCTGGAAAATCCTGAATTTTCAGCTTGGCGCGGGTGTGCTGCTGTTCCTGCTTTCCTCTTACTTCTTCGTCCGGGGCATCCGGCACGGCGAGCTTTCGGTGCTGTATCCGATGGTGTCTCTGGGCTCGGTATGGACGCTGTTCTGGTCCCGCCTGTTCTTCCGGGAGCCGTTCACGCAGGCTAAGTTTCTGGGGCTGTTTCTGATCCTGGTAGGGGTGTTTTTCGTGGGGCTGGGGAGCCAGTAGTCAGGGACGGACGACCCGGTCCATCTCCAGAAACTCCTGGATATGCGGGTGGTTGGACTTTTCCAGGTCGGCGGTGGGGCCGAAATAGATGACCTTGCCTTCGAACAGAACGACGACCCGGTCGGCCACCTTATACATCAGGTCGAGATCGTGGGTGACGACGACCGAGGTGAGCTTTAGCTGCTGCTTGAGGCGGAGCATGAGGTCGCCGAGGTGGTCGGACATGATGGGATCGACCATGGTAGTGGGCTCGTCATAGAGGATGCACTGGGGCTGGGCGGCGAGGGCTCGGGCGATGGCGACGGCGCGCTTGTAGCCGGTGGAGAGGTCGGCGGGGTAGGAATCGCGGGCGCCCAGGATGTCCACCATGCGGAGCAGGCCGTTGACGACGTCCTCTTTGTTCTGCTCGTTGTAATCCTCTCGTAACTCTAACGAAAATAATACATTTTCTCCCACTGTTAGGGAGTCGAAGAGCGCGCCGGACTGAAAGACCATGGTCACTTTCTTGCGGATGCGGCGCATTTCCGCTTCCGGAAAGTCCGTAATGTCCTCGTGGGCGACGATGACCCGGCCGCTATCGGGGGAGAGAAATCCCATGATGTGGGCGAGGGTGACGGATTTTCCTACACCACTGCGGCCGATGATGGCGACGGTCTCGCCGGCATTGACGTGGAAGTTGCTATCGATCAAGACGGGCCGGTCGAAGGACTTGTAAACATGCCGGAACTCTATGTAGTGGGGATACTCTTCGTTCATGGGCAAGGTGTCGATTTTGATGATAGCAATCGGGCGGAAGTTCGGCTAAATCGCGCGCTGCCGCGTCTTATTCCACAGGACTTCCCGCAGCCAGGAAGGCAGACCAATCCTGCGGCGTATTGCAGTTAGTAAAGTATTGTCCGACAGAGAGTTGCCGGGTTTCCACCGGAATATGGGAGAGTGCATCGCGCAGTTTGCGGATACCCTGATCGAGCGCCTGGCGGAGATCGGGGAGGGCGGCGCGATGGTAGGCGGCGCAGAGCGGCTCGATGCCTGCAGGACCGGCGGGCAGCAGGCAGAGGGCGGCAGAGGTTTCAGCGGCTCCCAGGAGTTCCCGGAGGAACGCAGCGGAAATGGCAGGCATGTCACAGGCGACAATCAGGTTCCAATCGGCGAGCCCGGCGGACAGGGCAGCACAGATCCCTGCCAACGGGCCGGCACCAGCGACCGGGTCCGGGATGACGGGATATCCGAAAGCGGCATATTTTTGCGGATCGCCGACCAGCGTGACACTACCGGCAGCCGCAGCGACGATAGCCGCAACATGTTGGAGCAAGGGAGTGCCCCGGAACGGCAGCAGCGCCTTATCCTGCCCCATGCGGGAGCTGGCGCCTCCGACGAGCACGAAGCCGGCCCAGGTCATAGGAAAATGGTAACATTAGGCCTTAGCGCTCTGGTTCTTTGTACAGGCGGGGCTTATAATTGGGTAAAACAGGGCGATGCGCAATTGTTTTAGACTCGGATGCGGCCTCGGTATGCTGGCAGCGGTGGTGTACACGGTTCCGGCGCGCGGAGCGTCTCCACAGGTGGCGACGGTGGTGCGCGCGGATCCCAGGACGGGCCGGCTGGTACGCAGCTATGTAGCAAGCGCCAAGCCGGAGCGGGAGAAGATGGCGGCTTCGCGAGGGATCGACTCCCAGGCGCCGGTGGACAGCAGGAGCCAAACGGGAGCGGTCTCGGTGGAAGAGGCGGTGGAGCGGATGGCACGGGAAACGCAGTTATCGCCGCGGCTGATTCATTCCGTGATTCAAGTGGAGAGCAATTACAATCCATACGCTGTTTCTTCGAAGGGCGCGCTGGGGCTGATGCAACTGGTGCCGGCGACGGCTCGGCGGTTTGGCGTTTCCGATGTTTTCGACCCTGCTGATAACATTAAAGGCGGGGCGCGTTATTTGAAATATTTGCTGGATTTATTCCATAACGACTATCCCAAGGCTCTGGCGGCCTATAATGCCGGCGAAGGCGCTGTATTCCGCTACGGGGGAGTGCCGCCTTACCCGGAA
>CAZMRK010000161.1:0-4784 GCA_964568355.1 uncultured Solibacteraceae bacterium | reverse complement strand
GCATCCCGCTCCGATCCCGGCGGAAGAACCGCGACCTGGTTGGAGACCACCTGGGAACCGGCAATGGAACGCGCGATTCCTTCCGCCTGGCTCTTATCGGTATCGGAAGCCACGTGGCCGCTTAACGTGACGACGCCCTTGCCCCGATCCTGGGAAACCGATACATCCTTCAGCCCGACCCGGTCGAGCGATTGGCGAATATTACTCGAAACATCGACGGATTTCGGAGCGTTGGAGCACCCTGCCAGAAAGCCGAAGGCCAGAAATCCGGGTAAGAGAAAGTACGTTTTCCATTGATTTCTATTTCTCCGCTGCGCCATATACACCCCCTGTCGCTTTGTGTTGCACGAGACGGACCAATGGGGGAAAGTGCGCGAACATGAAGGCAGGGAGAGAGCCGCACGAGATGGCCGAAATTGCTATGGATACGGAACACTACAAGCAGCTACTGCTCCAGAAAGAGCGCGAACTCCTTTCCGAAGTGGCTTACATGGAGGGAGAGGCAACCAGCCTGGCCGAGCCGGAGCCTGCGGACGTAGTGGATGATTCCGCCGCGGCCCAAGGCACGGCCCAGGCGCTCGAACAGGACATGGTCGCTTCGCAGTTGCTGGTCGACGTCCGGAATGCCCTGCGGCGCATCGAGCAGGGGACCTATGGCCGGTGCACTATTTGCGGCCGGCCAATCGGCAAGACGCGGCTGGATGCGGTGCCGTGGACGCCCTATTGTCTGGAAGACCAGAAGAAACAGGACGAGGCAGCGGGAGATCAGACAGGCTCGACCTTATAGGCTCAGGTTTGCCGTAACCGGAAACCGTGCCGGGGCATCCCACCGTATCTAAGGATTATTCCCGATGACGCGGTATTTGTCCCGGCGCGAAGCTCTCTTCTCCGCAGCGTTTCTCTGCCTGCGCGGTTCACCCGCCAGTGCCCAACAGGAGTCCACATTCTCGGTAGACGTCAAAGTGGTCGGCCTGCTGGCGACCGTGACCGGCAAGCGGGGCGAAATCATCCGCGGGCTCGAGAAGGGTGATTTCGAAGTGCTGGAAAATGGCAGGCCACAAGCGATCCGCTATTTTTCGCGAGAGTCCGACCTGCCTCTGACGCTCGGGCTGCTGGTGGATACCAGTATGAGCCAGCAGCGAGTACTCAATGCGGAGCGTGGCGCCAGTTTCCGCTTCCTGGATCAGATTCTGCGGGAGAAGCAGGATCAGTTCTTCATTTTGCAATTCGACATGGCGCTTCAGATGCGCCAGAAACTTACCTCTTCCCGCAGGCAACTGGATGAAGCGCTCGCCTTCGTGGATACCCCCACGCGGAATGAATTGCGTGCCCAGGTGGGGGGCGGCACGCTGCTATACGACGCCGTGGTCAACGCCTGCCAGGCTGTGATGAAAGGGCGCGACGGCCGCAAGGCGTTGGTGGTGCTTTCCGACGGAGTGGATACGGGCAGCGAAGCGTCCATGGCCGATTCCATTGAGGCGGCTCAGCGCGCCGATACGCTGATTTACAGCATTTTGTTTTCCGATTCTCATGCTTACGGGATCGGAGGGGCGAACGGCCGGCGTGCGCTCGAACGCATGTCCCGGGAGACCGGCGGCGTCTTTTTCGAAGTTACGAAAAAAGCCGGGATTGAGCAGATTTTTGATGTCCTGCAGGAAGAACTGCGCAGCCAGTACAGCCTCGGCTATATCTCCGATCAACCGGTTCGGATCTCAGAGTTCCGGAAGATCCAGCTTAGTGTGCGGCAAAAAGGATTGACGGTGCATGCTCGGGATCGTTATTGGGCCAGACGGTGAGGAGATTTGGGCGGTGTGTGACTGGCGTCGACATGAGTATCGACGCGGCCCGCTGAAGCGGGCGCTACGGGTTGGCGGTTCCCGGGCTGAACGACCCAACAGAGCGTTAGAGCAGCGCAGCGCGCAGGAGTTCTCCTACACTCCAGGCTTGGGCGATGCAGCCTCGGGGGTGGTGGGGTTCGTCGCCGTCGAAGATTTCGGAGATCTGGCCCAGGCCCGCCACCTCCAGGTGTTCCTGCAGCGGTTCCAGCCATTGGTGGACCTGCCTGCGCGACTCGTCGCCGCGCCCGTACACGTTGAACCAGGCAGAAATGAACGGGCCTAGCAGCCAGGGCCAGACGGTGCCCTGATGGTAGGCGCTGTCGCGGGCAAGCTGGTCGCCCTCATAACGCCCGCGATAGCGCGGATCTTCGGGCGAAAGCGTGCGCAGGCCGTACGGCGTCAGCAGTTCCCGGCGCACCACCTTCAGCACCCGCTCGGCGCGATCCCGGGAAAGCATGCTGAAGGGCAGACTCACGGCAAAAACCTGGTTTGGGCGAATGGAGGCGTCGCGCCCCCCGGCGTCCACCACATCGTAGAGGCAGCCGGCATCCTCGTTCCAGAACTGCCGGTTGAAGGCCGCCGAGGCCGTCTCGGCCAGGTCGCCATAGTCATGGCCGCGGGGTGCGGCCAGCCTCTCCATCACCCGCAGCGCGCTGTACCATAACGCCTGCACCTCGACCGGCTTTCCAGTTCGCTGTGTGATCACCCAGTCCCCGACCTTGGCGTCCATCCATGTGAGTTGAACGCCGGGAGCGCCGGAGGTCAAAAGGCCGTCTTCATCCACGCGGATCCCGTAGCGCGTGCCGCGAATGTAGTGTTCAATGATGCCGGAAAGCGTAGCGAACAGATGCCTGCGGACCCAGGCCGTGTCGCCGGTTGCCTGCAGGAACTGGCGCACCGCCTCGAAGAACCACAGCGCGGCATCCACGGAGTGGAACTGGCTGGGCAACACATTGGGAAGCATCCCCTGATCGACGTAACCGGCGTAGGACAGCAGGATCCGGCGAGCCTCTTCGAACCGGCCCGTGGAGATCGCCAAGCCCGGCAGGGCGATCATGGTGTCGCGACCCCATTCGCCGAACCAGTGATAGCCGGCGATGATGCCTTCCTTTTCCTGGCGGCTGACCAAAAACTGGTCGGCCGCGGCTGCCAGCGACCGCACAAAGGGCTCGCGGCAGGCGAACGGCTGCTGCGCATGGCGGCGGCGCCGGCGCTCGCGTTCCCGCAGGTCTTCCGAAGGCAAAGCGCAGCGCCGATCGGTGGAAGCCACCACCGACGCCCGGCCGCGGCTAAGGTCGAACTCCAGCACGAACGGATTGAAGAGATCTTCGCGATCGTCGAGCCCGCGCTCGCGCTCCCGGTCGTATTCGAACTGCCGCCACCAGTCCCCTGTGGGCCGGACCGCAGCCGCACCATGCCCCAGATGAAGCGGCGGCAGCCCGGGATAAGGACACAGGGTCAACAGGCCGGGCTCTTCGTCATAGCTCGCCCGCAGCGCTCCATTTTCGTGGGTGGTGGCATGGAAATCCCGGAAAGCGATGAGTGGACGAAGTTCAAGCGCGCAATCCGCCTGGCCGCCCCTCTGTTCGTATTCGAGGACGACGGTGTTCTCCCCATGAACCAGAAAAACGGTCTTCTCGATCTCCAGGTCGTCGATCGCCCAGGTGAAGACGGGAAACGGATCGAGGCGGAATTCCTTCAGGTACTCGAAGCCGCGCGGGTGGATCACGTCCGGATAGCGATTGGTCGAAAGCTCGTAGCGCCGTCCGCGATAGACCACGGTCTCGATGACCTGGGAGAGCAGCACCATGCGATCCAGAGGAGGCGGAAGCGCGGCGGTGAGCAACGCGTGATAGCGCCGCGTGTTCCAGCCGGCGATCGTGGAGGAAGCGAAGCCACCCAGTCCGTTGGTCTCCAACCATTCGCGGGCGGCAACCTGTTCGAGACGGGCGCAGATATCGGGACCGAACCGGATCATGCCTTGTTCTTGCCGGGAAGGCCCGCGGGATTCTCATGCACGCGCTCGCGGAAGCTGCCGCGCATGCCCGCGGCCAGCGATACGGCGGATTCCCCGTACTTGTCCCGCAGCCGGTCCGCGGCGGCAAGTGCCTGTTTCCAGCGCTCGTGGCGATCTTCTTCCATCAGGTGCATCTGCTGGTGCTCCGCGTCGAAAGAGGACGTCTGGACGCCCAGCAGGCGAACCCGCGCGCCGGGTTTCCAGTTCCGCCGGAACAACGCGCGAACCTGGTCGTATAGTTCGGTATCCACCTGCGTGGGGCGATCGAACGAGTGGGCGCGGGTGATGGTCGAAAAGTCGGAGTAGCGCAGCTTCAACTGGACCGTGCGGGCATGCAGTCCGTATTCCCGCAGGCGCCGCCCGACCATTTCGCACAGGCGAGCCAGGGTGGATTCGAGCCGGTCGGTATCGTTGGTATCCTCGCCGAAGGTGTGCTCGTGGCTGACGGACTTGGGATCGGTGTCTTCGCCGACCGCGGTATCGAACCAGCCGCCGGCGTCCAGGCCTCGCGCTTTACCTGCCAGCGCCAGCCCCCATTTGCCCAACTGGTCCTCCAGCAGTTTCTCGTCCAGCCGCGCGAGATCGCCCACCTTGCGGATGCCCATACCATGGAGATGCTTCTCGGTCACTTTGCCGACTCCGGGAATCTTGCGCACATCGAGGGGCGCCAGAAACGCCGCCTCCGACCCCGGAATGATCCAAAGCACTCCGTTGGGCTTGGCCTGGTCGGAAGAAACCTTTGCCACCAGCCGCGAAGTGGCGATTCCGATCGAACAGTTCAACCTGGTTTCGGCCTTCATGGTTTCATGCAGCAAGTGGGCCGCGCGCAGCGGAGGGCCATGCAAACGTTCCGTACCGGTCATATCCAGATAGGCTTCATCGATGGACGCCATCTCTACCGCGGGCGAGAAGCGGTTCAACACCGCAAA
>CAZMRK010000160.1:0-10662 GCA_964568355.1 uncultured Solibacteraceae bacterium | reverse complement strand
CACCGCTTCCATAGCATGCCCAGAATCACCGTGCCGAACAGCGGCACGATAAAGAAGATGAAGATCACCTGTGCGTAAACAATGATGCTGCTGAAATTCATCACCAGGTAGGCCGTCCCGATGCTCACGAACACACCCAGCAGCGAGCACCAGCGCCCCATGCTCACATAGTGGGCATCGTTGGCGTTCTTGCGAATCAGCGGACGGTAGATGTCGTAAGTCCACACCGTTGCGAAGGCGCTCACGTTACCCGCCATCCCCGACATGAACCCCGCAATCAGCGCCGTTACGCCCAGGCCCAGCAGGCCGGGACCGCAGTAGCGCGCCAGCATCAGAGGCAGCACCTCGTTATAGCTGTGCGCTCCGGTCGCGACCGCCGTGCTCTCGTCCACCAGCTTGATCGGAAGGACCGCCAGGCCTAGCAGCCCCGGCAGAATCACGATCAGCGGCACCATCATTTTGAGGAAGGCCCCCAGGATCGTGCCCATCTGTGCCGAGCGCAGGTTCTTAGCGGCCATCACGCGCTGCACCACCAGAAAGTCCGTCGTCCAATAGCCGAACGAAATGGCAATTCCCCAGCCGAAGACGATACCGGTCCAGTGCAGCCCCATCGGGTTGCCCGTGAACGATCCCACGTTTTGCCACAGGTGAATGTAGTCCTGTCCGGGGAAATTCTGCTGGATCCGCGCCACCAGCCCGCTCCACCCGCCGGTCTCAATCAGTCCCAGCACCGGAATCAGCAGGCAGCCCAGCCAGATCAGGAAAAATTGTAGAACCTCGTTAAAAATCGCGGAGAGGAGTCCGCCCGCCATCACGTACAGCGCCACGGTGAGCGAAGAGACCCAGATGCTGAAGTGGATATCCCACCCCAGAATCACCTTCATCACCACCGCCATCGAGTACATGTTGATGCCGCTCATCAGGATCGTCATCACCGCGAAAGAGATGCCCGAAAGCCCGCGCGTAGCCTCGCCGAACCGTAGCTTCAGGTAGCCCGGCACCGAGTGCGTCTTGCAGATGTAGTAGAACGGCAGCATCACGATCCCCAGGAACAGAATCGCGGGAATCGCGGCGATCAGGTAGGCGTGCGCCACGATCATGCCGTACTGATAGGTGGCCGCCGCGTATCCCATCATTTCGAGCGACCCCAGGTTGGCGGAGATGAAGCTCAGGCCGGCGATCCAGGCCGTCATTTCGCGGCCGGCCATGAAAAAATCTTCGCCCGTGCTGGCGAATTTCTTGAGATAAAATCCGATCGCCAGCACCAGCGCGAAATAGCAGATGACGATTGCGAGGTCCACAGGACCCATGGTCAGCAGGCGCGAAGGCGCCGCCAGCCAGAGCGAGAACAAGGGAGCGGAAATCATCGTGGTTCCCGTAGGGTGCTTCCGGTGAAGCACTCATTGTACATACTCCCTCGATATACTGTCGCTGATGCGCCCTTCGAAGGTCCTGGTTGCCTTGCTCTTGCTGGCCCTTTCCGCGTGCCAGCGCTCTCATAAAAAGATCATCGGCGTAGTGCCGCAAGGGCAGTCTCACGTGTTTTGGCAGAGCATCCACGCCGGCGCGGTCGCCGCGGCTCAGGAAGCCGGAGTGGAAGTGGAATGGAATGGGCCGCCCAACGAAGCCGATCCGAGTGCGGAAATCAAGATCATCGAGTCGATGATCAACCGCCGCCTGGACGCCATCTGCCTGGCGCCCGCCGATCGGGACGCCATGGTGGGTATCGTCGAGCGGGCCGCGCGGCAGAAGATCCCGGTGATCATCTTCGATACCGGGGTCTCGACCGAAGCCTATGTCTCCCGCATCGCGACCGACAATTACGGCGCCGGCCGGATAGCCGCGCGCCGCATGGGATCTATTTTGAAGGGAAAGGGAAAGGTGGTGATGGTAGCGGTCGAGCCGGGTATCGCCTCCAGCACCGCTCGCGAGCAGGGCTTCGAGGAGACTCTGCGCCGGCAATTTCCTCGTATCGAAGTAGTGGACAAGCGCTACGGCATGGCCGACTTCGCCAAATCGCTGACCGTAGCGGAGAACATGCTCACCGCCCATCCGGATCTGGACGGCCTGTTCGCGTCCAACGAATCCAGTACGGTCGGCGCCGCTCAGGCGCTCAAGAGCCGGCCGGGTGCGCTCAAAATGGTGGGATTTGACTGGAGCCCCACTCTGGCGGCCGATCTGGAAAATGGACTCATCGATTCTCTCGTGGTGCAGGACCCGTTCCAGATCGGCTACCAGTCGGTGAAAGCTGCGGTTTTGAAGCTCAACGGCGGCACGCCTGCCAAAACGATCGACTTGCCCGCCGTGCTGGTCACGAAATCGAACCTCAACGATCCGGCGGTGGTCCAGCGCATCCGTCCGCCGCTCGAAAAATATCTCAAGTAATCTTACGGCCGGGGATACCGGATTACGGTAAAGTTGCGCAGCCGCCCTGAGCTGGCGTGGAATTCGATCGTGGCCGGCTGTTCGCTGCCCGCGTTCATCACTCCGGTCGAAAGCGGAAGCGCCGATCCCCACGCCTGCCAGCTCAACTGCGCCCCGTTTTCATCAAGTGCCGCATCGATCCGTCCGGTAACCGCCGGGCCGCTCGAACTGCCCGACGAGGCCACCACCCCGCCCCATCGCACCTCCCACTGAAAACTGCCCGAGGCAGCGGAGCGTGCGTAGTCGAAGCGGATCTCCACGCGGTCGCCCGCGTTCCAGGAACTGCCGGAGACGGTGCACGATGCCTCTCCGCTGCCCGCTCCCGTGCCCGCGCAGAGCACCTGCGGCGTCGCAGTACCTTGTGCCACCGCCGCCAGGGGGGCAGGGGCGCTCCATGCGGCCGGCGCTTTCGCCGCCAGGCTGAGCCCGCCCGGCGACAGCCTCCGGTAGGACGCCAGCAGAGTATCTCCGGGCTGCGGCACCGCTACGCTCAGAAACTGCACCGTGCTGCCGGAGAGCGAAAAATCCTGCTCGGGTTTCTGCAGGATGCCGTTGCGAAACAGCGCCAGGCTGGTGGAGGGCTGCGGCGCCGCGGCCAGCGTAAACGTGGCGTTGGAGCCGTCTACGATCCCGCCGGGCGTCTCTCCATCGAAAAATCCAGGACCGCATGGCCCCGAACTGCCGTCCACGTGGACGCAATCGGCGGCATCGCCGGTGGCCCCCTCGATTAGCCCCGCCGCGTTAATGAGCGCAGCCCGGCCCGGCGCGAACCCGGAGCCCTTCACCGGCCGCGCCGCCAGGTCCGCTACCAGCCCGGCGATGTCGCTCTCCTGAAGCCCGCCGGTCGGCGGCGATTCGATCCCCGAGACCCGTACATCCCGCACCCGCAGCGGCGTGATGCTGGGCGCTACCACCCAGGTCTCCTGAAACTGCACCTTGCCGTCGCTGTTGTATTTCACCGCATAGGTGGCGGCAGTCTGGCTGTTCGTCGTCGGCACCAGTTGTACCCGGAGATTTCCGTCCACGACCCGGACGGTGACCCCCTGCTGTGCGACGTTCGAGGTGTCCGCCGCGTCGAAGCTTTTCCAGGTGATCTGCAACACCCCGTTGAAGCGCGTGCCGTCGGCGCGGTACAGCACATCCTGAATGGTCGTGAGTGGTGGGGCGGCAAACAGACTGATGCCCAGCAGCGCCCCGGCCGTGAGCGTCAAACGGACTGACATGTATTCTCCCGAAAGCGTGGAAAAGTCCTGCTGGCCTCAGTGTAGCGGGCCGACCCCGCGCTCCAGCCCTTCCCTGGCCCTCGCCGGATGCGCTAAGTTATACTCGTCACAGGTCTTGGAGTTCTGCAATTTTTCAATATCCGGTTGTGAATGGAGGAATCTCTCTATGAAATCCACCAACAGACGCGGTTTTATGAAGGCGGGCGTGGCGGCTGCGGCAGGCGCCGGCGTGGCCCAGGCGGCGAAGCCGCTTCCGTTGAAGAAAGTCGTGCACTACACCAAAGGGAAGAAGCCCGAAAAAGCGCCGTTGTTTAACCGCGCCGTGTCCTACGGGAACTTATTGTTCATCTCGGGCGTGGGTGCGCATTTCGAGGGCGATATCAAGGCCCACACCAAGCGCGTGCTCGATGAAATCGAGGAAGCCCTGCAAAATGCCGGTTCGTCTATGGACAAAGTGCTGCAGTGCCGCGTCTTCCTCAACGACCTCAAGGATTACGACGGTATGAACGAGGTCTTTCGCGGCCGCTTCGGCGCCGAGCCGCCAGTCCGTACCACCATCGCCGCCGCAGGGGGGATCCCCGGCAATTCGAAGGTGGAGATCGACGTCATCGCTTACATCTAAACCGGGCTATTTTGGCGCTGGGGCGGCGGAATCGGCGTTTTCGAGTGGAATCTCGAAATAGAACAGTTCTTTGCCCGTATCCGCCTCGCGCAACCCGGTGATGTAAAGGCTCGACCGCCGCTGGAATCCCGTCTGGAAATAGAAGAACCCGCTGGCCGATTGCCCGGCGGGAATCATCTTCGCCGCAAAGGCTCGCCCCTCGATCGCCCAGGCATCCAGGGGATTTTTGCGTTTGGTGATCTTGGTCTGGCCCGTAGGCCCGGAGATCACGTTCGGGCGTCGCGGTCCCTGCGCGTAGCGCACTTCGCCGGCGGGGGTGGCATCGACCTTGCTCTGGTCCGGAGCCACATATTCCACCTTGATCTCATCCAGCCGGATCGTCTTCGCGCTATCGTTTTGGATGACCACCAAAACAGGGAGTATTCCGTAGTCGTAAGGGTTATGCTTCC
Organism: uncultured Solibacteraceae bacterium; assembly: GCA_964568355.1. GTDB lineage: Bacteria > Acidobacteriota > Terriglobia > Bryobacterales > Bryobacteraceae > JAJPJX01. The sequence continues at coordinate 5,944 of CAZMRK010000160.1, read as the reverse complement.
CGAAGACCGGTTTCGCTTTTTCGTCGGAGACGTAGACATCGGCTCCGATCGTCACCTGGGAAGCGGTCTGGCGGGCAGCGTAGCTCGCGGCCGGACGGGCTTCGAACCTGGCCTCTTTGTCCGCCGCCTGGAGGTTGTTCCCGGCGAACGCCGCCGCTATACTCGTTAGAAGAGCCAAGCGTTTGAAAACAAAAGGCATCTATCTCCTTTACCGGTCCCTTCAGGCGTTTGGATGGCCTGTCTTGCTATTGTATTTCCTGTCGCGCTCTCTGCGGAACAGGACCTATTTCCGTACGCTCGGCGAGCGCCTGGGCTTCCTTCCCCGTACGTTTAGACAGACCGCCCCCGGCGCGATTTGGTTGCACGCCGTTTCCGTCGGCGAAGTGCTCTCTTCGGCCGAACTGCTGCGCCAGATCCGCGCGCAGATGCCCCGCACCCCGATCTTCGTTTCCACGACCACCCTCGCCGGACGCGTCACCGCCGGGCAGAAACTGGGCGGACTGGCCGACGGAGTCTTTTACGCGCCGATCGACGCCGTCTTTGCCGTCCGCCGGGTACTTCGGACTATACAGCCCTCGCTGGTGGTGGTCGCCGAGACCGAAATCTGGCCGAACCTGTTCCGGGAGGCCAAACGGATCGGCTGCGGCCTGGTCCTGGTCAACGGCCGCATCTCCGACCGGGCCGCGCCGACCTATCGCTCTCATGCCTGGTTTTTCCGCCACGTGCTGTGCTGGCCGGACGCCATCCTGGTGCAGAGCGACGCCATGCGCCGGCGCTTTGCGGATGCGGGCGCGCCCGCCGATTGCATCCGCGTGGCCGGCAATCTGAAATATGATTTTCAGCCCGCCGAGGCCGCTCCGGATTCTCCCGTTCGCCGATTGCTTGATCGCCTTGCCCCTCATCCGGTATGGATCGCCGCCAGCACGATGCCTCCCGCCATCGCCGGCGACCCGGATGAGGATGAAGTGGTATTGGACGTCTTCCGCCAATTGGCGTCCCGGCGCCCGGGCCTTTTGCTCCTGCTGGCTCCGCGCAAGCCCGAGCGCTTCGATGAAGCCGCCCGTAAGCTGGAGCAGGCGGGCATCCCGTTTCTGCGCCGCTCGGAGCTTCGCGAGTCCGATACGCTGGCGCTGCCCGGGGTCCTGCTGCTCGATACCATCGGGGAGCTGAGCGGCCTGTTCGGCCTGGCGGATGTAGTGTTCATGGGCGGAACCCTGGCCTCCCGCGGCGGCCACAACATCCTCGAACCGGCCTTCTTTGGCCGCCCCGTGATCATCGGGCCGCATATGGAAAACTTCCGGGAGATTGGCGCGGAGTTCTGCGCCGCGGGGGCTTCGGTCCAGATCGACGGCCGGGAAGAACTAGCCGCGGCTTTGGACCGGCTCCTGGACCGCCCCGAAGAGGCGCAGCGAATCGGCCGCCTAGCCAGTGAATGCGCTGCCGCCCGGCGTGGCGCGACTGCCGCCACGGCGGCCGAGATTCGCAGCCTCCACGATCGCCTGTTTCCGCATTACCGAGTCGCCACGCCGGCCGGTATCTTTCTCTGGCCGCTTTCCTGGCTGTGGCGCGCCGGCTCCTGGTGGAAGACGCGGCGGCATCTGGCGCGGCGTGAGCGCCTGGCTGTTCCGGTCATTAGCGTAGGGAACCTTTCCATGGGAGGGACCGGCAAAAGCCCTTGCGTCCTCCACCTGGTGGCCCGGCTCAAGGACGCCGGCTACCGTCCCGGCATTCTCACGCGCGGCTACGGCGGGCACACACCGCGCCCGCTGGCGGTGCCGGCGGGCGGGACCGTACCAGTGGAACAGTCCGGCGATGAGGCGCAGATCTTTCTGCGGGCGGCTTCCGCGCCGGTAGGGATCGGGCCGGAACGCCTGGAGACCGGCAAACTCCTTCAGCAGCGCTTCGATGTGGATGTGCTGGTCCTGGATGACGGATTCCAGCATCGTCGGATCGACCGCCAGCTCGATATCGTGCTGATCGACGGCTTGAATCCCCTGGCGGGTGGTGGAGTCTTTCCGCTCGGCCGGCTCCGGGAGCCGTTCGAGGCCCTGGACCGCGCCGGAGCCATCGTCATCACCCGCGCCAACCATGGCCGGGCGCTCGAGGCGGTGGAGCACTGCGTGCGCCGGCATAATCCCAAGGCGCCGATCTTCCGCTCGCACGTCGTACCGGAGTGCTGGGTGGACCATGCCAGCGGACGTACTATCGGCCTGCACGACCTGCCGCACGTGCGTTTCGCGGCCTTCTGCGGGCTGGGCAATCCGGAGGCTTTCTGGAAGACGTTGCGCCAACTGGGGCTGGACCCGGTGGAACGGCTCGAATTTGGCGACCATCACACCTACCGTCCCAACGAGCTGCGGCGTATGTTGCAGAATTTCCGGCTGGCCGGCGCCGAGGCTCTGCTCACCACCGAAAAAGACAGCATCAACCTGGGGGAAAGCGGCGCCCATATGCTGGCGCCGCTCCCGATCTACTGGCTCCAGATCGGTCTGGAGATCGACCGCGAAGACGAATTCCTGCGCGTAGTGGAGCAGGCCATCGCGCCCCCGGTCAGAAGTTCACGATAGTGGAAAACGATGCCGCATCCAGGCTCGCTCCGCCTACCAGCACTCCGTCGATCTCCGGCTGAGCCATGAGGCTTTTGACATTGTCCGGTTTGACGCTGCCGCCGTACAGGATCCGCACGGCGGCCGCGGCATCGGCTCCAAAAGCGTTCCCCACCTGGGCGCGGATGGTGCGATGCGCGTCGGCGGCGATCTCCGGAGTGGCCGTCTTGCCGGTGCCGATGGCCCAGACCGGCTCGTAGGCAATGACGATCTTTGCGAACTGTTCCGGAGTCAGCCCGGCGATGCCTCCGCGGAACTGCTCGGTCAGCACGCCGGCGGTCTTGCCCGCCTCGCGCTCTTCCAGCCGCTCGCCCACGCACACGATGGGCGAAAGGCCGGCTTCGAGCGCCGCCACGGTTTTCTTCAGCACCCACGCGTCGGTCTCGCCGAAGTATTGCCGCCGCTCGCTATGCCCGATAATCACATGGGAGCAGCCGCTGGCCTGGATCATAGGCGCCGAGATCTCGCCGGTAAAAGCGCCTTCCTTGGCCCAGTAGAGATTCTGCGCACCGATCTGAATGCGCGAACCCTGTGCGGCTGCGACGGCCGCCGCCAGATTCGTGAACGGGGGACAAATCACGATCTCGCAGTGTTCCGACTTCTCCACGAGCGGGCGGAACTTCTCAAAAAATGCGGTAGTTTCGGCGGGCGTCTTGTACATCTTCCAATTACCCGCCATGACTGGCTTTCTCATACGATTAACCTTAAAAAGCTGGCTCCTTTCCGGATCTGGGTGCCGAAGTTTTCCGCGACGGTCTGCCCGATATCGGAGAGGGTCGCGCGCAGGCCCAGGTCGATGCCGGGGCGCGCGCGAGGGCCGAATACCATCAGCGGCACGTATTCGCGGCTATGGTCGGTGGAGGGGGTGGTGGGGTCGCAGCCGTGGTCGGCGGTCAGCACCACCAGGTCGTCGGGCTGCAGACGTTCTTCGAGCGACGGCAGCCAGGCGTCGAACTCTTCGAGCGCCCGGGCGTAGCCCTCCACATTGTTGCGGTGCCCATACTGCTGATCGAAATCCACCAGATTGACGAAAATCAGGCCTTCGCCGGTTCCGTTCATGGCCTCCAGCGTTTTGACCATGCCATCGGCATTGCTTTTGGTCTTTACGTGGGGACCGATGCCGCGGCCCAGGAACACGTCCCAGATCTTGCCTACGCTGGCAACCGGGACGCTGCGCGCCGCCAACTGGTCCAGCAACATGCCGGAGGGCGGAGGCACGGCATAGTCTTTGCGGTTGGGGGTGCGGGTAAACGCGCCCGGCGGCCCCACAAATGGCCGGGCGATGACCCGGCCCACTTCGTGCTTCCCCCGCAAAATCTCGCGAGCGATTCCGCAGATACGGTAAAGCTCATCCAGGGGGATCACTTCCTCGTGGGCCGCCACCTGGAAGACACTGTCGGCGGAGGTGTAGACGATGGGAGAGCCGGTGCGCAGGTGCTCGCCGCCCAGTTCCTGGATAATCTCCGTCCCGGAAGCGGCCTTGTTGCCCAGCGTTTTGCGGCCGATGCGCTGCTCGAAAGGCTCCATCACTTCGGGAGGAAACCCATGCGGGTAGAGCGGAAACGGCTTCTCCAGATGAATTCCTGCCATTTCCCAATGCCCGGTGGTTGTGTCCTTGCCCGGCGATGCCAGTGTGCAGCGGCCATAATCCCCGGACGGATGGGCCGCCGGGGAGAGACCGGAGAGCGGCTTGATATTTGCGAGACCGAGGCGGCACAGGTGCGGGAGCCGAAGCGGGCGCATGCGGGCAATATTCCCTAATGTGTCGCTGCCGGCGTCGCCGTAATTGGCAGCATCGGGCATTTCCCCGATTCCCACACTATCCAAGACAATCCAGATAACGCGACGGAACACCAACCTCGACTGTAGCACATGGCATCCGGAACTCCCGGTTCGTTTGTATCTTCTTGAAATTACACAAATCTTACAAACTCCCGCGGCATTCCCTGATAGTTTGGAAAGGTATCAACACCTCTGTTGAAAAACACCCTGTGAGTTTCGACCTGATGAATACTGCCGATTCGAGTACACACCTGTACCAGCGCGGGAAGATCAACTGGCTGACGACGATCGTCCTGGCGCTCTTGCATCTGGGGGCGGTCGCCGCTCTCTTTATGTTTGAATGGCGCGCTGTCGCCGTTGCGGTATTTCTCTACTGGCTGGCTACGGGTCTCGGCATCAGTATGGGATACCACCGCCTGCATACTCATCGGTCGTATAAGGTTCCGCGGTGGCTGGAATACTTCTTTGCGGTTTGCGGCGCGATGACGCTCGAAGGCGGGCCGATCTTCTGGGTGGCCACGCATCGCATCCACCATCAGAAGTCGGATCAGCCCGGCGATCCGCATTCGCCCCGCGACGGCGCCTGGTGGGCCCATTGCGGATGGATCCTGCTGGGCGAGGCCAAGCACAACAACACCCGCCTGATGTCCAAATATGCGCCGGACCTGGGCCGGGTGCCGTTCTACGTGTGGCTGAACAATTACCACTGGGTTCCGCTGGTGCTGCTTTCGGTGCTGCTGTTCGCCCTGGGTGGGCTGCCGATGCTGCTGTGGGGCAACTGCGTCCGTGTAGTGGCGGGCCTGCATGCCACATGGCTGGTCAATTCCGCCACGCACATGTGGGGCAGCCGGCGCTTCAACACGCGCGACGACTCGCGCAATAACTGGTGGGTGGCGCTGCTGACCTTCGGCGAAGGCTGGCATAACAATCACCACGCGCATCCCACCTCGGCGCGCCACGGCCTGGCCTGGTATGAGGTGGACCATTCCTGGATCCTGGTCAATATTCTGAAGTTCTTTGGCCTGGCAAAAGGCATCCAGGTGGCCAAGGTCAACACCGCGTTCGAAGAACGCGAAGCGGCCTAGGCGTCGACAGAGTGTCGACACGGCCCGATGAATCGGGCGCTACATTGAAGTCAGTGCGTAGCGCAAGCTTTCAGCTTGCCGCGTCGACTTTGAGTCGACGGCCTGCCACCGGGAGCAAGCGGTTAGGTGCGCCGGAGGCCGTTCCCGGCATAAGCTGAAGACATGGTTGTCGCGGGCCGGCAAAAATCCATCGCGTTCTTCATCGCGCTGGGTGTCGGCCTGATTTCGGTTAGCATCCTGCTCTACATCGGCTGGGTCCTGCTCAACTGGAAGAACGGCATTCTGCTGTTTCTGGGGGCCTTGCTGCTGACCCTGATCATCAGCGGGGTAGTGCTGAACACCATTTTTCTGGTACGCGAGATCCGGCGCAATGCTCAGCACGACGCATTCATCAATGCCGTCACCCATGAACTGAAAACGCCGGTCGCCTCCATCCGGCTGTACCTGGAGACTCTGCAAACCCGGCCGGTC
>CAZMRK010000159.1:0-31223 GCA_964568355.1 uncultured Solibacteraceae bacterium | reverse complement strand
GCCCCGTTGCGGTACATCTCCCGGAACAGGATGGCTTCCGCGAGGTGGTTGTGGAGGTCGGGGGAGGATGGATTTTGGGCGATGGCCTTTTGGAAGTCCGCAATGGCGTCGGCGTATTCCAGGTTATAGAAGTGCTGAAATCCGTCATCGACCAGCGCTGTCTGCGCATGCAGGCCTGCCGCGACCAACAGGGCGATGAATAGTCGACGAGACACGTTCTTCCTTCATTATCCTACGATGCCCGGATGTGCCAAGATGTGTTACTGTGCGTCCGATGCGGTCTGTTTTTTGCACCGGAGCAAATTTTCCGGGCGAGCGCCTATGATCGCGGACCTGGCGCTGGCCCGCCGATTGGAAAATGGCGAGGTCCGCAACGGCCTGGAGTGCACCGAGGCACAGAATCTTCTGCGGCCGGAAACCCGGTCGCTGGCCCTGCCCGTTTGCGGCGGCTACGCCCTCTATGTGGGCCGCCTCTCTCCCCTCACGCACGCCGTCGGCCTGGGGCTGAATGGCCCTGTGCGCGAGGCAGAACTGGAGCGCATGGAAGCCTTCTTTCGCAGCCGCGGCGCGGTTGTGACCATCGACTTGTGCCCGCTGGCGAACCCCATGCTATTGGAATTTCTCAGCTTACGGGGCTATCGGCTGGCCGAGTTCAACAACGTCCTGGTGAAACCGCTGGCCGCCGGGGATCCCGTACCAGTGGCAGGAGTACGCCCAGCCGAACCCGAGGAATCGGAACTTTGGGCCGTCACCGCCGGCCGCGGCTTCTTTGAAGATAAACCGCTCACGGAGGAGGAACTGGACGTGGGCCGCAATATCTTCCGCATGGCCAGTTCCACGTGCTACCTGGCGTGTTTGGAAGACGGCACGCCCCGGGCATCCGCCGCCCTGGCCACTTATGACGGGCTGGCGATGCTGTTTGCCGACGGTACTCTGCCTTCCGCGCGGCGCCAGGGAGCGCAGACGGCGCTGATTCGCGCACGCCTTCAGGATGCGGCGCGACGCGGCTGCGATCTGGCGACGGCGTCCACGCTTCCCGGCAGCATTTCGCAGCGCAACTACGAACGCTGCGGGTTCCAGGTGGTGTACACGAGGGCAATCCTCGCGGGGTAACGGCGACCTGCCCGTTTCTCCAGGCCCTTCCCTGCCCGAATTGCCGATGTGGGCGCCGGCCTCGATGCCGCATTCTGGAATTGGCTGCTGAAAGAGTCCAAGGCTCTGACCAGGAGAACATAGCGGCAGGCAACGGCCTTCCGCAGGATATTCAGCAGCCCACGAATTCAGGAGAAGTATGGAAAACCCCTTGATCGCAGTCTCACAGGAACTAGCAGACGCCGTGGAGCGCGCCGGGAGATCGGTGGTTGCGGTGAACGCGCGCGAGCGCATTTCTTCCAGCGGGATTTCCTGGCGTGAGGGCATCGTAGTCACTGCCGACCATTCCATCCGCCACACCGAGGAGATTACCGTCACACTGCCTGATGGGCGCGGTATAGCCGCGACTCTGGCGGGGCGCGACTCAGGCACGGATCTTGCGGTGCTGAAACTGGGCGTTTCCGGTCTCACCCCACCCGAACCCGCTCCGGCCGGTTCCGTACGCGCCGGCAGCCTGGTGCTGGCCGTCGGCCGCGGTCCGGAGACCGGCGTAAATGCGGCAATGGGCGTGATCAGCAGCGTTTCCGGGGCCTGGCGGACCTGGCGCGGCGGCCGCGTCGATCAATTTATCCGCCTGGACGTCAGCCTCTATCCCGGTTCCTCAGGCGCGGCCCTGGCCGATGCGCAAGGCAGACTGCTGGGTCTGGCTACCTCGGGGCTCTCCCGCACGGCACCGCTGGCGATCCCGGTCTCGACCATCGATCGAGTGGTTTCCGAGCTGCTTGCCAAGGGGCACATCGCTCGCGGATACCTGGGCCTGGGCCTGCAACCGGTGCTTTTGCCCGATCATCTCAAAAGTAGTCTCCAGGTGAGCGAGCGTGGCGGCGTCATCGCTCTTTCAGTGGAACCCGGCAGCCCGGCAGAACGCGCCGGAGTCGTGTTGGGAGATGTCCTGATCAGCTTCGACGGTAAGGCCCTGCGGGACACCGATGACGTGCAGGCTTTTCTGGAGGCCGAGTTTGTCGGCCGCAGCGTACAGGCGCGCGTGGTGCGCGGCGGAGCCCTGGTGGAACTGGCCGTGACCATTGGCGAACGGCCGCGGAGGGGAGAGTGACATGGCGCCGGCAGGATTTGGGAATGCGGCCGAGCAGCTTCGCCGGATTACCGTGCAGGTACAAGTTTCCGGACGCTATCGGGGCAGCGGCTCAGGGGTCGTGTGGACGCCGGAAGGGTTGATCGTTACCAACGCTCACGTGGCCCGCGGGGACCGAGCCACAGTGGAGTTGTGGGACGGGCGGCGGCTGGAGGCCAAGGTGACCGCGCGCGACGCCCGCCGCGATTTGGCCTCCCTTCGCGTGTCGGACATCGGGACAACCGCAGGGCTGGCGGCTGCCGCCGCGCGCGATTCCGAAACCCTGCGCCCGGGCGAGGTAGTACTGGCAGTGGGCAATCCTTTGGGATTCATCGGGGCTCTGACGACCGGGATTGTGCACGCGGTGGGTCCGGTGCCGGGGATCGGCCCGCAGAACTGGGTACAAGCCGACGTGCGCCTGGCTCCGGGCAATTCCGGCGGACCTCTGGCCGACTCCCGCGGGCAGGTCATTGGAATCAACACGATGATCGCCGGAGGATTGGCGCTGGCGATCCCCAGCAACGCAGTCTCCCGCTTCCTGCGCTTCGGAGCTTCCGGGCCTTCGCTGGGAGTGACTCTGCGGCCCGTGCCTTTACAGATCGGCGACCGGCGCAGCCTGGGCCTCCTGGTGCTGGAAATTGCTCCCGGCAGCCCCGCGGAGACGGTGTCATTGTTCCCCGGAGATGTCCTCACCGGGGTGGGCCAGCGTCCTTTCCGCTCTCTTGATGACCTCCACGCGGCCATCGATCGGGGTGGATTGCTCCGCCTGGCCTTCCTTCGGGGCCGCAACCCGGCTCCGCGCGAAGTGACTGTACGCCTGAACTACCCGGCCGCGGAGGCCGCGTGATTCGCGTCGGGATCGCGGCTTCTTCCGCGATCGTGAGGGCGGGACTCGAGACTCTCCTACGCTCGGGTCCCGCCATCGAGGTGTTGCCCGAGGCCGTCGATCTGTCCTCGCCAGCCGGGCAGGCAGCGGGGATGCAGGCAGATGTCGTGGTGGTTTACCTGGAAAACCACGAGGAAGAACTCCCGCTGCCGCCGCCCTCGGCGTCACACTCTCCAGCCGTTATTCTGCTGGCGGATGAGCCACATCCGACCTGGGCCTCGGAAGCCCTGCGGTCGGGGGTTCGCGCCGTACTGCCTCGGGAATTGACCGCCGCTGAAATGGTGGCCGCGGTGCAGGCCGCGGCGGCGGGACTGGTCGTGCTTCATCCACAGGATCTGGACCCGCTGCTCTCCCCTGCCGCTCCGAGCAACCGGGATCTGGGCGACCCGGCCACGCAGTCGCTGACGCCGCGAGAGATCGAGGTGCTGCGGATGCTCGCCGAAGGTCACGGCAACAAGACGATCGCCTGGCGCCTGGGGATCTCCGAGCATACGGTGAAGTTTCATGTAGCGGCCATCATGGGCAAGCTCCATGCCGGCAGCCGTACGGAGGCGGTGACGCTGGGGGTTCGCCGAGGTCTGATTCTGCTCTGAGCCGGATTTTTCTCCTAAAAAGAAAGAGAAAATTCTCCTAGACCGGCCACTACCGTACCCTTAAGACAACTTTTGTGTGGCTTGATGGGTGTGTTGCTGCGTGCCTGATCCCGCTGGCGTGTTGGATCCTGGTCAGCAGCCTCGACGACCTCGTTCTGGCGCTCGCGTTTCTGTACCGCTGCCTGCGCCGGCCGAACGTACCAAGTCAGGGCGGCGATCTTCCGCGCCGGCGGATTGCCGTGTTCGTCCCGCTGTGGCATGAGCACGGCGTGATCGAGAAGATGGTGTCGCACAACCTGGCGGCCAACCGCTACCAGCCGTGTGACTTCTTTCTCGGTGTGTATCCGAACGACGCCCCCACCTGCGAAGCAGCCCGCGCGATCGAGCACCGCTTCCCGAACGTTCATCTGGCCCTTTGCCCCCACGATGGCCCCACCTCCAAGGCCGACTGCCTGAACTGGATCTTCCAGCGCATGCTGTTGCATGAGGAGCAGCACGGGACACGCTTCGACGTCGTAGTGACTCACGATGCCGAAGACCTGATCCATCCGCGAGCGCTGGAGCAGATCAATCGATACTCCAGCAGCTACGACATGGTGCAGATTCCGGTGTTGGCATTACCCACACCGCTGCGCGAATGGACCCATGGCGTCTACTGTGACGAGTTTGCGGAGTACCAGATCAAGGATGTCCCCATGCGGACGGCCTGGGGAGGATTTCTGCCTTCCAACGGCGTGGGCACGGGCTACTCGCGGGAGGTCCTCGAACTGCTGGCCAGGACGCATAGCAATCGCATCTTCGACCCCGCCAGCCTGACCGAAGACTATGAGAACGGCTTCCGGATCCATGCCCTGGGCCGGCCGCAATGTTTCGTCTCGCTGTCGCGGGAGGACGGCAACTTCGTGGCTACGCGCGAATACTTCCCGCGAACGTTCCGCGATGCCGTGCGGCAGCGGGCCCGCTGGGTGACCGGCATTGCGCTGCAATCCTGGCAGTTCCACGGATGGAAGGTCCCGCCGCGGGACCTGTACTGGTTCTGGCGAGATCGCAAAGGACTGGTCGGCAATCTGGTGGTACCGCTGGCCAACCTGCTCTTCGCGTATAGCGCCACCACGTGGACGTGGAGTACTACCTGTGGGCTCCCCTGGCACCTGGGGATTTTGATGGGTTACGCGCAGGCGTGGATCTGGTGGGCCACAATGGGCCTGTCCGCCCTGCAGATGAGCATTCGAGCGGCCTGTGTCGCACGGATTTACGGGCTGAGGTTCGCCCTGGGGGTGCCGCTCCGAATGCTTTGGGGAAACTGGATCAATTGCGCGGCTACAGCGATGGCTTTGAAGCGATTTTTCCAAGCGCGTCTGCGAGGAGAACCGCTGGTGTGGATCAAGACTTCGCACACTTACCCGTCGCGCGAGGCGCTCACTGTGGAAAAACGGCGGCTCGGAGAGATCCTGGTAGGCTCCCAGTACCTGGAATCCGCAGAACTGGAGGCAGCCCTGCTGACCAAACCCGGCGATATCCGCTTGGGAGAGCACCTGGTGGCGCTGGGTAAACTGGATCCGGCCGATCTTTACGAAGCGTTGAGTCTTCAGCAAAACATGCCCTTCGGACGCCCGGAAGCAAATGTGGTTTCGGCCGCGGTGACGCGCTCGCTGCCGGCCCGCCTGGCGCGCAAGTGGAAAGTTCTGCCGTTTCGCGTCCTCTCCGGCCAGCTTTACGTACTGGGTCCGGAGTTGCCATCCGACGCGATGACCCGCGAACTTAGCCGCTTCTCCTCACTCGAATTGCAGTACCAGTTGGTGACCCCCGACGACTTCGAGGAGCTGGCTGCGCGGTATTTACCCTAGTTTCACGCAGTCCCTTCGGCTGCGATTTTGCGCGAAAATAGTCAGACCCACTCCATGACGCCGGATCCAGAAGTGACGCAACTACTCGTGCAATCCAGTCAAGGCGACCGGGCTGCCATGGACCAGCTCATGCCTCTGGTGTACGACGAACTGCGCCGGCTGGCACATGCCTACCTACGCCGCGAACGGTCCGACCATACCCTGCAAGGGACAGCGCTGGTACACGAAGTCTACCTGCGCCTGATCGACCAGCACAGCGTCAAGTGGCAAAACCGAGCGCACTTCTTTGCCATGGCATCACAGATGATCCGGCGCATCCTGGTGGATCACGCTCGCGGGCAGAAGGCGGCCAAGCGCGGCTCCGGGGCGGTGAAGATTACACTGGACGACGCCGTAGGGCTGCCCGGGCAGCGCGACCTGGACCTGATCGCGCTCGACGATTCGCTTACCAGCCTGGCGGCCATCGATCCGGACCAGTGCCGGGTGGTCGAACTGCGATTTTTCGGCGGCCTTTCCATTGAGGAGACGGCTGAAGTGATGAACGTCTCCGCCGCCACGGTGAATCGCGAGTGGAGCGCGGCGCGGGCGTGGCTGTTCCGGGAACTCACGCGCAAGAGCGCAGCGGGATAGGCGGCCGGTCAGGCGCTCTCCTCGGAAGCGAAGCGCAGCTCCGCCAGGGCCAGTTCGCGCTGCAAGGTCCGCAGGACTTCATCGTTGATGCGGTTCTGATCGCGCAACTGAATCGCCGTGGCATGTTCCACCGCTGCGATCTGCTTGGCCAGACGGCGGTAGTGCTGCGAGTGATGGGTCAGCTCGTCCTCTTCTCCGTCGCGCCCTTCGAGCTCCGCCAAACGGCCGCGGTAGTGCTGCATCAGGTCGTCATAGATGGGACGCATGCGGGGAGAGTCCTCCCGGCGAATGCGCTCCAGCTCTTTTAGGGCGGCACGAACCAGGATGCGCCGGGCCTCCTGTTCCTCGCAGTTCGCCGGCTCCACCTCAGCGACACCCAGCCTGCGGATGACGAAAGGGAGGGTGAGCCCCTGCAAGACCAGAGTCACGAAGATGACGCAGAAGGTGAGGAACAGAATCACTTCACGCTGGGGCAGCGGTTGGCCGTTAGCGAGTGTTGCCGGTAAAGCGATCGCCGCCGCCAGGGCCACGACACCACGCATTCCGGTCCATCCGACCACGAAGGTCTCTTGCGGCCGCGGTGGGGGCTCCGGCTGGTGCAGAAGGTACCGCCGGATTTTGTAAGAGAGAATCGCACCCGGGTAGACCCAGAGCACGCGCAGCAGAATGACCAGGACGCTGAACAAGCCACCCCTCAGAACCAGTTGCATCAGGCTGAGGCTGCTAATCGCCGCCAGGATCGAGGGCAGTTGCAACCCGATCAGCAAGAAGACGACGCCGTTCAGAACGAAATTGAGCGTGTTCCACACGGCGTAAGCTTCCAGTCTCACGGCGGAGGAGAAAAACCGCGCACTCTGCCGCCCCACGTAGAGCCCGCACGCCACGGTCGCGAGCACTCCGGAGGCGCCTACCCGCTCCGCAGCCAGATAGGCGGTGCAAGGCGTGAGCACGCTCAGGATGATTTCGATGGGAGCGTCATCCACGTGCTGCTCGATCCAATGGACCCCCTTGCCGAGTATGAGTCCTATGGCGATACCACCTGCTACCAGGTGGACGAAGCGGCTCGCGCCGGCGAACAAATCGGGCGCCGCGCCTGAGTTCAGAAGTCCAAGCGTCAATTCGAGGGCCAGCAGTCCGCTGGCATCGTTCACCAGGCTTTCGCCTTCCAGGAGGTCTACGATGTGCCGCGGCAGGTTGACCCTGCGGGCGATAGAGGTTGCCGCGATGGCATCGGTGGTGGAGACGACCGCACCAAGCAGCAGGCCCAGGCGCCAGTCAAATCCCGGCAGGATCCAGCGCGAGACAGCCGCGACGCTGACCACGGTAAGGCCGACAAGGCCGAACGCGAGAAAGATGATGGTGACCAGGTGATAGCGAAAATCCCGCCAGGAGGTGGTAAAGGCGGCCGCATAGAGCAGCGGCGGCAGGATCACAAAGAAAACGAACTCCGGGTTCAAAGAGACATGAGGAACGCCCGGGGCCAGGCTGAGCAGCAGGCCGGCGATGACCAGCACGATGGGGTAGGGGGTTTGCAGACGCCGGGCAAGGGCTCCGAAGCCGATCACAAAGACCAGCAATAGCAACAGAATCAGTTCCCCGTGGTGTACGCCGCCCTCCGTCATGGCCCCTCACTGAAGCCATTCTAGCAGCAGCAGACCTGAGGTCCGGCCGGCTTTTTGACATTTTCGGCCCGTGGTTCCCGCGGTAGTTCTTTAGGGGCGGATTTGCCCGGAAGGCAGAGGGAAAAGGGTTATGAAGAGAATTGCGAAATTTCTGGGAATCGCGCTTCTGGTGAGTTTGTCGGTTGCCACTGTGGCGGTCGGTTATCTTTATGTGCGGAAGCCCGCAATGGCTGCGCCTTCGGCCATTCGGGTGGAAGCGACGGCCGTCCGTCTGGCGCGCGGCAAGTACTTATTCACTCTGGCCGATTGTGACGCGTGCCACAGCCAGCGGGACTTCTCACGCTTCGGCGGGCCGGTGGTGAATGGCGGCCGGGGAATCGGCACAGTCTTTCCGGATTCCATGGGTTTGCCGGGGAGAGTAGCACCGCCCAACATCACGCCCGATCAGGAAACCGGTATCGGCGCCTGGACCGACGGCGAGAAGATCCGCGCCATTCGCGAAGGGATCGGCCGGGACGGCCACGTGCTGTTTCCGATGATGCCCTATACCAGCTTTCGCCACATGAGCGATGAAGACGTTTACAGCCTAGTGGCCTATCTGAATTCGCTACAACCGGTGAAGCACCGTGTGCCACGCACCATGATCCAGTTTCCAGTATCCCTGCTAATCAAAGACACTCCCCGCCCGACGCCTTCCGTGGCTGCGCCCGATCGCTCAGACGCACGCCAATACGGGCGTTACCTGGTCACAGTCGCGGGCTGCATGGAGTGCCATACGGCCAAACTCTCCGGAGGGAAGACGTTTCGTATGGCTCCGGACGTCGTAGTTGTCAGCGCAAATATCAGCCCCGACCCCGACACCGGCATCGGCAAGTGGAGCGAACAGGACTTTCTCGACCGGTTTTATCAGTACCGGGAGTATGTGCAGAGCGGCTCGCCCCTGGCAAGCCCACAAAGTTTCACCGTGATGCCGTGGCTCAATTTTTGCCAGTTGTCCGCGGAGGATCTCCGGGCGATCTATGCGTTCCTGCGCTCGCAGCCGCCGCGGTATCAGGTAGTGGAAACCCATCCGGGAGGCTGGGCGGCAAAGCCGGGGCTGGTATCGAAGCTGGACTGAGCCGGAGGGTGGGACGCTCTCACGCAGCGCCGCATTTTGTTCGGCATCCGCCAGGAAAGCGCTCCGATTCTCCCGGGTTGCCTGGCGCGCCGCAATGGCGTCCTTTGCACGGATCACATTCAGGATTTTCTCGTGCAACGGCGTGGAACAGCTTGCGCAAGGAGGGCATCCGGATTACCAGATGATCAGCATATTGAGTGCTTATATGCTGGTAATACCACTTATCAGAATAACTATTGATAGTCAATAAAAATATTGATAGACTCGCCGAAAATCTTATGCGATCCTTCAGCGCCTCCCGGCGCAGCCTTCTCGAATTGGGCACTCTTTTCGCCGGCTCCCAGATCCTTGCCCCGACCCGACCGGCCCATGCGATGGTCCGACCTCCCCACGCCGTTCGCGACCGCTTCTGGCTGTGGGGCCACTATGAAGGCAGCCACAATGCGCATTGGAATTTGCCCGGGACCTCCCGCATCACGCCCGTGGAAGCCGCCTTCTATCTGGCGATTCCGAACGTGATCCTGGTGCGATACGAGGGCAAACCCGCCCCTCCTTTCGAGCAATACGCGGTTCCCTTCCGGGCGTTGCGAGAAGTGGTGTGGTCGGTGGTAGGTGCGGGTGGAACGACGGCCGACGAGGAGCGGGAGGCCGTGTTAAGGCTGGCCGGGCAGAACGCCAACTTCACCGGAGTGATGATGGACGATTTCTTCACCGGCAAGAAAGAAGGCAACGTCGCCGCGCTCAGTGTGGACGAACTGAAAGCGCTGCAATCCCGCCTGAAGTCCGGCAAAAAGAAGCTGGATCTGTGGGTGGTGCTCTATACCAAGCAACTGGACGATCCGGTTGGTGAGCACCTCAAGCATTGCGACGTACTGACTCTCTGGACCTGGAACGCGTCCCAGATCGGCCAACTCTCCGCAAGTTTTGACAAGGCGCAGGCGCTCTCACCCGGCACACGCAAGGTGCTTGGCTGCTATATGTGGGACTACGGCGATAAGAAGCCGATGCCGATTTCGGCGATGCGGGAGCAGTGTGAGAGGGGTCTCGCCTGGCTGAAGGAGGGCAAGATCGAGGGGATGATTTTCCTGGCAAGCTGCATTTGCGATCTCAACCTGGAGACCGTGGAATGGACTCGTCAGTGGATTCGTAAAGTGGGTGGAGACAGGCTATCCCGATGAAATATTCCATTCGTGCCTTTCCCGTAGCGGAACTCCCGGCCCCCGGCTGGGAATGCTTTTTCGGGCGAAACGATGTCTCGTTTCATAAACTAATCTTCCATGTCTGGCTGATTCAAGGCGGAGGCAAGAATATCCTGGTGGATGCCGGGCCGCCACCGGATGATGCAGACTTCAGCGTGCTGCGAGATGCCTGCCGGTCTATCGACCCGCGCTCGACCATGGTCCGCCTGCGCACGCTCGATGCCGTCTTCGCCGAGGCTGGAATGCACCCCGAACAGATCGACCTGTTGCTGATCACGCAGCCGATCACGTATCACACAGGCGGTCTATCCGGGAATCTCTTTCCCCATGCGACGGTTTGCCTCTCACGCGCGGGAATGATGGAGTTTCTCCTCGACAATCCAGGGCATCCGCCGAAGAACTGCTACTTCACCGAATCGACCTGGGCCGCCATGCACAGGCTGCTCCTGGAACAGCGGCTGGTGGTCACCGATGGCCCCATACAGATCCTGGAAGACCTGTGGTTTGAAACCACGGGCGGCCACCATCCCGGATCCGCGGCGGTGAAGGTGAATACCGCCAAGGGAGTGGTCGGCCTGCTGGAAACAGCGTTTCTGCAAGAGAACATCGAGAAAGAGCTGCCTGTGGGAGTGGCGGAAAACGTGTCCCTCAACCGCCAGATCATTCGCCGGTATAAACGAGAATGCGAACTGGCGCTCGCCATTCACGACAACGCGCTCTTCGAGCGTTTTCCGGGCGGGCAAATCGCCTGACGCACGGCCCGGGCCCATCGGCGGATCCGCTCCGGAAGCATTCCTGTTGACAGACCACATGAGGCGTGTGTATAGTCATGTGGTAACACCACAGGTGGTGCGGATATGGGATCGAAGCTGGATTTGTTGCAGGGCACGTTGGACCTGATGGTCCTCCAGACACTGGCGTCGATGGGCCGACTTCACGGATACGGCATCGCGCGGCGCATCGAGCAATTGAGCGGCGATGAGGTGCTGCTGAACCAGGGCACCATCTATGCCTCGCTGGTCAGGCTACAGCAGCGCGGCTGGATTACGGCCGAGTGGGGCGCATCGGAAAACAATCGCCGGGCGAAATACTACTCCATCACGCGCGCCGGCCGGCGGCGGTTGGCCGAGGAGACCACTTACTGGCAGCGGCTCTCGGCGGTGATCAGCCGCGTTCTCACTCCTGCGGAAGGAGGCAAGTCATGAGTCCGCTGGAGCTGTGGTCGCGTCTGACCGGCTGGCTGCGCCGGCGCGAGTTCGATCGCGAGTTCGAAGAAGAGATAGCGAGTCATCTTGAACTCGCCAGGGCCGAAAATCTACGCCGCGGCACGGCGCCGGAGGAAGCGCAGCGACTCGCAGCGGTACAGTTTGGCAGTGTCGCCTCAGCGAAGGAGGCTGTATGGGAGCAGCGCGGACTGCCTGGCATGGGTTCGTTTTTGCAGGACGCCCGTTATGCGCTGAGGGGGATGCGCCGCAGCCCCGGCTTTACCGTGGTTACGGTCCTGACACTGGCCCTGGGTATCGCACTGTGCAGCGTCTGGTTCGGCATTCTGAATAATTTCCTATTACAGCCGCTGCCCGGAGTGCCGCAGGCCGACCGCCTGTTCACCATGCAGGCCCAGGTCACCTACCCGGATTTCGAAACCTATCGGGATGGAAGCGGCGTGGGAGCGGCAGCAGCCTTCCTGGGGCCTGTGCCGGTCAACGTGGCATCGGCAGGGCCAGGCGGCGGAGAGCCCCAACGTATCTTCGGGCACCTGGTTTCCGCCGAGTACTTCCCTACCCTCGGCCTCCATCCGCTTTTGGGACGTTTTTTTGATGCCGCGCAAGAAAAGCCCGGCGGCGCACCGGTCGTGGTAGTCAGCGAACGCTTCTGGCGAACGCACCTGGAAAGCAGCCGGGGGGCGATCGGCGGCGCGCTGGCGATCAACGGCCGGCGGGCCACCATCATTGGAGTAGCACCCCGGGACTTTTTCGGTGTATTTCCCTCCACCGCCGCGGACATTTTCCTGCCGCTCACAGCCGATCCCACGGTTGCTCCCGAACTTGCCGACGATCTTCTGCACCGCACCACACAGCCCGCAATTCGCGTGCTGTTGCGCTTGAAGCCGGGCATTACCGCGGCCGGCGCCGCGGCTCGCCTGGACGCGCAGGCGCAGGAGATCCAACAGCAGCGGGATCCCGCGCACAAGTCAAAAGGGCGCCTGGTGCGCCTAATGCAGGCCGGGAATCTGATTCCAGTGCCGCCCGAAGCGACGACCATGCTGGTGATCTTCTATAGCCTGCTCATCGTGCTGATTCTCTCCCTGACCTGCGCCAACCTGGCCGGGCTGATTCTGGCGCGCGGAAGCGCCCGTGCCCGCGAGATCGCCATCCGGCTTTCGGTGGGGGCCAGCCGGGCACGCCTGGTTCGCCAATTACTCACCGAGAGCGTGGCGCTCGCTGTGGTAGGCGGTCTGGCAGGATTCGCCACCACGCATCTGTTTTTCCGGATGATCGCGTTGTTGCGTCCCGGGTCCGCGCCGACAGCATTCGAGGTGAATGTCATCGAACCAAGAGTGATGCTGTTTGCATTCGCGATCTCCGCCCTGGCCGGTATCGGATTTGGGCTGATGCCCGCCTTGGCCGTAACCCGTCCGGACCTGGTCACCATGCTGAAGGCAGGGTTCCAGGCCAAGCTGGGGCGCTACGGGCGCTTCAGCCTGCGCAACTTCTTCGTGGTCTATCAGGTGGCGGCGGCCATGACCCTCATGCTCATCATGGGGTTCGTCCTGGTGGGGATGCAGTACGGGGCGAAACGCGACCCGGGCTTCGATCCCGCGCCGGTTTCCCTCTTCTCGCTGGATCCAGCTCGCGACGGCCTCTCTCCCGAGCAGTCCGTGGCGGCGTTCACGCGATTGCCGGAGCGGCTGGCCCAAATTGGCGCCGTGGATCGTGTGAGCCTGTCGGCTCAGCCGCCTCTAGTCGAAGCCCTGCCTAACACGTCCATCTCGGTTCGTCCGGCCGGCGGAGGCGAAAGCGAGACGGTTCACACGGTGGTGTTGCAGAGCGTCGGCCCAGGATTTTTCGGTGCACTTGGCACGACGATTCTGCGAGGAACGGAGTTTTTGGACAGTACGCTTCGCGCCGATCCGGCTCCCTCCGCAATCCTTCCCGCCGTGCTCAATCAGACCGCCGCGCAGGAACTGTTTGCCGGCGGCGATCCGCTAGGGCGGCGCATCCGGCAGGACCAGAGACTATTTCAGGTGATCGGGGTAGCGCGCTACGACCGCCCCGCAGCTTTGATGAATCGCCCTGTGCCCATGATTTTCCTGCCGCTTTCCCCGAAAGACCTGCGGCGCGCCTCGGCCCAGGGAATCAGCGTTGCGCTGCATTTGCGCGCACCGCTCGATATCGCCGCAGTCAAGAAGCAACTGCGCTCCATTGATCCCCGCCTCAGCCTCTTTGAGGCGAGGACTTTGCCTGCCTATCTGGAAGAGCAAGACCGGCTGAACCGCATCGCGACCGCATTCTACCTGCCCATCGGCTTGTTCGGATTGGTGCTGGCCTGCCTCGGACTTGCAGGCGTTACGGCTCAGACGGTAGAAGGGCGCCGCAAAGAGATCGGGATTCGCATGGCCCTGGGAGCGCGCCGCGAGCAACTGTTGCAACTGGTGATGCGGGAGGGCGTGGTGATGGTGGTGATTGGCGCTGCTTGCGGCTTTGCCGGAGCATTCGTAATTTCCCGCATTCTGGGTGCGCTTTGGGCGCCGCTGGCGCAATTGCTGGCCTCGTCAGCCGCCACGGGGCCGTCGCTGGTGCTGGGCGTGCCATTGGTGCTGATCTCGCTGGCCGCGATCGCCTGCTATCTGCCGGCACGGCGATCGAGCACGATCGACCCGCTGATCGCTTTGCGCGAGGAATAGGCGATGCTGGCAATTCTGCATCGCGGCAAGTTAGTGGCCGACGACTTGATCGAACGCCTGCGGAGCCTGATGGCGCTGCCGACTCTGGAGGAGATTTTTGCGCAGTTGGCCGTAGAGCAGGATACGTCGGCGATCTCACGCGAGATCGCCGACCTGATTCAGTCCTGAGGAGCGAACGTGACCCGGCTTCCGTTCCGCGTGCTCTATCGCGAGTTTCTCTTCCGGCTGGTGGATCTGGAACTGATCGCTCCGCAGGGCGACATCACGCGGCTGCTGGGTCAGTTCACCGGGCTGCTGCTATTTCTCAGTTCCGTTCGCGCCCTGGGCGGCCTTTTCTTCGACAGCCGCGGCATGTCCGAAGCTGCATTGCGATCGGCACTGTGGGGCCACGAGCATTCGCTGATCGCGATGACGATGCTGGTGGTCGGCCTGTTCGCCGTGCTGAGTTGGGATTCCGCCTTTCCGGATCGGCGCGACCTTCTGGTGCTGCTGCCCCTGCCGCTCGCTACGCGCACCATATTTCTCGCCAAACTGGCGGCGTTGGGTTCCGCCCTGGGTCTCACCGTCGCTGCCCTAAACTCCTGTACCGGTCTGATTTTTCCCTTGCATTTCGCGCCCGCCGGATCCGGTCTTCTGGGTGTAATGCGGGCAATGGCGGCATACTGGGTGACCATGTTCGCAGCAGGAGCTTTCGTGTTCCTTTCGCTGTTGACGGTCCAGGGAATCGCCGCGCAGCTTCCACGGTGGCTGTTCCTGCGCCTTTCCTCCTGGCTCCAGATGATGGCTCTCGGGCTGATCCTCGGCGTTTCCCTGCTACAACCATCCCCGGAGGCCGCTATGCACGGCGATCGCTTTTTGTGGTGGCCCTCCTATTGGTTCCTGGGCTTGTTCCAGCAGTGGAATGGATCGATGCGGCCGGAGATGGCGGCTCTGGCCGGCCGCGCATGGCTGGCTTGCGCCGCGGCCATCGGAGGAGCAGGCGGCGTGTTCCTGCTGGCCTATTTCCGAACGCTGCGCAAGATCGTGGAACAACCGGACATCCTGCCGGCTGTTGCCGGATGGAGATGGCCGCTGCCGTTCCAGCGGGGCATCAAAGCAGCGATTACCTATTTCAGCGTCCGCACGCTGTTGCGCAGCCGGCAGCACCGGGTCATTCTAGCCTTCTATCTGGGCGCTGCTTTCACCGCGGTGATTGGCCTGACCAAGCTTGCGTTCCCGGCAAGGACTCTTTCCCAGCGGCTGCCAGACCCCCTGCTGCTGGCGAGTTTTTTGTTGATGCTGCTGTGGGTAGTAGGGACGCGGGTGGTTTTTGCGATGCCTCTGGAACTGCGGGCCAACTGGATTTTTCGCATCACAGTGGTAGGGGAAAGAGCCGCCTGCCTGGCCGCCAGCCGGCGATCGCTTGTGTTGCTTTCCTTAGTGCCCGCGTGGGGGATTTCGGCTGCGCTACTGCTGTGGCGGTTTCCATGGAGGATCGTGGCGGGACACATGGTGGTGCTGGGGCTGGTCGGGACAATTCTGGCAGATCTTTCGATGCATGGATTTCCCAAAATTCCCTTCACCTGCTCCTATCTCCCCGGAAAATCACGAGTGCATCTGATTTTTCTGGGCGGTGCAATCCTGATCAATGGCGTTCCTCCTGCCCTGCGGTTCGAGATGCGCGCGCTCGAAGACCGGGCGGCGTACTGGCAAATGCTTCTGGTGCTTCTGGCCGCGGCGGGTGGCGCGCGCTGGTGGGCCTGGAGGCTAACCCGTTCGCGGGAGACCGAAGTGCGATACGAAGAGGAGGAATCTCCGGCGATCTTCGCGTTGGATCTACGCAAAGATGGGGTGAGGGAGATCAGCCGGGGGACTTCCTGACGGCCCGCGGGCATCTGGCAGCGTAGTATAATCCGGCGTTGGCATGAAAATTCATCCCGTTTTCACCCAGGAGGCTCCGCGACGCGGTTTTCTACAACGTCTCGCGGGGTTCGCCGGTCTTTCAGCCGCCGCGGCGCCGACCGCGGCAGCGCAAAACCAGCGTCCGGCGGGACGCAGCGACTTCCGTTTTCTGCCCAGCTACACGCGCGCCCAAAACTACAAGTCACTGAAACAATCCAGCCACGATCGCACCGGCGGCAATTCCGACCGCTGGCCCATCAAACCGGGGGAGACGATCGACGTCTTTCAATCGTCCGGGCCGGGAATCATCAGCCACATCTGGTTCACCATCGCCGCACAGAGTGCGAATCACCTGAAAGAAGTCGTCATCCGGATGTACTGGGACGGGAACAGCAAGCCCAGCGTGGAAGTGCCCGTGGGCGACTTTTTCGGATTGAACCTGGGGCAGTACCTGGTATATCAATCGGCATTCCTGAACTGCTCGTCGGTGAAGGCGCTGAACTGCTATTTTGCGATGCCGTTCCGCAAGTCAGCTCGCATTACGGCGAGCAACGAAGGTCCGCAGGATGTCGGCGCTTTCTACTCGAATATCGATTACCAGCTTTGGCCGGAACTTCCGGACGACGCCCTCTACTTTCATGCGCAATACCGCCAGGCAACCCCGAATCACCCGACCACCAACGACTGGAAGAATAACGGAGACGCCAACCGCCTGAAGAATCCCGATGGAAAGCTGAACTACGTTTACGGCGAGACGCGCGGCAGGGGACACCTGATGGGTGTGACGCTGGGGGTCCTGCAGAACCAGGAATTCTGGATGGGGGAAGGCGATGACATGATCTTCGTCGACGACGAATCCAAACCGGTGATCATCGGCACCGGGTCGGAGGATTATTTTTGCGGGGCATGGGACTTCGGCGGCCGCGACGGAATTATCCCCTTTGCGCATCTTTACAACGGCGCACAGTTTGTGCAATCGGCCGAACGCACCGGCGGCCGCTACTGCCTGTACCGCTGGCATGCAGACAACCCGGTAACGTTCACCCGCTACATGAAGCACACCATGGAACACGGGCACGCCAACCACAGGGCGGATAACTTTTATTCTGTGTGCTACTGGTACCAGACGCAGCCTTACACGGATTTTCCACCGCTCCCTCCCGCCGAACAACGTGTTCCGGTGATGAAAGCAGTGGCAGGGCCGGGTGGCGCACAACCCAGCTAAGGAGAACCAAAAACTCTCATGAAAACGATCGCGACGGCGCTTTGCATAGCCGCGGCCGCCCTTGTGGCCGCCCCTCCTCCGGGATTTCAGATTTGGAAGAGCGCGCAGTTGAAGGGCTACACCAAGGAGTTAGCTCCGAAGATCAACGAGCAGAAGGTGGCCACGCAGCCCCTGGCCAAATTCGATAACCATCTGGTCATGATCGTCCATCGAGAAGGGAACGGCGAGGCGGAGCTACACGACGCCCTGGCTGATGTCTTTGTGATCGAAAGTGGAGAGGCCACGCTGATCATCGGAGGGACAGTGGTGGGCGGGCGGACGACGGGGCCGGGAGAGATCCGCGGCGCATCCATTAATGGTGGTGAAAAACGCACGCTTGGCCCAGGCGACATCGTGAACATTCCGTCCAAGATTGCGCACCAGGTGTTAGTCGGCGCCGGCAAACAGGTCACCTACGCGATCGTGAAGGTCAATGAGAAGTAAGCCGCCAGTCTAGCTGACTATCCATCCTTACAAAGCAACTCGGCGACCGGCCAGCAGATTCCGTCCCGAGCGCCCTACTGTCTTACAAAGTGGGGTGAGCTTCAGCCTGCGCGCTGGTTTTAACCGGCGCACGGTTTGCCGGACTGAAGTCCGGCGCCGGCTGAAAGCCGGCCCCACAAGACCGGGCATCTTAGCGGCCACTTTGTAACACAGTTTAGTCGGTCGTTCCGTGCACGGCGCCGTTCGTCACGTCCGGTTTTGCACCGGGAGCGTGCATACGCAGATGGGGTCCACCGAAGCGGACCGAATAGCTGGCCAGCCACAGGTAGTCGGCGAATGCCGCATCTCCATGAGAGCCGTAGACGCGGTCCGGATAGCTGCGCGTACGATCTCGGAGGATGGCTTTTCCGACTGTTCCGGTGAAAAGCTGCCGCCCGCGCACATACTGGACGCCCACTTCCAACGACACGGCGTAGCCCGGCCGGCGGAATCCTTCATTCTTGCCGATCAGGTCCTTTGCGGGAACACCCTCCCAGCGAGGCCCGACCGTAAGCGAAAGCCCGCGGACCTTGCCAAGCGGCACCGCAGCGCCAGCTTCCAGAAGGTATTGGTCTGAGATGGATACCTGCTGCAGAAGCGCCGCAGCCGTCGTCGAGCGCACCACACCGTTGGTGTTCTGCGGTGTTGCGATATAGCTCCCATTGAAATAGGCTTGAGCCGCACCGAAATTCCTGAACGCCTGCCATCCGAAAACCATGCCATATCCGCCGGAGCCGGGTTGAATCGAGTAGTCGACAAGTGTATTGACGGGTCCATTCCCGTCCAGCTTATCCACGCGATTCACCACGTTGTCGCGCCCCGAAGGAAACATTCCCCCGAAAGTAAACGCGACATTGCCTTTCGAATTCTCCCGCGTATCCCAGACCCAGCCCTGCGCCGACACAATGATGTCGCCGATTCCCTGGCTAGTTGTCGTGTACGGGGAGTTGTTCGACCGCCGGCTGGCGAGCAGCAACGGGGCACTGATCTGAAAACTGAACCGGTGACTGACCTGATAATTGAGATTGAAATTCAGCAGGTTGATCTTGTTCATCACCTGATTTCCCATCTGAATGCGCTGTTTCTGTTCGACATCCCCGACGAAATGGCGGAATGAGAACTGATGCCGCAATCCAATGGAAAATTCAAATTCTCCGGGCGCCAGATAGCCACCTTGCGTCTCCGGACCGCCGGCGAGAGAACTCGATCTGGCTACGATGCAACCCTGCCCATAAAGCGCCCCGCCAGAAGCGAACAACATAACCAGCGCAGAAGTCAACCAGAGATAACGAACTTGCACACAGGACGGCGCCACGTGAAATCCCTCCCAATTTCAGCAAATTGTCAGAAAGTGCAACAGCGTGGGCCGATTCTATACTTGCTCTCCCCCCCTTATCAATAGTTGAAAATAATTAACTAAAAATAACTAGTTAGGGTGGGAAATGAACTCTTCAGGCCGCGGGCCCTTGTGATCTCCCGTCAGCCAGTTGATGCGTTCTTTTAGCTCTTTTTCGCGGATTTGTCCGGAAACTCGGGCCTCAATGGCGCCATCCCGGTCGATGAAGATCGTGGCTGGAACCATCTCCCCCTTCGACAGCCGATAGACGTCATCTCCCGTCGCGCCGACCCACACGGGAAACGTGATACCGAACCGGCTTATCGCATCCGGGATCCGGGCTTGAGTTTTCGCGTCATCTAAAGATACGGCTAGGAACACCAGGTCGGTGTTCGCGGCGGCTTTAGCAGCGCTGACCAGCATAGGCAACTCGTCTCGACATGGCGCACACCAGGTCGCCCAGAAGTTCAAAACGACGAGTTTGCCCCGGAGGTCTTTCAGGCGAACTTTCTGGCCGTCGAGACTCTTCGCATTCAGATCCGCCTTCGTTGCTGCGCCGGCAGCGCAGGCCAACGACAGGGATATAACCACTGCACTGGTGATGTTCATAGCCGAAGTCGTCCTCCAGAGTCCAGAGTATAACCACAATTGAGACGGCCCAGGAATTCTGGTCCATCTATAATTTGGCCTCTGGGACAACCAAGCCGAAATCGCGTACAGTATGGAGAGGAGGGGCAGCATGCTGCTTCGGGGCATTCTGGTATGCACCTTCACGTTGTTTGGTATTGCAGCCCTAGCTCAATCCGTAATTTCGGCCCACTCCGGGCTTATCCACTTTTTCGAAGGAAACGTCGCCATCGATGGCCAACCGGTCTCTCCGATTCACGGTCGATTTCCTGAAATCCCAGAAGGCTCACGGCTCGCCGCAAGCGATGGGCAGGTGGAAATCCTTCTTGGCCCGGAATCCTTCCTCTGGCTGGGACGAAACAGCGCACTTCGAATGGAGCGAAATATCCTGACCGACACGCACATCGAATTTCTGAAAGGATCCGCTATGGTTCAGTCACTGGGACTACCGGCGGATGGCTCCATCGTCATGATTTTTCACAGCTCGCAGATTCGGCTGTCGGCATCCGGGTTGTATCGCATCGATGCGGAGCCGCCCCAGTTGACCGTTCTCAAAGGCCGTGCCAAGGTAACGGATGATCACGAGAATTTCGTTGTCACTGAGGCAAAACGCCTCGTGTTCTCGTCCCTACAGATTTTCCCGGCACCAAAAAGCGAACCGGACGGTCTCGAACGATGGGCTCTGGAGCGCCGGGGCGCCATTGCAACTGCCAATCGTGATCGCGTTCAAGCCGAAGCCGGCTTGCCTGCTGCTAAGACTGGCGCCCACCGCAGAAGTCGCCCCTTTCCCACCGTCATGGTGCCGATTCCGCGGCGAACGTGGTGAATTTCGTAGGGGCGGCGAGCCAACTATCCATCTTTCCAGAACAGCTCGGCGTCCGACCGGCGGACGTAGTTTGCGTCCAGTGCCGCCGGCTCCCGAGCTTCCCCATTCTGATAGACCCGACAGGCAATTCTTCCTACGGCTCCGGCCAGCGCTCGGGGAACGGCTGTGATTTTGGCGCCGGGAGGCAACGATGGAAGAAAAGGGGCGGGATCAGTCGAAAGAACTTCGACTTCTCCCGCAGGAAGCGAGGCCAGCCAGTCACGAAATTTCAGGACCGCTTCGGGCTGGACGATGTTCCCGTTGGAATCATAGATTGCGGCATAGACTTCTCCCCGGCGGGCGTCGAGGAGGGTCGCGCGGAAGGGGAGCGTGCCGAACATGGCCAGTGCCTGAAGGTTCGAGACGGCTACGGCGGGCTTTCCCGTGGCTTCGGCGAGCCCCTTTACCGCGGCCAGACCGATGCGCACACCGGTAAACGAGCCTGGACCAGACGCAACCGCAAAACAATCCACCTGGTGGACTTTTGCGTGATGGCGGGCGAGGAGACGGTCCAGGTGGTTGTACAAAATGTGCCCGAAACCCTCGGGCGAATGCAGTAGGACTTCGTCCTGCACGTCGTCCCCTCGCAGTAATGCCAGGCTGCCGAATTCGTGGGTGGTATCGACGGAAAGAAGGAGTGGGGTCACTGGGTGATCTGATAGGCCCGGTCCACTTCGTAGACCTTGCCGACGGCGTTCATGCCATAGAGCCGCAGGCTTAACACAGCCGGGAATTTGGACGCGAGCGACGGGGGAATGTTCAGAACACCTTTGGAGCCGGTGCCGGCAACGCGGAAGCCGTGCCCTTCAGCGGGGCAATCGACGGTCCAGAGATACATCATGGAGCGCGTGGCGTGCGTTTCCCGGGCCATTTTAACGGCAAACGGCTGGGGTTTGGACAGCGAGAAATCGTGCGCAGGCTCGGCGACTTCGAAGGGCACCTTGGCCTGATTCTGCTCGATGACCTGCAGCTCGATGCGCCGCGACTCAAACTTGTAGGATCTGAGCATACCTTCCTTGTGGCCCTCCCGGGAGATCTGCAAGACCCAGTCATGGTTCTTGTCGGGCGGCTCTCCGGTGTAGTGCTCGCCCTTGAAACCTTTTTCTTTGATGCGTTCGCCGGTAATGGGATTGATCCAACTCACGTCATATCCGTGCTTTTCGACCAGGACTTCGACCGGTCCGGGCTTCTCCAGGTAGATGATGTATTCCACCCCCTCCAGAGCAAGACCGCGGCCGCCATCGACATCGAAATAAGGCTCCAGTTCCCAATGACGGGAGGTGGAGAAGAACTCGTACCAGGACTGCATCATCTTGGCGCCCGGCGAATCCAGGTATTTCGGATCGACAGGAAGCGAGCCGCCTCCATAGGTTCCCGTGTTGGCGTAGGTGACATACTGGCCGTTCATGGTGGCATTCCAGAGGCGATGGCGGAAGGTGTCCAGGTCGACAGCATCAGGATCGGACTTCCCTGCCCCGCTATCTTCGACGCCGCAATTCAGGTTGACGAACGGAAGCGGAAAGAGCTGATGTTCGATGGAGCCTAGCTGGATGTCGGAGGACTGGTAGGAGATGAAGTTTTGCCAGCCGTCGTCCTGAACCGGAGCGGACGTCGCCTGATTTCCGGTGGTGAGGGGATGGTGGTAGGGATCGCCCTCCTTCAGCAGCTTGCCGACCTCCTTGAGCAGTTCGCGCCCGTTCTGATAGCTTTCAAAATCGCGGAAGCCCTGCCAGGTGATGTTCATCGGCGCGTAGCGGGCCACCAGATAGCGGATATAGCGCTGACGCTGCTGCCAGGTGGGAAAAAGGCGGGAGAGCTGGTCATTCGCGCCGGCGAGGATCAGGTCGGCGATGATGCCTTTGCGATTCATGTAAAGAATGCGCTGATCGAGCGCCTGAAAGCCGGCAGGATTCGGCTGATCCGGTGAAGAGTACATGCGGGACGCATCTTGCCCGGTACCCAGCACCAGACCGCGGATATGGGTGAATTTCTGAGCGGCCCGAGTTTCCACCACACGCTCAAAGACCGGCTGATCGAGGAAGGCGAATCGGTAGGAGGTGTCGCCCATCCACAGGTGCGGCCGATAGCTATCCACGTAGGACCAGTGGTGGACGTTCCGCGGCATGATGAATCCGGGGGCTTCGGATGCGGCAGTCGTGAAAGTCCCCTTTTTCCCGTTCCAAGCGGTGATGTTGCTGGTAATGCGGTACTCCCAGTTACCGGGCTCGGTGGGGGTAAAGCGAATTACCAGGCGGCGGCCGCCGTCCCAAAAGGCCGGCATCAGGTAGGTGCGGAAACTCGGCGACTTGAACTCGGCGTGCAAATCCACACTGAGATAGGGGTTCGGATGCGCCGAGGCGTCCGAATCAGTCAGCTCAAACGGAAAGTCGCACGGAGTGAACGCCGGCGTATTGGCGCACGGCTCCTGCGCCAGAAGGCCGGCCGCACCGAACACACATGCGACCACCACACCCTTGATGCCCATAGAAATAGTGTAAACATAACATCGGGTGAGGCGAGAAAGAAGCACTCCCTTAGGCCGCCATAAAGCCAGTCGCGTCAGAGCGCCTGCCGATTGGGAGGCGGTACAGAAGTCCGCCGCTGACAGCGCAATAAGACTATAATATCCTGATGACTTTAATGTCATGATCAGCCGGGAGGGATAGCAGGCAAATGCGAAGTCAGAAGAGCGGAGGCAGGGATGCCTGGTAAGATTATGGCGATTGCAGCGCATCCTGGTGACGGCGTCTTCACCATGGGAGCTGTCCTTGCACAGCAGATCGAGCATGGCGGGACAGGCGTTCTGCTTAACCTCTCGATGGGAGAAAAAGGTGCGCCGGAGCACATCCCAGTCCGGCAATACGGCGAAATGCAGCGTGCCGCAACCGAAAAGGCCATGCGCCTGTTAGGGGGCGAGGCTCTCTTCCTTTCTTACCCGGATGCGGAGATTCCCTTCAACGACGAGAGCACCCGTGCCGTGTGTGATGTCATTCGCGAGCAGAAGCCGGAGATCATCGTAACGCACTGGAACGGAAGTTGGCACAAGGATCATCAGAACTGCCATCTGATTGTTCACGATGCCATCTTCTACGCCGCCCTAGCCCCGCTCGCCCGCAAGCATCCGGCACATTCAGTCGCCCAGTTCTACTACGCGGATAATTGGGAAGATGCCAATCGTTTCCAGCCAGATACCTTCCTCGACATCGAGCCGGTATACGAAAAATGGATGCAGGCCTGCGACTGCTATCCGATGTGGCGCGGGCAGACTGGCTTTTTCCGGTACAACGACTACTACAGCAGCCTGGCGGTCTTACGCGGTTGCCTGTCCGGATATAAGCATGCTGTCGCACTGATGTCCGATCCCGAACAGCGAACGCGCCGCTTGCAGTCGCTTTAAACTGACGCTAACTACTTCTCCACGCGCTCGTATATCACCTGCGGAGGGATAGGCCCTGTTCCGGATACCAGTACTCTCAATCCGGCAACATGCATCTTGTCTCTGGGTCGGAGCGTGATAATGGAGTTGCGCATCGCAGCGCGCCTCATGAATGGCGGCCCTGCGACGCGAAATGAGAAAGGTAGCTGACTGTGTTTTGGTTGAGGGGATCCGGATGGACGTATGTCCACGTGGTGCTGATGGCTGTTCTCCCTGCCTTCCTGGCAGCCGAAACGAAGGTGTCGATCAAACCACGACTGTCGCCTCATGCCAGCCCCGGGTCCACTCTCCGCATTGATTCCAACCTCGTGCTCATTCCGGTTACCGTCACGGACGTCAAGAACCAATCCGTCACCGGATTGGGAAAGGAAGCATTCCGGATATTCGAAAATCAGACCGAGCAGGACGTGGTTCACTTTTCGATGGAGGACGCCCCAGCATCGGTCGGACTGGTATTCGACCGCAGCCGCAGTGTGGGTGAGGAGTTGCTTAAGTCCCGCCAAGCAGTTGCCGAATTTTTCCAGACTGCCAACCCCGAGGACGAGTTCTTTCTGGTCGATTTCAACGACCGCCCCTATCTTTCCGTGCCATTTACAAACGCTCCCGAGATCATTCAGAACCGTCTGATTTCCACGCAGTCCGAGGGTAGGACCGCCCTGCTGGATGCCGTACACATGGCGCTTTCCTATATGAAACGAGCGCAGAATACTCGCCGGGCGCTGCTGGTGATTTCCGATGGCGCGGACAACCACAGCCGCTATAGTGAAGCGGAGGTTCGAAGTCTGGTGCGTGAATCCGACGTTCGGATTTACACGGTCGCCATTGGCGAACGAGACGTCATGCTTCCGGAAGAAGAACCAGGGGCCCTCCGCCTTCTTGCCGAACTCGCTGGCGACACGGGAGGTTGCCACTTTTCCGTTCGAAACTCGAACGAGCTGCCAAGGATTGCAGAAAGCATCGGTCTTCAACTGCGGAACCAGTACGTCCTGGGTTTTCACCCGTCCGGAACCGGACGAGACGGCAAATATCATCGAATACGAGTAAAGCTGGTCCAAAAGCCGCGTCTCCTCGTCTTCTCGAGACCCGGGTACTACGCACGAGCGCAATAACAAGCGGCTGGTTATGCAGAACTAAAAATAGAGGAGTTGAAGCTGCATCGTGATTTCATTGCCGGCTTGGAGTGTCGACTCGTGTTGTGGCAGCAGCCGGCAATACTGAAGCGTCCATTTGAGGTTCTGACCATGCACGTAGTAGTTCACCCCGGTGCCGACACGATGGAGATTCCTGATCGCGTCAGCAGCCGTTACAAACTGCTGCGATTCTAATTTGAAAAAAGGCTGCGTTTTCGCTCGGTGAATGTAGTAGGCGCCTTCCACGAACCAATCGTTTTGGTTGGCAATCGCGGCAAACTTCCTCCGACCGTCGTAGTGGAAGTACTGGAATTGTCCACCAATCTCGTCTCCTCTGTTCACCGGCAGATCGAGCGCCACATTGGCAGAAAGCCCTCGGTAGCTTCCCTGCTTGTCCGCTCCAACATCGACCGCCAGGATTTTCTTTTTGCCTAGCGCGGTACCGGTAAAGACGTAGCCCGTCTCCGTCTCAAAGAAGTCGTATTGCAAGTAGGCAGCCGTACGTAGGGAATTCCGCGCATTCGTATCGCGCTGGCCCTGAAATACCCCCACGCGATACTGGAGCCGGTCGTTCAGAAAGAAACCTCTAGCCTGAAACCCTAAATCGCGCAGCCCTGCAGACTGAGTGGCAGCATTGTTGACTGTAGCCAAGGAGCTGAGGTCCAGGGTGTAGTAACTCAGCGTGGATTGCAGCGCGTTGCGCGAAAGCGGCACCAGAAACAAGCCTCCGTCAATCCGTACGGCATTGGTCGGCTTCCACTCCAGAAACGCATCCTGCAACATGAAACCCGCAGCGGCAGATTTTGGAGTCTTCCCGAGATTGGGTGAATCTGTTTCGATAAAGAAGCTGACGTCCTTCCCGATTTCGCCGCTGGCCATCAGGCGCATGCGGCGAAGATAGAGATTCTGCTGGTATCCCTGGGGGCCCAGGGAAGAGTCTTGTGTCCAATCCGCCCAGACTTGCCCCTGAATACCGAGCCGCAAGGTAACATCCTCGCCCTTTATGACGATCTGAGCCGAGGCTGGCGCAGAAACGAACGCGAGCACCAGAGCAGTCGCGACCGTGCAGAGTAGAGCATGATAGAGAAGGGGCCTGGACATCTTTTCCCGATTTCTTAGTACTTCAATTGCTAGCCCGTGAGATAACGGCCAGAAGAGCAGTTCCACCACGGTGGGATCGCCACCGGGAGAGCATGATGCAACACCGTCATCACTGACTCTTATCGGCAGATGCTACCGGTTCCATAAGGGCTCCATTCTTGAAGGCGGGGAACCGATATCCGGCATGGATAGGCTTCGAACTGTCTCACCTCAGAATGAGGTATTGGCGGGAGAATAAGTGCCTCTTGGTGCGGAGGAGCCGCGTGCCCAGGCACTGCAGGAAGGCTTCCCAATGAACTTCGCCGAACGAGGCTCTAGAGACGGATCGTCTTCGCCTCAAAGGGAGCGAAAACCACCTCCACCGCTTTCACCTGTGGAGTATGGAGAACCGCCTTCACCGGATACCAGTCGGCATTCACGCACACGAGTAGGATTCCCTTTTGCGAAGGCCGTGCAGTCCACTCAATCCCTCGGTCCAGACTGTGACCGGTCTCCCTGTATTCGATCCGCAAAGGCAGCGTTACAGGGCGCGAGGCGAGTTCCGGCTTCACTTGCGCCAACTCTTTTGTCACCGCGCACAGATCATTCCAGATCGGAGCGCCCTCCGGCATACTCGCCAAGCCCCAGAACAACAGCCCGTTGGCTCCGTGGACCACCGCCTGATATGCCATGGACCGCAGTTGCTCCCGGTCCGGATACAGCACCATCTTCGGATCGCGGTCCTTCTGGCGCAGGTCCTCCCACGCAAACGCCTGCAGCACCATGAACACCGCCCGGCCGGGCGTTGCTACCCGGCCGGCGCATTTTGTCCGTGTATTGCCCCACCTGGCTGAGCGTTTGGTTAAGCAGATCGCCCTGCTGCCCATCCTCCCATAGCGCATACATTTC
The DNA here is from genome assembly GCA_964568355.1 of uncultured Solibacteraceae bacterium. Taxonomy (GTDB): domain Bacteria; phylum Acidobacteriota; class Terriglobia; order Bryobacterales; family Bryobacteraceae; genus JAJPJX01. The sequence continues at coordinate 4,190 of CAZMRK010000159.1, read as the reverse complement.
TCGTATGCCCCGCGGGACTACCGGATAAATATCAGCGGCTACAATCTCGGCGCCCGGATTGTATCGTTCGAGCGTGCTCTCCAGATTGACCGGAGCGTGATTCAAATACAGCGGGTGTGCCGGGTCCAGCCGCCGTACAAAATCATGTGTCGAAATAATCTGTTCTGGCGGTATCCTGGCCGACCGGCTCTTCCACACAAACGCTGGCTCGTCTTCAGTCTCCCAGAACAGCAGCGCGGGATCCTTTCGGAAGCGTTTCACTACTGCCCGAATGCGCGCTTCGTCCGCTGCCCGATTTTTCGCCGAAATCGATCCCAGGCTGACCCACGTGCGCAGTCCGTACTCACGCGCATGCCCGAATGCCTCCTCATCCGGCGCCACATGCACGAGGTCGATCCCCGCATCCTTAGCTTGCTGCCACGCACCCGCGACCTTCGGTAAGTCGTACAGTCCCACGAAAAACCGCCGCTTGCCATCCGCCATCAGCTTTCCCGTCCCACCACGGATCTGCCGGTGACGGTCACGCTGTACGTGGATGGTCGCGTGGTTGATGCGGTCACGGCCAGCTATAAGGCTCCGCTGTGAACGACTTGCTTCAGTTGTTGTAACTGGAGTAAGTCGATGATAACAGGCGGAGCGTCGACTTAAGTCGACGCTGCACGTTGAAACGTGCGCCACATTGGGGGAGTTAGCGGGTGATATTTAGTTGTTTGGTAACTTTCTCCAGTGTCGTCACCAGGCGGTCTGCCTGCGCGTCGGTGTGCGCCGCGGTGCAGGAGATGCGGAGGAGATTCTGGGCTGCCGCTGGACGCAGTACAGGGTTGGTGTAGATGCCTTTTTCGAGCAGGGCTTTACAGAGGCGGCAGAGATCGATTTCGCTCTCGATGACGACCGGCACGATGGGGGTCTCGCCATCCAGGACCGAAAAGCCTCGCGAGCGGAGTTCCGAGCGCAACCGGCTGGCCACGCGCAGCAGGTGGCGGCGGCGCTCCGGCTCCTTGCGCATGATCTCGAGCGCGGCACTCACCGCGGCTACCGATGCGGCTGGAAGACTAGCCGAGAATACGAACGGACGTGCCGTGTGTTTCAGGTAGTCGATCACCGGACGAGACGAGGCGACAAAGCCGCCTACCGACGCCAGCGACTTACTGAATGTGCCCATGATGATGTCGACGTCGTCCAGCACGCCGAGATGTTCCGCCGCTCCGGCGCCGGTCGGCCCCAAGACGCCGAGCCCGTGCGCTTCATCGACATAGATGCGCGCTCCATAGGGCTTGGCCAGGCGAAGCGTTCCAGGTAAGTCGGCGATGTCGCCTTCCATGCTGAAGACGCCTTCGGAAACGATCAGAATGCGCTCCTCGGGAGGACAGTTCTCCAGGCAGCGCTCGAGGTGATCCAGATCGTTATGGCGGAACCGGACGGTGCGCGCCGCCGACCGCAAGGCGCCCTCCACCAGGCTGGCATGCAAGTTGTGATCGCAGATCATCACATCGCCCTTTTCCGCCAAGGCGGAAAGGGCCGCGTAGTTGGCCTGAAATCCGGTACCGAAGATGATGGCGGCTTCCTTGTGAACCAGGGCTGCCAGGTCATGCTCCAGCTTCACATGCAAATCCAGCGTTCCATTCAGGAGGCGCGACCCGCTGCAGCCGGTGCCGTACTGGCGCAGCGCATGCACGGCAGCCTCCTTCACTTTGGGATGGGTAATCAAGCCCAGGTAATCGTTCGACCCGAACATGAGCACCTTGCGATCTCCCATGCGTACTTCGCCGGGACCGCAGCCCTCCCGGTCACTGAAGATTTCGAAGTACATGTAGAGCCCGGCGGCCTGCAGATCGCCCGGACGGGTAAAATTGCGGCACTTATCAAAAAGGTCGTTGGATACGCCGGCTCGCTTCTGGCCCGGCGCCACGCTGGTCGGTAGGCTGCGCATCTTTCTTAATTCCATTCGTATATACGATACGTCTTATACTTCCGGGCACCCATGACCTCGAGCGAACGGTTCATGAGCGCGTTATCCTCCAGTATCCATGACATCTCGCTCTCCTCATAGCCTAGCCGCCGTGCGTTCCGGATCAGGGTGGAATAGAAAGCAGCCGCCACGCCCGCAGTCCGGAATTCCTCCACTACCCCAAGGGCCAACACTCTGAGGCGCCGGATCTTCCGCTGATAATAGAGGATCTTAGGTAACCCTAACGGAAACAGCCGTCCCCCTGCGTGTTTTAATGCAATGTTAATGTCCGGGAGGGCCAGGGCGAATCCGACGACCCGGTCTCCGACTTCGCCGAGCAGCACGAAATCCGGGACCAGGATCTGCTTCATCTCCGCAGCCTCATGCAGGAACTCGTCGCGAGTCATGGGAACAAATCCCCAGTTCCGTTCCCAGGCGGCGTTATAGACCTGCCATACCCGTTCCACATCTTCCTGAAAAGCCTTCATCCGAATGGGACGTATCCGGACGCAATTGGCATCGAGCACTTTGCCGGCCACCCGGTCCACCTTCTCCGCTCCTACCGCCGACACCTTGCTGACATAGGCCCACAGGTCTTTGGCCTTGCGCAGGCCCGCCTGTTCCATGAGACCCCGATAATAGGGTGGGTTGTGGGGCATCATGATATACGGCTGGGTCTCAAAGCCGTCCACCAGCATCCCACATTCATAATTCGTGGAGGGATTGAAGGGGCCCCGAATGACTCTGGCTCCCCGTTCGCGCAGCCATGTCCGCATCGACTCCAGCAGCGCGCCAGCCACCTGGGAGTCGTTGACGGACTCAAAGAAACCAAAAGAACCACTTTCTTCTTTCTGAAACTGGTTGTAGTTGCGGTCTATGATGGCAGCGATGCGCCCCGCCACGGAGCCATTCCGGCGCGCCAGAAAACACTGCATTTCGGCGTGCGCGTAGAACGGGTGCTTGCGCTGATTCAATAGCTGCTTCTGCGCGATTCGTAGGGGCGGCACCCAATACGGGTCAGTCTGATACAGCGAATAGGGGAGATCCACGAATTGCCTCAGCGTGTGTGTATCTTCAACCCGAACAACTTCAACTCCTCCCAAGCCTACTGCCCCTTTGTTGCCAGAATTGATACAGATACGGCGACGCGATCAGCAACGCGAAAGCCAGGACCAGCCCAGCCAATACATCGATCGTGTAATGGTATCGAAGATAAACTGTAGCAAAAATGATGCATAAGGTGTAGCACAAATATGCCCAGAACAGCCGGTTGGAGATCTGCCGGCTACCCCAGCAGGCCAGTACGGTCAGCTCGGTATGTCCGCTCGGGAAGCAATCGTAGTGGGCCGATTCGAGCTTGTCGAGGGCACCTTGAAGGCACTGAAACAGCCATAATCCCTGGAGGGTAGTGTGTTGCAGGGCGTGCAGCAGGAATCTTGGTCCGCGGACCGGAACCAGGAAATAACCGACATAGGACGCAAGAAACCCCATTGCGATTAAAAAAGCGTAATATCGAAACTCCAGATAGCGCCGCTGCTTCCAGATGAGATAGGCCACCAGCAAGACCATCGGCACGAAAATCGAATAGATGATCTGGAGGAACTCAGTAAGGGCGGGGACCTGCCAGCGCTCCAGCCAAACGGTGGGATGTACACCCCAGATCCGATAGTCCCAATTGGCTAGTTGGCGGTCCATGCCGGCGCCGCGGATCGGGGGGATCAAAATGGCCATTTCCTTGTAGCAAGAGGCTACATATGGAAGGGGATACCAGTGCCGGAAGACCCAACTGACGCGTCCGGGGTAGCGCATGGAGGCCATCACCAGCAGGATCCCAGCGAGATGCAAGGCAAGGAGGGTAGGAGCCTCGGGGATGCGCGGGAGATAAGCGAGGATCAGGAGTCCGGTCAATGCCAGGTAAGGCAAAATCACCCGGTCCACAGGCCACCAGCCAGAGAGGGCCAGCGCATCGGCGCTTTGCGCCTTCTCCGGACTGACCTGCATCACTTCAGCCAACCAGCCTCCCGGTACCATGCCAGTGTTTCCGCCATCCCGTCCCGTAGTGAATACTTTGTCTCAAAGCCCAACTCCCGCCGCGCGCGGCCGGAGTCGCAGGTCCAAGCAGCATAGCAGGCCTCAGCGACTTTTTCCCGGGAAAGAATCACCGGGCGTCCGCTCAACCGCCACCACCACTCGCCTGCCAAGCCCACGGCACCGGCCACCAACCGGGGGACCGCAACCGTGC
>CAZMRK010000158.1:0-3371 GCA_964568355.1 uncultured Solibacteraceae bacterium | reverse complement strand
GGTCCCTTTCGGATGAATCTGCATCTGATTTTTTGTGCTGAAACCGTGGATATACCACGTGGATCGCAAGTGCGCTTGCCCGGGTCCCGGAAGATACCCACTATTTTGCTCCACGGCATACCGATACGAAGCATTCCATCGGCGTGAATCCGCGTGAATCGGCGGTTGCTTTTTCTTTCGGTGTGCTTACTAGTTCAGCGTGAAATTCACCTCGACCGTCGTCATCACCGCAACCGGATTGCCGTTGAGCAGGGTAGGAGCGTAGACCCACTGCCGGACCGCCTCCATCGCCGCCGGAACCAGCAGCGGATGCCCGTTTACCACGGTGAGGTTCTGGACCTTGCCGTCTTCCCCAATCGTTGCATTCATGCGGACCGTACCTTGAATGCGGGCCTGCTTGGCTTCCGGCGGGTAGACCGGCGGGACCTGGGATCGTAGCTTGTTCTGCTGCACACCGGTGCCCACGCGTATGGTGGGTGTGTTTCGGCTTGCCCCAACGCCAACCGTGGGAGACAGCACGATCCGCATACTGGCGCCGTCACTACCCCTTTGTATGTTCACGCTCAGGTGCTCGTCGAACTCCTGTACGGCCTGGACGGTCGCCTGCATATTCTCCGTGTTCAGCATGTCGCCCTCGTGCACCGGAATCCGGGCCAGCAGTTCTTCCCGCCTGGCTGGGGGTAACCCTTCCACGGTGAGTTGTTTCAAAGGAGCGGGTTGAATCGTCATGCTGGGACCTGCCGTCCCTGCCGCACTTTGCGCAGCCACTCCCGCCAATTGGAAATGAATCGCCACCTGTGCGGTCACCGGTGCGCTGGCAGGTTTGGCAAAATGCCACTGCAACACGGAAGCCAGCGCGGCTGCCCGCAATTCCTCCGGGCCGCTCAGCACCCGCGCGTCCATCACTAACCCGCGCTCATTGATCTGCGCTCCCACCAGCACGTCTCCTTGAATGCCCTTTTCCCGCGCCTCCCGGGGATACTCCACCCCCGTCCGATGTAGGATCGCCACCGATCCCACGTCCACCGAAATGCCCTGAGCGTCCTCCTGCGGCGCCGCTTCGAGTGGAAATACGCCCGCTGCAAACCAGGCAGTTCCCAGCAGCAACAACAGGCTTGCTGCCAGCGTAGTCGCTACACGTTCTTTCGACATCGATACCTCCTTCACAATCGAAACCACCCTCGCCCGCAAGTGATGCTTGCGGAGGAACAATGGCGCCGGTGCCAGATCCGCCTCCGCCGGGCCGCCCGCCACGGCCAGCAGCGCATCCAGGTATTGCTCCCGTGCCGCCGTCCAGCGAATGGTCTCGTGGTCCACCGCCTGCTCCCGCGCCAGTTGAATCTGGCTCAGGATCCACCAGATCGCCGGATGGAACCACAGCACCGCCCGCACCAGTTCCTCGACCACCGTGACGGCCCAATCCCGCCGCCGCACGTGGATCAGTTCATGGCAGGCCACCGCTTCCAGTTGAGCCGGCGCCATCTCCAGCAGACGGCCCGGCAGCAGTACCACCGGCCTTCTCCACCCGAAGGTCACTGGACCTGCGACCTCGTCGCACCGGCGAAACTCGGCCCACACCATCAGGCGCCGCTGCAACACGTCCAGCCCCGCCGGCAGTGGCTCCACCAGCGGCGATTCCCGCCGGTATCGCGCCAGACGGACGAACCCTCCCGCCAGCCACGCTCCCCGCGTCGCCGCGCCTGCCGCCAGCAGACACAGGGCTGCTTCCAGCCAGGGAATGCGCCACCGCGCGGCCGTTTCCTGATCCGCCGGCTTCGTCTGCGCCGGTCCCATCTCCACCGTCACCGTGCCGGCTACCTGCCGCCACGGCTCCACCGCCGGCAGCGCCAGCGCCAGCAACAGCAGCGCCTGCCAGTAATACTGCCGCGCCCGGACATCGTGCAGGCGCGCCGCCTGCGCCACCAGCGTGCCTATACCCGTGAGCACCAGCACTTGCAGGCTCCACGCCAGCAGGTCCCGCCACCACAATCCCGCCGTCATGACTTCCTCCCCATCAGCCGCTGGATCTCTTCCAGTTCCTCCGCGGAGATCCGCCGGTCTTCCACCAGGTGCACCAGCAGCGGTTCCGCCGACCCGTTGAAAACCCGGTTCACGAACTCCCGCACCATCGCCCCAATCACCTGCTTCTTGGGTTGCGCCGGCCGGTAAACATACGCGCGATCCACCTGGCTCTTCTTCAGGTATTTCTTCTGCTCCAGGATCTTCATCATGGTCATCACCGTGGTGTAGGCGATCTTCCGGCGCTCCAGCAGTGCCTCATAGACATCCCGCACCGTCGCCGCCTCCCGCTGCCAGACGATCTTCATGATTTCCAGTTCCTGATCGGTCAAGGTCGTGCTTCGCGGTCGCATACTAATTTTTTAGTACTAATAAATTGCCGTGTCAAGCCTAAAATGACTCCCTTGCAAATCCCGATGCCCTGTGGTATCGAATTCGGTACACGGAGGCACAACCATGACGTTACAGGCGAAGTGCCGGCCGGCCCTGTGGGCGGCCATCGGCGCAGCCGCACTCCTCTGTTCCTGTTCCGGCACCAGCGCGCCACAGCCCGGAACGCCGGCCTTCTTCTGGGCTGCCGCCAGGGAGACTTGGGGCCAGGGAGACTATCTAAAGACCATCGATCACCTGGATAAGCTGTCCTCGGACAGCGAATATGGCGGCCGCGCCCGTCCCTGGCTCATGGTCGTGACTTCCGGCATGGCACAGGGCTACGTCGATCTTGCCGATGCTTACGAAACCGGGGCGCGGGCAAACAAAGCCGACCCCTTGAGCTTTCGCCGTCTCGCCGCCAATTACCGCAATACGGCCAGCCGCCTGGCCCAGCACTATGCGGAAACGTATCAGGATTTCCAGAAGAGTCAGCAGGGCGATTCGGTAGCGCTTGCCTTCCCCTATCCGGGCGGAAGCGCCACCCCGGTTGCCACGCTGGCGAAAGCGGCCAATGGAATCATGCCGCCTCCGAATGAAGCCGAGACCGCCCAGAAACGAGCCGTCACGCGCCAGGTGTTGCTGGCCGCATGCCGCGCCGCGGGTGCTCCCGACGATCTTGCCAAAACGCAGGAATTGCTCAAGGCAGGCGAAGCCAAGGTGCCCCGGCCCGTATTTCTAGCCGCCGCCGCACGATCCCTTTACGATTATTCCCAGCTCTATACGGCCGCCAGGCTGGACGACCCCAGTAAGATGAAAATCTTCTGCGAGCGCGCGCAGGACGCCCTCAAGGCCGTCCCCGAATCCAAGGAAACCAAGGAGCTCAGCGGCAAGATCGCCACCGCCCTAAAACCCGGCAAGCGACCGCTGTAGCGCCCGATTTATCGGGCAGCGTCGCCACTCCTGGCGACGCTCCGCCCTAC
>CAZMRK010000157.1:0-7215 GCA_964568355.1 uncultured Solibacteraceae bacterium | reverse complement strand
TCGCGGGCGATACAGGCGGCATGCACAGGAACGGCGTAGCTCTGGCACAGCAGCAGATAGGCCATGGCTTCCAGAAAGTGGAACCGGAATGCCCGGTCGTCCGCCGCCGTCCGCTGCGAGACAAAACACCAGGCCGTGCGTGAGGCGGCATCGCAGACAGCGAAATTGTCGCGATCGTAGACGATGGCGATCTGGCGCCCCTGGCTGCGGAACGCCGGCGGAGATTTCACCGCCGAACCCTCCTCCTGTACCACCGCGCGAATCTGCAAGGCCTGCCGATCGAAAGCCGGCCGGTGGCTGCCCCAGGCCACCTGGGCGGCCCGCAGCACTTCGTGGGAGTTCGTACAAATCTGCAGAGGGAAACCGAGTGGATATTGCCGGGCAGAGAGCGCTAAGTCGATCTCGTGCAACAGGGGATCAAACACAGCCGCCTCCCGAACGCCCAATGCCATGACAAACCTATGGATATCACGAGGGTCGGGGTTACAGTCGTTAAACCTGCAGAGGCCGCCCGGCGAGCCGCCGCCGGCAAGCGGTAAGCTGGTGGCCATGCGTGCGGCCATCGTGCACTACTGGCTCCTGAACCGCCGCGGCGGAGAAAAGGTCCTCGACGCGCTCTGCCGTCTCCTGCCGGACGCCGACGTATTCACGTTATTTTGCGATCCCCAAACGCTGTCACCGGAGGTCCGGCGGCACCGCATCATCTCTTCCTTCCTCAACCCCCTGCGCGCCTGGCACCGATCGCTCTTGCCGCTCATGCCGCTGGCCCTGGAGAGCTTTGATCTGCGCGGATACGATCTCATCGTCTCCAGCGAATCCGGACCGGCCAAAGGCGTTATTACGGATTCGAGCGCCCGCCACATCTGTTATTGCCACACGCCCATGCGCTATCTGTGGGACCTGTATCCGGCTTACCGGTCGGAGTGGACCCACTCCCGTTGGAAGCGAGCGGCCATGGCGCCACTGGCCAACTACCTGCGTCTTTGGGACTTCTCCACCGCCGCCCGGGTGGACCGCTTTATCGCTAACAGCCGCAATGTGCAGGCACGCATCTGGAAGACGTACCGCCGTGAGTCGGACGTTGTTTACCCTCCCGTCGCGGTGCAGTCCTTCTACTGGAAACCGCCGGAGGATTTCTTTCTGATTGTTTCCGAACTGGTGGCTTACAAGCGCATCGATTGCGCGGTGCGGGCATTCTCGCGCAGCGGACGGCGTCTGCGGATCGTCGGGGATGGGCCCGAATACCGCCGTCTGAAGCGGATGGCCGCTCCGAATATCGAATTCCTGGGGCGGGTCGGCGATGAGGACCTGCGCGATCTCTACGCGCGCAGCTGCGCGTTCGTGCTGCCCGGTGAGGAAGATTTTGGCATCACCCCGGTGGAGGCTCTGGCAAGCGGCAAACCGGTTGTCGCGCTGGGCCGCGGTGGAGCGCTGGAGACGGTTCCGCCTTTTGGCGGAGTCTTCTACCACGAGCCGTCGGAAGAGGATCTGAACGCGGCGGTCGTCCGCCTGGAGGGGATCGAACCGAGCATCCGGCCAGACGACTTGCAGGCCTATGCCAGCCGGTTCTCCGAATCCGAATTCCTGCGGGCGATGGCCGAGGTTCTGTTCAGCGGCAGCGAGGCCGAGCTTCAATTACGCTGCAAATAGACCACGTGCGTCTGCGTGAATTCGTAGACTCCGTGCTTGCCGTCGGCTCCGCCGATTCCGCTCTTGCGCCATCCGGCGTGGAAGCCTTGCATGGCTTCGAAATTCTCGCGATTGATATAGGTCTCGCCGAAGCGGATCTCCTGGCAAGCCTTGAGCGCTACATTCAGGTCGCGCGTGTAGATGGACGAGGTGAGGCCGTACTCGGAGTCGTTGGCGTACTGGATAGCCTGATCCAGATCGTCAAACGTGACTACGGGGATCACCGGGCCGAAGATCTCTTTCCGGATGATCTCCATCTCCTGCCGGCAGCCGGTCAGGACGGTGGGCTCATAGTAATAGCCGCCGTCGCCGGCGCCGCGCTGCCCGCCGGTGACCACGGTGGCGCCCTGGCCGATCGCGCCGCTGACCAGGCGCTCTACCTTCCGGAATCCGGCCTCGTTGATCAGCGGGCCGTATTCGACCGAGGCCTGTTTCAGGGGATCGCCGAACCGGGTACTTCGCATCGCCGCCGAGAGCTTTTCCACAAACTCGCCGGCAATTCGCGACTGAACGTAGACGCGCTCGGCGCAGTTGCAGACCTGGCCGCTGTTGATGATGCGTGAGGCGCGAATCGCTTTGACGGCCATATCCACGTCGGCATCGGCCATGACAATTGCCGGAGCTTTGCCGCCCAGCTCCAGATTGACCTTGGTGATGTTACGCGACGCCGCTTCCATCACAGCCGAACCCGTTTCGACGCTGCCCGTGAAGCTGACCATCCCTGCGCGGGGCGAACCGGCCAGCGCGCGGCCCACGGTCGGCCCGCGCCCGTGGACAATGTTGATCAACCCGGCCGGCACGCCCAGCTCCACGAGCAACTCGCAGAACTTCACCGCGTTCACCGGCGTCTCTTCGCTGGGTTTGATCACGATGGTGTTTCCGGTGGCAAGCGCGGGAGCGGCCTTCCGCGCGATCAGGAAGAACGGGAAATTCCAGGGGAGAATGCCCGCCACCACACCGATGGGGTGCCGGAACAGCAGGATCGTTTCTCCCGGACGGTCGCTTTGGATGATCTCGCCTTCGATGCGGCGGGCCCATTCGGCCATATAGTCGAAGTAATCCGCCGTGAATTGCACTTCGACCGAGGCCAGGTCGAGGATTTTGCCCTGCTCCTCCACAATGGTGCGAGCCAGCGGCTCGACGCGCTCCCGGAGTTTCGAGGCGATGCCGTGCAGCAGACGGGCGCGCTCGACGGCGGGCCGGCTGGCCCATTCCGGCTGTGCAGCCGCGGCTACGGCGAAAGCCGCTTCCACGCCCTCCGGCGTGGTCTCCGGTACGGTGGCGATCCGCTCACCAGTCGCGGGGTTCTTCACCTCGATCCGTTCCCCGGCTCCGGAGGACGGCACAAAACGGCCGCCGATGAAGTTCTGGTAGTGGTTCATGGTGTTGTGCGCTTCGCCTTCGCCGGTCCGGCCCGCGAAGCACTACTGATTATCTACCAAATAGAACGAACCCGATCAGACCGCCGAAGCGGCGTGATAGGAACTGCGCACCAGCGGACCGGCCTCGACGTGGCGGAAGCCCATCGCCTGCCCCTGCCGGCGGTATTCGGCAAATTCGTCCGGAGGAATATAGCGCACGATCGGAAGATGCTTTGGAGAAGGGCGCAGGTATTGGCCCAGGGTCAAAATGTCCACGTGATGCTCCCGCAGATCCCGCATGACCTGTAAAACCTCGTCGCTGGTTTCGCCCAGCCCGAGCATCAGCCCGGACTTGGTGGGTGTATCGGCCGAGATGCTCTTGGCATAGGCCAGCATGTCAAGCGAGCGCTCGTAGCGCGCGCCCAGCCGCACCTGCCGGTAGAGCCGCGGCACGGTCTCGGTATTGTGGTTCAGCACGTCCGGAGCGGCCTTCATGACGATCTCCATAGCCGCGTGGCTGCCTTGAAAATCGGGCACCAGGACCTCGACGCCGCAGCCCGGAACCGTCTCGCGGATGGCCTGGATCGTCAGGGCGAAGAGTTCCGCGCCCCCATCCTTCCGGTCATCACGGTTGACGCTGGTAATGACGGCGAAGCGCAAGCCCATGGCCGCGACAGCCTCGGCCACGCGCCGGGGTTCGTCATAGTCCACCGGCAGCGGCGGCCCCTTTTGCACCGCGCAAAAGCCGCACCGGCGGGTGCAGACGTTTCCCAGGATCATGAACGTGGCCGTGCGATGGTTCCAGCACTCACCTACGTTGGGGCAAGCGGCGCTTTCGCACACCGTATGCAGCTTGAGTCGCTCGATGAGGGACTTCAGGTCGCGGTAGTTTTCACCCACGGGAGCGGGCGCGCGCAGCCATTCCGGACGCGTCAATTTGGGGGCAATGGTGACCAGCACTGTTTTTATTGTAAAACGCGGCTACCGCGACGGCGCTCGAACACAATCGGTTTCTCCGCGTGCGTCGCCAGTTCGAGGACCGGCTGAAGACACGCGTGAGCGCCTTTGTCGGTCTTTCCACCAAGATATTCCACCAGGAGTGCGTGGGCTCGCGCATCGGACAGCATGTCGTAGTGCGCGCGCCGATAGCGCTCCTCTACAATCGACTCGAAGGCAAAGACGGGCGCGGAGATGCGCTTCAGCACCTCAGCCAACAGCGGCCGTCTGCTTAGCTCCCAGATGGCGACATGAAACTCATAGTCCATCTGGATGTAGGACCGCTGGTCACCACTCCTGGCGAGCGACTCCATCTTGCCTAACCGCCGGCTCAAGTCCTTTAGATCCTTCGGAGTGGCGTGGTTCCGAGCTGATTCCAGTGCGAGAGGTTCGAGAACCGAGCGCAACGTGACGATTTCATCAAATTCCTGCTCGGTCATCGTGGTGACAAAGCACCCTCGATTTGGAATCGCGCGCACGAGGTACTCTCGCTCCAGTTGAATGAGAGCTTCGCGAACCGGTCCGCGGCTCGCGCCAAATCGCTGTGCGAGTTCCACCTCCCCAAGCGGCGATCCCGGAGAATATTCTCCGCGCATGATTGCGCTGCGTATACACGAGGCCAGCATCGCCCTTAGATTCGGCGCGCGCCTGGGTGGCACATCCGAATGAGCGCGACGTCCCGCCGTTTTTGCGCGTGTTTTCATACTTTTCAGATTACCGCAGAAGATTGTTGACAACCTGTCAACATAAGCGATTCACTTCATCTCCTTAAAGAATCTCGTTTGCCCTTGCAAAGAAGATGAAGTGACCACATCCGGAAGAAAAGCAGGGTGGTGCGCTAGCCCCCTCCGGGGTGATCCACTATTTCAGAAAAGCGCATTTCCCGAAGCGCTCACAACCCGCGATCAGCCGCCTGGCTGTGCAGGGTTGCCGTATCTTGCCAGTCGAACTTGCCATCACGCGCGGGCAGTTTGTGCTCTCTCGCATAGCGGTTCCTCACGGCCTGCACCTGGTTGACCCAATCACCGAATGGCCACACGAATTCCCGCTCGATGAGATAAAGCAAGCCTTCCTGCCGGCGCCGGGCGCCTTCAGTACTTTCCGTATCCACAAAATTCTGCGGCGCCCGAGTCGCGTGACGCCCGTTCGCTTCGCGAACTCTCGGGAACCACGTTTTATACCAGGTTGCCGTGACGTCATGCAGAGCCTGGTTCCGCTCGTCGCGAATTTTCCCAGCCACGTCGAGCGCCTGGTCCAGAGCGGCCACGGCGTCCGCATAACGCAATCTGGCAGCGTGCTCTTGAGCTTTCTCCAGAGCATTGCTGATTTCCTCCAGCGATGTGAATAGGAGCAGATTCTGCCGGCACAACTGGGCGATCGAGAGATAAACCTCAAGATTGTAACGATTGAACTGAATCGCGCCTAAATTGGCATACAACAGATTCAGTAGTTCGTCATTCTCTCCCAGAAACTTCCAGGCTAATTTCAGGCGCGTGGAGTTCTCCGGAAGCCAATTGTGCGCCACCCGCAGATAGTTCCCGTCCGGCACCGCGGGAAGGGGAAGTGCCGGCTGGTGCGGAGTGAAAGGGCCGATGCCATATGAATACCCGAAGACAAGCGGCCCTCCTGGCTTGCTGTCCCAACTGCCGGCCCAGAACTGCGCCTGCGTGCTCATCAATTGATAGAGCCGGCCCATGCTGCTGGCGCCGGCGCCGTAAAACAGCCGGTAGAAGCTGTGGGCGAGTTCGCGCGGGTCCGATGAGCCCGGATGCCAGGCCGCCGATGCACCCACAGCATAGCCTAACCAGAACGTCTCGGGATGCGGGCCGAGATCTCCCCAGGCAAAAATGCCGGCTCCCACGATGTCCGCTTCATGCCGCCCTGAAGTATAGGAAATCTCATTGAAAACCGTGGTCGCACGTTCCTCGGCCTTGCGGGGATGTACCTGCTCCTCCGGCGACAGGACATAGTATGACGGAAATAGCGGATCGTCCGGCAGCGAATTGGTATAGATCATCTGGCCGATGCCGTGTGCGCGAAAAGCCTTGTTGTAGGCCGTGCTGTAAATTTCTCCATTGATCAGGCCGGACGGCAGCAACGGAATATCTTCCGCCTGCATGGGTGTCTCGCCCCAGAAAATCACCTTGCGGCCGTGAGCCTCCAGGTAGCCCGCGGTTTTTTGGGTGAATTCAACCCACAGCTTGCTGGGGCTACCCAGTTCTTTCGCCCGGTTTGCTTCCTGGCACTGGTTGTTATTGGCCTTCCCGATGAACCATGCTTCGTCCGTTGAGAGATGGAAATACTTCACGCCCTTGTTGGCGTCCACCAGGTCCTGAAACATGCCATAGAGCAGCTTGTAGGTCTCGGGATTTGTCGAGCACATTTCGAATGTCGTTTCGGGAAACGCTCTCAGCCTGGCGTACTCCTCATGATTCAGGATGAAATTCGCGTGTGCTGGACCGTCGAGATACGGGATCACTTGAACGTGGTAGCGCAGACCATAATCGGTCAACTCCTGAAGCTGCGCGGGCGTGAGCGCATAAGGGTCGACCAGGGCAGGCGCGCTCTGATATTCAAAATATTGGTTCAAACGCAGTGCGAACGCATTGATTTTGAAGAAAGCAGCCCGTTCGATCGCTTGTTTTATCACGTCGGGATGGTCGAGATGTTCCTGCTCGTCCCAGAAAACCTCGCGGAGCCTGACATCCGGCCAATCCACGATCTGGCCTTGCGGCAGCCACAGCTTGCCCCGTTCGGATTTCACTAACTGTACGAGCGTCTCCATCCCGTAGAACAGGCCGGCGGGTGCGTTCGCCGTAATGCGAATTCGCTCCGAACCCAGATCCAGACTGTACGCCTGTTCCGCCAGGGCAGTTTTATCTGAATCTATAGCCGTGCCGATTTTCACAGCTCCCGGATGAATTGCCAGCTCGACAACGTTGCCTTTCCCCCGGTTCCCCAGTGTCAGCCCGTACCGCCCGGCTAATTGCGCTTTCAGGCTTTCCACCGCCACATCGTTGGACCGGACGCCCTCGCCCGGCTCCAACCGCCATCCGTCATGGAACGGAAAATCCCCGCCATGGAGTTCCACTTTTTGCGGTTCTGGAATGACGGTATAGCCGCGAATGTAGAGCGGCGATGGCGAAGCAGCAAGGCCTACGCCGGAGAC
>CAZMRK010000156.1:0-3010 GCA_964568355.1 uncultured Solibacteraceae bacterium | reverse complement strand
GACCTTCAGGATGATAATAACCAGCGTGTAGAGCGCCAGCGACTCGATCAGCACCAGGCCTAACAGCAGGGCGAACCGGATTGCCGCCGAGGCTCCCGGGTTGCGCGCCATGGCTTCCGCCGAAGCCGCCACGGCCTTGGCTTGGGCCAGACCGCAACCGGCAGAGGCGATTGCCATGGAGAAACCGGAGGTGATGGCCACCCAGTTGGTGGTGCTCCCCGGCGTCTGGGCGAAAATCGGGCTGGCGCAGAGCAGCAGGAGCACCAGCAACATCAGCTTTGTCTTCATTTCACTTCTCCTTCTATCAAATCACCCGCAGGAGGTGGTTCCCGTCATCCTCTTGCAGCCGGGCTCACACTACGGGCGGCATTATGCCGGTAAAAATTAGTGCTCGTGCGATACCGCGCCGGCCACGTACATCATGGTCAGCAGAGCAAAAATGTAGGCCTGCAGCAGGGAAACGAACACGTGCAGTCCCATGAAAACCGCGGGTATGGCGAAATAGGTCAGCCCCAGGAACACCATGGTTACCTTTTCGCCGGCGTACATGTTGGCGTAAAGACGGATGGTGAGGGAGAGCGGTCGCGCCAGGTGGCTCATCAGCTCGATCGGAATCATCAGCGGCGCCAGGAACGGCATGGGACCGGCGAAATGGGCCAGGTACTTGCCCACTCCCTGCTCTTTCAGACCCACAAAGTTGTAATAGAGGAACGTGGCCAGCGCGCAGCCCAGCGGCACCGCGGGTGACTGGGTAGGCGACTCGAAACCGGGAATAATCCCGATCAGGTTGCCGAACAGGATAAACAGGAAAATGGTGCCGAAATACGGCAGGTACCTGGCGCCGCCGTGCCCCACCTGGTCTTCCGATTCCCCGCGTAGAAAATCGTGGATCACTTCGAAAAGATGCTGGAGCTTGCCCGGGTGATCAACCGAAAGGCGGGGCCGCAGGAAAGCAAACAGCAACATCATCAGCAGAACCACCACGAGCTCCATCGTGATGTAATTGCTCCACGGCCGGTGCTCCGCCTGCATGCCGACGATCCCCAGGAAGGCGTTGCCCAGCCCGGCCAGATGATCGTTAAACAACTTGGTGATCCAAAGCTCAGATTCGTGCATACATCAGTTCGAAAAGAATTTCCATTACGACGGCTGCAACGGCGATGAACAGACCCGCCAGAAATGCGGACACACGTAATGCGGAAGTAACGAATATAACATAAGTTGCGAGCCCAAGCAGGGCGTAGCGCAGCCCCAGGAATACCGCCAGGCGGGCCTTGGGCCGCTTGCGAGGCCTGCTATCCCCCAGAGCCTGGACGATCTGCTTCATCCAGCGGAAATTCAGCGCGGAGGCCCCCGCGCCGAGCAGGAATCCGGCGCTCCAGCGCCAGCCGTCGACGGCCAGCCCCGCTATCCCGCCGGCGATGGCGAGCACGAGCATCCACAGCGCCATGCGTCCGACCGCGCGGGCAAAGAAGTCCTCATCCAGAGCCATTGTTGCGAGTGTCCCGCTGCACCTGCCGGATCAACTGGAGGAAGCCCGAGATGATCCCCAGAATCAGGAAGACGAGAAACAGAAAATGCGTACCGAAGGCCTTATCCAGCAGGTAGCCGATCACATACCCCACCATTGCCGAGGTGGGCAGCAAAAAGGCGAGTGAGAGGTACTCGCCTACCGTCTTTTTGAACGATGCGTTGGCCATCGGGCGGCTTCACCCTACTTTCAGTGTATTCCGCGGCGGGCGGCGTGCTGCGCGGTCTCCTGCACCAGGAATCCCATCTTGGGATGGCTTGGCTCCAGGTCGGGACGGATCCCGTACTCCTCCAGGGCTTCGGTGGTAGTCGGGCCGATCGAGGCGACCAGGGCCTTGCGCAATCCTTCCAGCACAAAATCCTCCAGGCCCTGCTGCCGGGCCACCTGCATCAGGTGGTCGATTTGGATCGAAGTGGTAAAGAGCACCACATCGATCTCGCCTGCCGCCAGTTTTTCCGCAGCCTGCCGCAGGGGCGCCGTGTCTTCGGGCAGCGCCCATCGATAGACCCGCACCGGGGTCACTTCGGCCCCGCGCGCCCGCAACGCTTCGAGCAGTTCGGTGTTCGATCTGCCATACTCCTGCACCGCCACGCGCCGGCCGGTCCGGCCTTCGGTAGCGGCCAGCAGTTCGCGCCACGTGTTCGGTTCCGGGACCAGGATGCTGATGGGAACCTGCATTTCCCGCAATACGGCGGCCGGTTTCGGACCGCGCGCCACCACCGTTAGCGTTCGCAGGGCTTCGGCAAACCGCTCGGGAGGGAAGCGCTCGGCCAGAACCTGGTTGAGCAGGCGGGTGCCCACGCCGGTCAGCAGAATCATCATGTCGAACTCGCCGGCAAAAAGCCGCTCGGCGAAAGCGAAGGCTTCGGGGTTCTCCGCAAGCGGCAGTTCCCGCATCGACGGCGCCACGATCGGTGTGCCCTGCTGGTTGCGAATCAATTGCGCCATCTCGTTGGCGCGGCGGCTTTCGAAAGACAGGACCTGCATTCCAGCCAGGGACATGCCGGCTATTATAGCCGTCCGGCCGGACCCCATCCGGCGCGTCTACGCGCTTGCTACGATAATGGTCTGGCCTGACCCGTGAAGACTATCTTCCACGTCGACATGGATGCATTTTTTGTGTCCGTAGAAGAGCTGTTTGATCCTTCTTTGAAGGGCAAAGCGGTGGTGGTCGGCGGGAGGCCCAATGAACGGGGCGTCGTCTCGGCGGCCTCCTATGAGGCGCGGAAGTTCGGAGTTCACTCCGCCATGCCTCTGCGGACGGCCTACAAACTCTGCCCGCACGCCATCTTCGTCGATGGCCATCCGGGCCGCTATCGGGAGTGGTCCGGCAAAGTGTTTGCGGTGTTGAACCGCTTCTCGCCCGCGGTAGAGATGGCGTCCATCGATGAAGCCTATCTGGATATGACCGGTACGGAACGTTTGCATGGCCCTCCGCTGCGCGCGGCCCACTTGCTGCATGAAACCATGAAGGCCGAA
>CAZMRK010000155.1:0-17094 GCA_964568355.1 uncultured Solibacteraceae bacterium | reverse complement strand
GCCGGACATGGTGGTCGGCATGGCCGGCGTGCTCGATTCGGCGCGCTTCAGCTACTTCCTGGCGACCGAGTTCAACGTATCGGTCGAGGACGTGACGACCTTCGTCCTGGGCGGCCACGGCGACGACATGGTGCCGCTCATCCGCTACTCGACGGTCGCCGGCATTCCGCTGCCGGACCTGATCAAGATGGGTTGGACCACGCAGGCGCGGGTCGACGAGATCATGAACCGGACCCGCAACGGCGGCGCCGAGATCGTCAAGTACCTGAAGACCGGTAGCGCCTACTACGCTCCTTCGGCCTCCGCCGTGGAAATGGTGGAGTCCATCCTGAAAGACAAGAAGAAGGTGCTGCCCTGCGCCGCCTACCTGGAAGGCGAGTATGGCATCCACGGGCTGTTCGTGGGAGTTCCGGCGAAGGTGGGGGCTCGCGGAATCGAGCAGATCTACCAGGTGAAGCTAAGTGCTGACGAGAAGGCCCAACTACAGAAGAGCGCCGACGCCGTAAAGGAGTTGGTGGACGTCATCCTGAAGAAGCACAACAGCTAAACATTGGGGAGCGATTGTAGCGCACGCTCTCAGCGTGCCGCATCGACACTTGTGTCGATGCCCGGCGTCGCGGCGCGGGCCAGAAAGGCTTCCACTTCCGCCCGGGCGGGCGCGGAAGCCTGGGCCCCCAGCCGGGTTACCGAAATGGCCGCGGCTGCGTTGGCGAACCGCAAGGCGGCATCCATCTCCTTCCCCTCCGCCAGCGCCACGGCCAAGGCGGCATTGAACGTATCTCCCGCGGCCGTTGTATCCTTGACCTCTACCGGAAAAGCGGGGACATGGCAGGTGGCCTTGCCGTCGCTCCAGAAACACCCCTGATCGCCGAGCTTGAGAATCACGCTGCGTGGTCCGCGTTCGAGCAGGGTCGCCGCCAGCGCCGGCGCGTCGCCGCATGGCACGCGAGCGGCTTTCCGGCCCAACAGCACCAGCGCTTCGCTCTCGTTGGGGGTCAGGATATCCGCCTGCGCCAGGAGTTCCGGCGCGAGCGGCTGCGCCGGAGCGGGATCGAGGATCGTCGTGAGGCCTTCGGCGCGTGCCAGCGCCAGCGCGGCGGCCACCGTATCGAGCGGGGTTTCGAGCTGAAAGAGGGCCAATCGGGCGCCGCGAAAGACCTTGCGCATGGCCTCCACATCGGCCGCAGCGAGTTCGTGGTTCGCGCCCGAAGCCACCACGATCGAATTCTGGCCGCTTCGATCCACCCAGATGAGCGCCACCCCTGTAGGCGCGGAGCGTGTCGCATGTACCGCGCCGACATCCACCCCCGCGGCCGAAAGACTGGCCTTGAGATGATCGGCAAAAACGTCGTAGCCCACGCGGCCGATCATGCGCACACTCACCGCAGAGCCCCCCAGCTTTCCGGCGGCACATGCCTGGTTGGCGCCCTTGCCTCCGGGAATCATCTGGAAATCGCGGCCAAGAACGGTCTGACCGGGGACGGGTAAGTGCTCCACCTGAACCACGAAATCCATGTTCAGACTGCCCACCACTACCAGCGCTGGGTTCATTTAGGTCCGGTGATTACTTGGTCAGGTCGATGCCCAGTTTCTTGAGTTCTTCGGCGTAATAGCGCTTGTGCAAGAGGTCCCACTCTTCCGAGCCCTCGGGAATCTCGCGCTTCTGTGAGCGGATCTTTTGCCGCGCGAGGCGGTCGACCTTTTCTTCCGCCACCAGGACCTCTGTTATGTCGCGCACAATTGCCAGGCGCACATCGTTGGAGTCCTTCTTCATGCGCAGTTCCCGAGTGCGGCGAAGCGCGGTTACGATCTTGTGGGACATATCGTTGATCTTGTCCCGCGAGAGTTTCATGTTGTCGCCGGTGTCCCGGCCGGAAGCGCGGATCACCTTGCGTTGCGCCACCAGGGTGTTCTTAATTTTCCGGAACATTTCCTGGTAGCTGACACCTTCGCGCCGCATATAATCGTTGTATTGCTCCAGAATATCCCGCACTTCGTCGTTCAGGCGGTCTTCCACCATCAATTCCTCGGTGATCACGTTCTGGACCACTTCCGCAACGGCCTGGGGATTGGAGGTTTCGAGATTGGTTGGCGTGAGCTTCTTAACTAATTCTCGAGAAAGATAGGCGACGAATTCCCTGGCAAGCAGCATTCTGATCTAATTTAGCGTAAGAATCCGTAGTGTAACACGCGAGCTGTCGCAGGACCCCAAGCTTACCCAGCACTTCTCGTTCCAGGGGCGACGCACAGACCAGCCCTTCGCCCGCCGGCCCACGCGCCCCTTCAGCGAAGCACTCCATCCGGCGAGATTCTGAAGGCCTTTCTTCCGTGATAGAGTGGCAGCAAGGAGAGGGCAATGCATCATCCCACAAGGCGCGCATTTTTGAAGACTGGCGTGGCTGCCACCGTCGTATCCGGTTTCGGCGGCGCCGGTATTCTGGCACAAACCACCAGGCGTTCGGCTACGGACTGGGTCCCGCTGGGCAAATCCGGCGTGCAGGTGACGCGGCTGGCTTTTGGAACCGGCACTCACGGCGGGAGGGTGCAGCGCGAACTGGGACAGGAGGAATTCACCCGTCTGGTGCGCCATGCTTATGACCGCGGAATCCGTTTCTTTGAGACTGCCGAGAGTTATCGCGGCATGCCCGAGATGCTGGCCACCGCGCTCAAAGGCATTCCCCGCGACAGCTACAAGCTGATGACCAAGTACAGCACGCCCGCCTCAGGCGATCCGGCTCCCAAGATCGACCAGTTCCGCAAACAGCTCAACACCGAGTACATCGATATCCTCCTGCTGCATTGTTTGCGTCCTCCCACTTGGGCAACCGATTACCGCAGCCTTCAGGACGGCTTCTCCGAAGCCAAGAACAAGAAAGTCATCCTGGCGCACGGAGCTTCCGTACATGGCCTGCCCGCCCTGCGAACCATCCCCGGCAACGACTGGCTGGAGGTGGCTCTGCTGCGGATGAATCACAACGGGACACGCATGGACGCCGACAGCACGCGCGAAGTTCCCGAGCCTGGCAATGTAAAAGAAGTTGTGGCGCACGCCCGGAAAGTGCACTCCCAGGGAATGGGTGTGATCGGCATGAAGCTGTGCGGCGAGGGCCGCTTCACCGAGGCGGCGGACCGGGATGCCGCCATGAAGTTCGTGCTCGGCCTGGGCTGCGTCGATGCGGTCACCATCGGCTTTAAGAGCACCGCGGAGATCGACGAAGCCATCGACCGCATCAACCGCGTCGCCTGAAGACGCGCATCCTCCCTACGACGCAAAAACGGTGATGCGGGTAACCGCGCGATAGCCCATGCGCTCGTACATCCGCAACCCTGCCGGCGTGGATTGCAGGATGCTGGGCAGGCGTCCGTGTTCGGCCCAGGCCCGTTCGAGCGCGTGGCGCACCATCACCTCGCCGAAGCCCTTACGGCGATAAGACGGCAGCGTGCCTACGTTGTAAAGGCCCACCACGCCCGAACCGGTGACCGTGGCGGCCGTACATACCGGCTCTCCCTCATGATAGCCCACATAGCCTACGAAATCCTGCCAGACGTGGGGGTCCTCGAACACTTCGCAAAACCAGGGCAAGGGCACATTGAAGCACGTCGACCCCAGGGCGCAGAAGTCTTCGCGCGTAGGACCATTGTGCACCCTTCGGATTTCCAGTTTGGGCAAGCCGCGCTCCGGGGGCAACAGCGATTCACAGAACATGCCGGGCAGTTCGACCGAGAGCCGCAGGCCCCGGTGCGAAAAGATATAGCGCGCCCGGCGGCGGGAGCGCGCATCCAGCCAGTCTTCGCACAGCCAGAACGCCCACTCCAGCCCGCGGGTGTCGAAATGCATTTCGGCGTTGCGGATGCAGCGGTCCATCTCCTGTTCCGTCTCCACCGGTCCGGATAGAAATGCGGCATTGAACATCTGGAAAACTACGCCCGAAGCCGCGATCGTCACGCCCGGTAATTCCCGTATTTCTCCTCGTGCGTTCCGCTCGGCCAAGACCCGAAAGGAATCTCGCAGGTTCGATTCCACACTTTGGAATTCCACTGCCCTTAGTATCGCTCACCCGTTTGCCGCACGTTTTCCGCTACGGGATGTCCGCTTTGGCGCATATTTTTCGAATTCTGTAGTGCGGGGCGGTACACGGCCTCGCAAGGAGGAACCATGTTCGAATCCGATCGAATGTACGCATTTCCGCCGCTGGCAGCGCTGACCGCGCCGGGCGGCAAGTTTTCCGTTCCAACCAGCCGTAGCATCCGGCTCAAAGGAGTTCGCCATGTCGACCACGCTTAGCGGTGAACTGCACAACCTCGACTATAGCGACGATTACCAACTGACCCGGACCGCCCGGCTGTACAACTACGAGTTGACACCTTCCGGCGGCGGCAAGGTCTCTTTCAAGATAGAGTCCTTTCAGCCGCACTACCCGGGAATCTCCAGCAAGTGGACCACCATCGAAGACAAATCGAAGGTTTCGAGCGGGGCTACGCTGACTGGAAGCTTCGCGGTGCCGGTCACGAAAATCAGCGACACCAACAGCACCAACTCCACCCTGATTCGCGTGACGTTCTCGCGTGAGATAGCGTCGTCCGGAGTGGACTACAAGCTGGTATTCTACCCGGCATGACCGCTGTTTCCGGCGGTCGCCTCACTGCCCATTCTCGATGCGCGCCGTGTTTTCCTGGTGCGCATCGGGTCCGCCGGACGGGAGGCGCGATGCGACCGGTGAAGCTCGATTTCGGACCGAAGCCGGAGCAAGGAAGCGTAAACCGGGGAATCGGCATGGAGATGATTCGCCAGGATCGCGTAGGATCGCTCGATGCTTTGCCTGGCGGCGCGCCATTGTCCGGCACGCAGTTGCATTTCCGCGAGCCTTCTGAGGTCGAGCCCGACCAAACGAGACGACGGGCCGAACAGGCCGGAAGCGTCCTGGATGGCATCCCTGGTCAACAGGATGCCGCGCCCCGGCCGTCCTGAAACTGCCAGCGCGCGGCCGAGCGCGACACGCGCCTTGAGCACGTTGGGATGCGTGGCGCTGTGGGAATAGGCGTCGAGCGCTCGCGCCACCGCACGTTCTCCGGTCCGGACGGCCAGTTCCCCCTGGCCGGCAAGCTGGTATGCATAGCAAAGATCGACCAGGCCGAGAACCGATTGATTGTGGCGTAGTCCCAGGCGCGATTCCGCGATCCGCAGCGTTTCGAGGGCTGAAGAGATCGCTTTGCCGGAATCTCCTTCCTCGAAGGCGATCTCGGAACGAATTCTCCACGTGCCGGCGAAGTCTTCCGGCAGCGCTGACCGGTACCGGGTCATCTCTTCCAGCAGGTGATCGACATCGGCCCGGATTCGGCCGGCTTCTCCACGAAAAAGTGATACCCAGTTCCGGAGCATGTGGGACCGAAGCCTTTCCGGATCCGAAGGGCTCAGTCCGGACGCTTCCTCTACCGCTCGGCCGATAGCAGCTTCGGCATGCTGCGTATCTTGCTGGCTCAGCAAACTGGCTCCCAGGATATTGAGAACCTGGACCCGGGTCTGGACATCGGCGGTGGGAAGCTGCATCAGTCTTTGCTGCGTCTGCCGCAGCAGATCCAAAGCGGACACCGGCCTGCCGACTCCCCAATAGGAATGCGCATCGAACAGCATGGAGATCACGATGGTCTTGGCCTCCTCCGCCTGCTTCTTCTGCGCGAAGGCGATGCGGGCCTGGCGGGCGATGAGCGCCGATGCGGCCAGCAGGGTCGTCAGCAGCAGCCCGCTGGTGAACAGAGCCAGCCGGTGACGCCGCACAAACATCGCCGCGCGATACCAGGGCTGATTGGAGCGCGCCAGCACCGGCCGCCTATGGAGATAACGCCGTACGTCTGCCGCGAAATCTTCCACCGAGAGGTAGCGTTCCTGGGGAAGCTTCCGCAACGCCATCAGGATCACCTTATCGAGGTCCCCTCGCAGCGTCCGGCGCAGTTCTTGCTCTCCGGCGATCTCGCTGGGAGGCGGCGGGTCAGCCTCCCGAACGTGCTTTTCCAGCTCGGCAGCCGATCTGGACTTTCGCTGGTGAGGCCTGGCCCCGGTCAGAAGCTCGTAGAGCACCACGCCCAGAGAATACACATCGGACGCCACGGTGAGCGGCCGTCCGGCGATCTGCTCCGGCGAGGCGTAATCCAACGTAAGCGCCCGGCCTGCGCAGAGCGTCCAGTCCGTCTCTTCGGTCTGTCCCTGCTCCAGCAGCTTGGCGATGCCGAAATCGAGCACCCGTACCGCGCCTTCGCGCGTTACCAGGATGTTGGAAGGCTTCAGATCGCGATGCAGCACCAGCGAGCGATGGGCGAATGCGATGGCCTGCGCGACCTGGAGAAAAAGCTCCAGTCTCGCTCTGACCGCGAGCCGGCGCTCCCGGCAATAAGCATCGATACGCTGGCCCTCCACGTGTTCCAAAACCAGGTAAGGCTGTCCGTGGGATGTCACCCCCGCATCGAGCAGACGAGCAATGTGGGGATGGTTGAGCGTATCCAGAATGTCCCGCTCCCGGGCGATTCGCTCGCAGAACAGGCGGTTCCCCCACCCTTTCCGGGGAAGTTTGAGAGCGACCGGACGGGTAAGCAGGCCGTCGCAACGCTCGGCCATCCAGACTTCCGCCATACCGCCCTCGCCGATCTTTCGCACCAGGCGCCAGGGACCGATGCTATCCGCCGGGCCACAGTTCTCGACGTCTCCTTCGCAGCCGGGTTCCGGCGGCTGCCACGGTGGGCAGGACGCGGAGGAAAGCGCCGACGCATCGGCTAACAGGGCGCCTAGCGCCGTCTTCCACTGCTGGTGTTGTTGGGGAAGGTTGGCCAGCCACGCGCGGCGCTGCTCGCGGGGAAGATCGAGAGCCTCATCCAGCAGCGGGCTCAAAGCAGGCCAGTTGGCGGCGAGATGGATGGACGGATCCATCGCTCACATCCATCGTTAACGGCGCAGAGCATGGGCCAGGAGAAGCCTGGCTTTGGTCCAGTCGCGCCGCACGGTTCGCTCGGTCACTCCCAGAGCGCGGGCGATCTCCGGCTCGGTCAGGCCGCTGAAAAAACGCATCTCGACGACCTGCGCCAGCCGCGCATCCGTCTGTGCAAGCTGTTCGATAGCCCGATGAATCGCGCCAAGAGCGTCCTCCTGCGTGCAGTTTGCAGCGGCGATCTCCGTGTCGAGTTCCACATGGAGAATACCCCCGCCGTGGGCTTGAGCGTTGCGGCGGCGAATCGATTCCACGACGATGTTGTGCATGATTCGTGGGGCGTAACGGAGAAGGGAGTTCCAACCGCCGCCATTGTCCCCATCGCGGGATTCGGCGAAGCGAATATACGATTCATGAACCAGCGCCGTAGTATCGAGCACGGCGTCGCGACCGCAACGGAGCCGCGACCGGGCGATGCGGCGAAGCTTCGGATAAATGGCGGATGCCGAACTCTGCTCCACAGAGCCGCCCTGGCTGTCCATCACTGCGCCGGATTCCTCCACTTACCTTTTGTGACGGAAGCCGCGGCGGCGTTTCATCCGGCGGCTTCTGCCGGATCGGGGGCAGCGCTACAGCCGGCCGGCGTCCAGTTTCTGGAAGCGGCGTTCCTGGCGCAGCCGGCTGACACCTTTTTCGGTCATGGCGGTGCCGGCGACATAGAGGACTTGAAGCTGGCGGAGAGCCAGGAGGCGGGGAACGGCTCCGTCGCCAATGTTGCGCGCCAGACCCAGCCGCAGTTCGCGCAGGCGGGGCAGCGAAGCCAGCACCGCCAGCGCCTCTCCCGAAACAGGCGTACCGCTCAGGTCCAGGCTTTGCAGGCGGACCAGCTTGCCTAGCTTGGAGAGATCGCGCAACTCCTGGCGCACGGCCTGGGGCTGCCCCGGGCGGTCCGTACCGCGGTCGGAGAGATTCGCGCCGCTCAGGTTCAGTTCTTCCAGTTGCGTCAGGTCGCCCAGCCGCGCCAGATTGTAGTCCGTCAAGGCCAGTCCCCAGAGGCCGGAATCCACGCGCTGCATGCCTCCCACATCCAGGCTCCGCAGCGTCGCCAGCGGTTTGAGCAGCGGCAGGCAGGAACCGGTGAGTCGGTTGCCGCCAATGGCCAGGTGCTCGAGATGGGGAAGCGCCGAAAGCTCTTCAAAGCCCTCATCATCGATCTGGGTGTAGGCCAGGTCGAGCGAGCGCAAGGCAGTCAGGCGGGCCAGATGGTCGAATACTTTGCTGGTCACGCGTGTGCCCCGCAGATTGAGCCGTTCCAGCCGGCTCCAGCCTTTCAGGTGAGCAATCGCTTCTTCGGTGAGGTATTCGGCGTAGTAGAGATTCAACTCCGTCACGGCTCGCAGCCCCGCCAGATGCTCCATGCCGACGTCGGTGATCTTGGTATGCGCCAGGTTCAATCGCTCCAGGTGGGACAGGCTGCCGATGCGAGCGAGATCGGCATCGGTAATCCAGGTGGAGGTCAGGTCTACATCTACCAGATGCCCGGCGGCGTCGCGCGTGGAGCGCCCCCCTTGAGCCGAGATCCATTGAGCTAGCTCCGCTTCCGTCCAGCCGGCCGCGCATGCCGGACCGATCAGCAAGAAACACAGCAGCAGATAACGCATGATTGGCTTTGGCTTCCTCACTTCAACTTCTCCTGCGATTCGGCAGGCTGGATTCCGCGTCGAAGACGATGTGGCAGTGGGGCAGAGCGGCCTGCACGCGTTCCATCCCCTTGGCGGTCACCAGCGTGTGATAGAGGTTCAGTTGGGTCAACCCGGCAAGCCCCTGCACCTGGGCGATGCCCGCGTCGGTGACGTGGGTGCTATCCAGGCTGAGCGAGTGCAGATGTCCGAGCCCGGCAAGCGCCGCAAGCCCCTTGTCGCTGACTTCGGTGTAGTCCAGGCTCAGGCTGGTGAGGGCGTCCAGATGAGCCAGCGCCGGCATTCCGGCATCGGTCGTATGGGTGCGCACCAGGTCGAGTTCGGCCAGATTGCGCAGACCGGAAAGATGTTTCAACCCACCGTCGGTCAATCGTGTGTCGCGCAGCAGCAGGGTCGTCAATTGGGTCATGCCGGCCAGATGGGCTAGCCCCGCATCGCCGATGTCGCTGCCGCTCAAGTCCAGCCGGGTCAACCCCGCCAGCGAAGGCAGCGCTGCCAGGCCTTCGTCCGAGATATCCGAAAATGCCAGCGAGAGCCGTTTGAGAGAGGCCATGCGGCCCAGAGCGTTCCCCCCCACGTCCTTGACCGGCGACCCCAGAAGGCTCAGGTCTTCCAGTTCGCGCAGTCCCGCGAGGCGCGTCAGGCCCGGCCCCTCCACATAGGTATTGTTCAGGCTCAGCCGGCGCAGTTTTCGCAGCCCGGCCAGATGCTCCAGGCCGGCGTCGGACACCTGGGTGCTATTGAGGCTCAGCTCCGTGAGCCCGGCCAGCGAGCGCAAGTGGCGCATTCCCAGATCGCCGATCTCGGTACCCTCCAGGTCCAGCTTGCGCAGATAGGCCAGGCCGGTGAGATTTTCGAGCAGAGCATCGGTGATCGGAGTGCTGGCAAGCGAGATCTCCACCAGGCGTCCAGCCTCCCGGCGCGCGGCCCCACCCATCGATTCGACCCATTTGGCTACCGCGGCATCGCCCTGGCCGGCCACGCGACGGCTCGCCGCCGGGGGCGCGGAGGCGCGCGCCGAATTGTCCAGAAAGATCAGCCGGGCGTTGGGGAGCGCGGCATGCAGGTCGCTGACACCTGCCTGGGTGGCCCGCGTGTAGCGCAGATCCACCTGGCGCAGCGCGGCCAGTTGCTTCAGACGGTCGAGACCGGCATTCGTTACACGCGTGCGATACAGATTCAGCTCCTCCAGGCGGGTGAGCCCGGCAAGCTGCGCAAGGCCCGCATCGGTGATCTCGGTGCCCATCAGGTTCAGCTTGCGCAGGCCGGTCAGGCGGCGCAGGGAGGACAGCCCAGAGTCGGAGACCCGCGAACCATGCAGGTCCAGATCCTCCAGTTCGGCCAGCCCGGCGATGGCATCCAAACCGCGGTCGGTAATCAGAGTATCGCCGGCCCAAAGGCGCTGGAGGTGCGGCATATCGCGCACATGGCTGAAGCCCTCGTCGTCCAGCGGGGTGAGCGTCACGTCAAGCGCGCGCAGTTCGTGAAACGGCCCCAGGCTATGCCCCCGGATGCCGGACTGGCGAAGAACCAGCTCGCGCAGGTGGGCCAGGCCGGCAATCTCTTCGAGGCCGGCGTCGTGGAAGCGAATGCGGTCGAGAAAGTGATAGCTGAACGTCAGACGTTCGAGAGACGCCACGCTGGCCAGAAAGCGCAGGTCGCGGCTGCCGTCGCGGTTGCCGTCGGCGTTGCGATTCCAGATCGGCCCGGGAAGGTGCAACTCCCGGAGATGCGCCAGGCCGCTCAGGCGCTCCAGGTCCGGCGGATCCACATTCATGCCGACCCAATCGACGATTTCCAGCTCCACCGGGCCATCCGGCAGGCGGGCGATGTCGCGAATCAGCCCCGGTGTGCCTTTCACGCCGACGGCTCCCCCCATGAAGAGCGTCCACTCGGCCACCTCCCGGTCGCCTGCCCAGCCCACTGCCGCGAGCAAGAGCGCCGGCAGCATCCATTTCATGCCGGGATTGTATCAGAAGCGGCGCAGCCCCGATTAAGAAGGCGTGGGAAGGGTGAAGTAGAAGATGGCGCCGCGGTCCAGCTCGGACTCCGCCCAGACTTGGCCCCCGTGCCTCTGGACGATCCTCTTCACGATAGCCAGGCCGACGCCGCTGCCTTCAAATTCTTCCACATGGTGCAGGCGCTGGAACACCCCGAACAGCTTATCGGAATAGCGCATGTCGAAGCCTACGCCGTTGTCTTTCACGAAGTAGCAGGCGTAGCCCTGTTCGGAACGGCAACTGCCCAGCTCGATCTGCGGTGTTTTGCGGCCGCGGCTGAACTTGAACGCATTTGCCAGGAGATTCGCCAATACCTGCTTGACCAGGACCGGGTCGGCTTCACACGGAGGCAGTTCTCCGATCTGGACGCTGGCCTGGGTGCCGGTCTCCTGGTCGCGCATCTCCGCCACTACTTCGCGAGCCAGTGCCGCAATGGCCACCGGCTCGCGATTCACGGTCTGCCGGCCCATGCGCGAGGCCGCCAACAATCCACGGATCAGGTGGTCCATGCGCGCCGCGCTGCGGCGAACCTCGTCCAGGTAGCGGATGCCCTCTTCGGGCAGGAGTGAGCCGTATTGCTGCTGCACGATGCCGCAATAGCCGTTGATAGCGCGCAGCGGCGTACGCAGGTCGTGAGAGATCGAATAGCTGAAAGCCTCCAACTCGTGGTTCAGGCTCTCCAGTTGCAGGTTGCGCCGCTCCATCTCACGCTGCGCCTGTTTTCGCTCGGAGATGTCGCGGATGATGCTCATGACAATCATGCCGGCATCGGAGCCGACAGGGCTCAGGCTGATTTCGGTGGGGAACTCCGAACCGTCCTTACGCACGGCGAGCAACTCCCGGCCGGATCCCATGGGACGCGAAACCGCGTGGTCCGTGTAGCGGGTGCGGTCAACGACATGCTGCACGCGGATGCGCTCGGGGACCAGGATTTCGACGGGACGGCCCATCAACTCGGCGCGCGAGTAGCCGAAGAGCTTCTCGGTGGCCGCGTTCACCAGTTGGATCTCGCCGGTCTGGCTGACGGCAATGATCGCGTCCGGCGCGGATTCCACCAGGGCTTCATAGCGGTGGAGCAACTCGGCGTTTTCGAGCGCCAGCGCCGCCTGGTCGGCGAGCAGCGCCAGCAGTTGCAGATCGTCGGATGCGAACAAGGGCGGCCGCCGTAGAAACACCGCCAGTACGCCACGCGTTCGGCCGGCGCGGGCAATGGGAACGGCCAGCAGTGCCGTAGCGCCCACGGCGCCCGCCAGACGGGTCTCCGTAGGGCCGAAGAGAGTGAAGTCGCTTGCCGCCCGAGCTCGCCCCGATCTCCATACGGTGCCGGCCACGCCCTCGTCGCGGGAAAATGTGTCCCCGATCCAGGCGGCCTCTCCGGAGGCGCGGATCGGCAGGTTCGCAGCCGTGGCATCCCAAAGAGCCGCGGCCGCGGTGCGCGCTCCCATCACGCGGATCGCGGCGGTGCAGAGATCGTCCAGGGCCAGCCGGGCGCGGTCCGCCGCCGGACGGCTGGTGGCGCGTTGCAGAAATAGCTGGAACTCGGACAACTGCCAAAAGCGGCGCAAGGGGCGCGGAGGCACAAAACCGAAGTAGTAGCTGAGGGCCGCCAGCAGAGCGTCCACTTGTACCAGCGGCGGGACCCACGGCGACAGCACCGGCACCAGAGGTCGCAGTGCCACCAGAAACACCAGGGCCGTCATCAGGGCGGAGCCGAGCGAAGCCAGCTTTAAGCGCTGCCGCGTCACTCCGCCGGTGGCGCGGGCTCCCTGAAAAAATGCCGCCGCCGCGTAGCCTTCGGCGGCTACGAAATAGGCGCAGAGGATCAGGAGCAGGGATAACGGCGCGGGGTTGGGTGCCAGCAGGGCAATCAGCCAGGTCCCCAGCAATCCTGCCCAAACGGCTCGCGTGACCGCCGCCGGCACTTCGTAAAAGTGGCGGATCATCCGCAGCAGCAGGGTCGGATGGGCCAGCAGCAGCATAGGGCCTACCAGCCGCAGCCAGGAAACCGAGTGAACCCTCGGCCGCAGGAGGTTCGCGGCAATCACGCCGGCCAAAGCCGCAAACATCAGGTGAATGTCCAGGCTCACCCGGTCGCGCTTACGCAGCAGCTCCACCAGGGTCAGGAGAAAGACCAACACCAGGGACCCATTGGCCACCCACCCGATCAGATCCTTAACGGTCATTTTCCTGAACCATGCCCTCTCGAATGTGCTTCGCCGAGCTTATCAGAGAGTAGCAAACCTGCCGCGGGCCGGCGTCAATC
The DNA here is from genome assembly GCA_964568355.1 of uncultured Solibacteraceae bacterium. Classification (GTDB taxonomy): domain Bacteria; phylum Acidobacteriota; class Terriglobia; order Bryobacterales; family Bryobacteraceae; genus JAJPJX01. The sequence goes on along the minus strand of CAZMRK010000155.1, from coordinate 4,214 downwards.
GGCCGCGTCCGCTTCGCGCAGGGGATAGTCCCGCAGCTTCTGAAGCAAGGCGGGGTGCCGGTGGGACCATACCAGGGCGAATACGGCCAGTTCGCGGTACAGGCGGGCCAGGGCCGGATCCGCCTCCCCCAGGGCATCCAGTTCGCGCAGGACCGCGGGCTGGTCGCCGGAGGCCAGGGAGCCGCTCCAGCCCTTTTTCCCCGCGTGCATAAAGGCCCGCAAGGATTGCTGATAGAGCGCTTCGGTAATCCGCATGGCGGTGGGGACACTATCGGTGGCCGCCGCGATGCATTCCATGCAGGCCGCCGCCAGCGGCAGGAATAAACCGGAGCCGAGTGACTGGCCGGCCAGGTACAGAGGCATCTTTTCGCTATTGAGTTCCAGGGCCTGCCCTTTTAACTCCCGCACCAGGTGCTTGGCCTCGCGCACGGCCGGTGCATCGCCTTCGACAACGAAACGGGATGCCTGCCCATCCAGCGGGTGGATCGACGCCCCTGCGGCCCCGGCCTTCCGGAACGGCGCCAGAACCCGGCTGTCTTCGCCGGAATCGCACAACAGGATCGACCGGCCCCCCCAATTGATGCGCGCCTCCTGCAACCGGGAAAGTACGGCCGGCAGAATTTTATCCGGCACAGCGATCAACAGGGCGCGGCAACGGTCGAACTCCTCCACACTTTTGACCGCATATCCCGCTCCCATGGAATTGACGATGCGGCTGGCCAGGCGGAAGGAGGGAGCGCCCACCGGCCCCAATTGCCTGGGCAACCCCGGCACGCGGCTCAGAAAGGACTTGGCCACCGCGCCCGCGCCGAACAGACCCAGCGCCATAGCCTAAACCGCGGCTCCCGTTCCAGCCACTTCGCGCGACCGCAGCGTTTTCAGGCGATCGCGCAACTGGGCCGCTTTTTCGAACTCGAAGTTACGCGCCGCTTCTCGCATCCGCTCCTCGAGCTCAGCCAGGAACTGGGTGCGCTGCTCGGGCGTCATCTCTTCGATTTCGTCCTCGGCCTCGGCAGGCACGGTCACATAGTCGCCTTCGGCAATGGCGACCAGACTCATATCGATCGGCTTCACAATGGATTGCGGCGTGATGCCGTTCTGCTCGTTGTATTCATGCTGAATGCGGCGGCGGCGCGTGGTCTCGTCGATGGCCCGGCGCATACTGTCGGTCCACACGTCGGCGTACAGAATCGCTTTGCCTTCGATGTGCCGGGCTGCCCGGCCCATGGTCTGGATCAGCGACCCGGAAGAACGCAGGAAACCCTCTTTGTCGGCGTCCAGAATGGCCACCAGCGACACTTCCGGCAGATCCAGCCCCTCGCGCAGCAGATTGATGCCCACCAGCACGTCGAATTCGCCGCGCCGCAGGTCGCGCAGGATCGCCAGGCGGTCGAGCGTGCTGACTTCCGAATGCAGGTAGCGGCAGCGCACTCCGACTTCGGAATAATATTCGGACAGGTCCTCGGCCATGCGCTTGGTCAGGGTAGTGACGAGCACACGCTGATTGTGTTCCACACGGGCGTGAATCTCTCCCAGCAGATCGTCCACCTGGCCCTTTACCGGACGTACCTCTACCTCCGGATCGAGCAATCCGGTCGGCCGGATAATCTGCTCCACCACCACGCCGGCGGACTTGGTCAACTCGTATGGCCCCGGCGTCGCCGATACGTAGACAACCTGGTTCACACGGTGCTCGAACTCTTCAAAGGTGAGCGGCCGGTTGTCCAGGGCGCTGGGCAGCCGGAAGCCGTGGGCCACCAGGATCTCTTTGCGGGAGCGGTCGCCGTGATACATCCCGTGCAACTGCGGGATGGTCTGATGGCTTTCATCGATGAACAGCAGCGAATCGCTGGGCAGATAATCGAGCAGGGTCGGCGGAGCTTCGCCCGGCAGGCGCCCGGAGAAATGCCGCGAGTAGTTTTCGATGCCATGGCAATAGCCGATCTCGCGCATCATCTCCAGATCGAACATGGTGCGCTGGAAAAGACGCTGGGCTTCGATCAGCTTGCCCTGCTTTTCCAGCTCCTTGCGCCACCAGTCGAGTTCAACCTGGATGCTTTCGATGGCGTTGAGCTTGGTTTCCTCCGACATGACATAGTGCGTCTTCGGGTAAATGGGCAGACGCACATACGTCTGGCGCACCTGGCCGAGCAGCGGATCGATCTGCGAGAGGCTTTCGATTTCGTCCCCCCACAACTCGATGCGGTAAGCATAGTCGTCGTAAGTGGGGTACACCTCAATGACATCGCCGCGCACGCGGAAGGTTCCGCGGCGGAAATCCAGATCGTTGCGCTCGTAGAGGATGTCCACCAGGCGCGCCACGATCTGGTTGCGGGAAATCTTCTGGCCCTTTTCCAGCATGAGCAGCATACCGTAGTAGGCTTCCGGCGAGCCCAGGCCGTAAATGCAGCTTACGCTGGCCACGATTACGCAATCGCGCCGCTCGAACAGCGAGCGGGTAGCGGAAAGCCGCAGCTTGTCCAGTTCGTCGTTAATCGTGGCTTCCTTCTCGATGTAGACGTCGCTGGCCGGCATGTAGGCTTCCGGCTGGTAATAATCGTAATAACTGACGAAATACTCAACGGCGTTTTCCGGAAAAAAGGACTTGAACTCGTGATATAACTGCGCAGCCAGCGTCTTATTATGGGCCAAAATCAGCGAGGGCCGGCCCAACGCCTCGATGATTTTCGCCATGGTGAAGGTTTTGCCCGACCCGGTTACCCCCAGCAGGACCTGGTGCTGCTCCCCGTCCCGTGCTCCCCGAACCAGTTCGTCGATTGCCGCAATCTGATCACCGCGCGGCCGGTAATTGACAGCGAGGCGGAAACTCATTCTTTCAGTATATGCGGTTTGTCTGCTGGCTCACGATTGGTCGTGCCGAGGTCCCAGATGCCCGAGCGTGGGGCGGATTCCCGATCCGCGGGCACCCATTCGAGTCAAAGTGCACGCAGGCGGACGGAAAAATGGTCCCCGGCCCCTTCGAACGATGTATAATTTTGGCAACGCATCATTTCTCAAGGAGGGGAAGTGCGTTTTCCCTTAGTTTTGTCCGGGTTAGCGGCGGTTTCGGTACTGCTTGCCGCGGAGGCGGTAGCCCCCTTGGGGACCTATCGGCCCGTGGAGCGGCGCCACTGGGCATTCCGGCCGCGCGTCGAGCCCGCCGTACCTGCGTTCTCCACGCCCGCCGATCGGGCCTGGGCCCGAAACCCGGTGGACGCCTTTATTCTGGCCAGGCTTCAGAAAGAGGGTCTGCATCCAGCGCCGCAGGCCGACCGCCGCACGCTCGTTCGCCGCCTCTATTTCGATCTCACCGGCTTGCCACCGACGCCGCGGGAAGTGGAGGCCTTTCTGGCCGATCCCTCCCGGAACGCCTACGACAAACTGGTGGAACAGCTTCTCGCGAGCCCCCGCTACGGCGAAAAGTGGGGCCAGCACTGGCTGGATATCGTGCGCTTCGGCGAAAGCGATGGCTTCGAATACGATACGCACCGCCCCGACGCCTGGCGCTATCGGGATTACGTCATCCGGGCGTTCAACAACGATAAGCCCTTTGACCGATTCGTAACCGAGCAACTGGCCGGAGACGAACTGAGCCCCAAGGAAGACGAGACGGTGATCGCCGCGGGCTTCAACCGCCTGGCTCCGCTGCGCAAAAATGCCGGCAACCAGGAGGTGGCCAGCAGCCGCAACGAAGTCCTTACCGAGATGACCAACATTGTCGGTCAGGCTTTCCTGGGGGTAACCCTGCACTGCGCCCGCTGCCACGACCATAAATTCGACCCCATCCGCCAGAGCGACTATTACCGGATTGAGGCGTACTTCAGCGCAACCGAACCCCTGGATGTGCCGAAAGCCACTCCGGCCGAGCAAACCGCCTGGCAGGCCCAGGCCCAGCCCATCAAAGACCAGATGAAACAGGTCAAGATGCAGATGAAGGGCAGCCCGCCGGAGCAGCGTGTCGCTCTGGAGAAAAAACTGGAAGCGCTGGAAGACCAGCTTCCGGCTCCCCTGCCGGCCCTGTTTACGGTGGCGGACGATCCCGCCAAGCGCACCGATGTGCACGTCCTGGTCCGCGGCGCCTACAACATGAAGGGCGATCATGTAGGACTTCGCCCGCTGGGGGTCCTTCTTCCCGACAACGCCCCGGAATTGCCCCAGGAGACGCCCAAACCCCGGCTGAAGCTGGCGGAATGGATCGTTTCGCCGGACAATCC
>CAZMRK010000154.1:0-11099 GCA_964568355.1 uncultured Solibacteraceae bacterium | reverse complement strand
ATCAGGCCCACGAAGCGCGAATGCGGGTAAGGATTGCGCATGCCTTCCCCGGTCATGAGGCAGGCGCCGAACGGATTGGCGCCCATCACCCACTCCAACTGGCGGAAGGCCAGGTCGCGATAGGCGTTCTTTTCGAACGCGCGGGCGGCAGTGGCCAGCAGCAGGGCATAGCACTCCAGGTGAGAGGTGGTGCCCAACCACCAGAACTGCTTGCGCACGGGCATGAAGTAGCGCGAGGTCAGATCACCGGCGAGGGGGCGGTAGCGCTCTTTGGTCGGCGAGCCGATGAAGATTCCGAACGGGACGATGTCGTAAGCGGAGTGGGCCACCAGGGGCAGAACGTATTCCTCCAGATGCAATCGCACGGCATCGCGCCAGCGGCCGGCATGGGCGTGGCCGGGGAAAGCGGCAGCGAGTTCCAGCAGCGCCAGCGGCGGGAGAGCGGAATCGACGGCGTTGGTATACGGTTCGGCACTGGCCTCGGAGACGCGCCAAAAGCCGCGAATTTCTTTTTGCGACGCGACGAAGTCGGTGGTCTGCAGGGCCAGCAGACGGTCGCCGAGTTGCGCGGCTTCCCGGGCATAGAGATCCTGCGAGGTTACGCGGTGAAGTTCGATTGCCGCCAGCGTCCACCAGCTCAGCACCAGAGAGGCATTGGTGCGTTTGGCGGCATTCCAGCAGCGCAGAGCGGCAGCCAGGCATTGTTCCGCGTAGGCCGCGTCGTTTTTGCGGAAGGCCTGTTTGAGAAAAGCTTGGGCCGTCATCGCCTGAAGAGTGACGAACAGCGCCTGCACATGCTCAGGCTTGGTTGAGTTGAGATAGCGGTCATCGCCGCTGCCGGTCTGGTTATCGGTCCAGTGGTTGTCGCTGTTGTCGCCGTTGACGCCCCCGGCGACATCGTTCCACACCAGCCCATCCTGATCCTGCATCTTGAGGAAGTAGCGGTTGCCCCAGCGAATCTCTTCGAGCACCGGCGCCAGCCCGGAACCGGCGGGATCCCAGGACTCCCCCAGGCTGCGCGCCAGGGCCAGCAGGGCGATGCCGTTCATCTGCGTGGCGCTCATCCATTTGCGCAGGTCGCCGGCATCGTGCCAGCCGCCCGTAAGATCCACGTGCCGGCCGGTATCGCGCCGCCGCGCGTCATCCAGGTGGCAGGCGGGGTGCACGTTGGGGACCGCCACGCCGCAGCGCTGATAGCGATAGTAGCCGACGGCTTTGGGCAGGGTGCGCCGCCAGACGTCCGGCCGGATGAAGAACGGCACCGAGCGCTCGTCTCCGATGGTGACCTGGTACATGCCCTCGCGCCCGATATCGCTGAAGTCGCCCACCAGGCAATCGATCACGTCGGAGGTGACTCGCTTCAAGGGCCGGGTTTGCTCGAAGGGCGGCTTTGGGCCGCCGATGTCGCGGATGGAAAACTCCTCGGGTGCGCTTTCGCCGGCCCAACGGTAGATCACCACTTTCTTGGATTTCGGAAGGAAGCCCAGGTGGTTGAGGGCAATGGCTGGAGTGTCCTCGGGAATGAGGTGTTCGATAGATTCCTCGCGGGGCGGCCCTTGCTGGGCCGCTAGAAGCGCGGGCGTAGACAGGCCCAGACGGACAAAATCGCGCCGGTCCATGACTTTAGGGTAGCGCAAAGGATAGAGCGGTCTGAAAAGGAACAGAGCAGGATGGCGTGGTACTTACAGGACTACGAGCGCGAGATTTTCCGCGCGCGAAGGAAGGAGGAAATTCCGTAGCCGCCGAGCAGAAAGACGCAGAATGCAGACATCACCAGGCGCAGGATATCGCCGGGGCTCCCGTCGAAATTGCGCAGCACGCGAATGCTGGAGCCGCCGATCAGGACTGCCATCGACAAGAAAAGAAAGCCAATGACCTCATGCCAGAGGGTACGGGCAGGTTTCATGACCGTAGGCACAACATGCATCATGAATTGCCGTCCCTGCTGTCTCCAGTTCGGCCTTGGCACAATCCAATTTTAACAAAAGTGATTTATCTACAGGGGCTGATCAACGGTACCGGACCAACCGATAATGAAAATGATGCACTTGTGGAGCCGGGTTTGGTCCACTACAATCGAAACGGGTAGCGCGGCCTGGGAATTTGGAACTTTGCGCGCTGCCAGTGCATCCACCCAAAGAGGGGGGAGGAGTATTTGTGGACGAACCTTTGAAGAATCTGATGCAGGAGTTGGGGAACGCGATCAACGATTCTCTCTCCGAGTCCGACCGCATCGCCGAAGCAATTGGCGAAATCAAGCGGGCGGGCTATGATGTCTTCCTGGTGCTGGAGGCCACAATCGGCTTCAACAAGCGGGATGAAGAAGAAGCGGAAGATGCCGAAGACGTAGCGTCGGAGGCTGAAGTGGAGCCGAAACGTACTTTCGAATCCGCGGGGAAGATCAAACTCACCAGCCAGGACCACCGGTTCCTGCGGGCCCTGAAGATCGCTGTCGATGATGAGCAGCGGTAGGTAGTGTCGCAGAAGGTTTAGGGCAGAAGCTCTCGGTAGGCTGCCCAGGTTTGTGCAACCGCCTTCTCCCAAGTAAACCGCGTGGCCCGTTGGCGGCCACGTTCTCCCAGATCCAGTCGTAAGGCTTCACTCCGGATGAGACGATCGAGCGCTCCCGCCAAAGCGTCGGTATCTTCCGGATCGACGAGAAGAGCTGCGTCTCCTGCCACCTCCGGAAGGGAGGATCGGTTGGAGGTGACGACCGGAATTCCTGCCGCCATCGCCTCCACGACGGGAATGCCAAATCCTTCATCGAGCGAAGGGAACGCGAAGATTGCGGCCTTCGCATACCACTCCGCCAGGGTGGCAGTAGTGACATATCCCAACAGGTGGATGCGTTGCCTCGCCGGACTCCGGTCGATGCAAGCGAGAATCTCGGCAGCGCCGTAACCGGCCGACCCGGCCAGAACCAATCGCCACCCCGCGGGAAGTTGTTCAAAGGCCTCCACCAGCCGCTGTACGTTCTTGCGGAGTTGGATCGCGCCGACGTGAAGAATCACCGGTTCGCGGGCTACGGCAGGCAATGGCAGCGGGCGAACGCCATGGTGCACCACGCGCAGGCGTCGTGGATCGGTGTGGAGAAGATGTTCCACCTGCGAAGCCGTAAAGGCAGAAACGGCGATGATCAGGTCGCTGGCGGCGGCTGCCTGGCGAGCCTGTTCGGCGAAGCGATGGCGAAACTCGGGGGTGGAGTAGGATCCCGTGAGCACGAAAAGGTCGTGAAACGTGGTCACGGTGCGCCGGAAGCGCAGGCGCGGCAGGCGCTGATTCAGGCCGTGAAAAAGGTCGGCGGAGCGGGGACCCCAGGAATCGGATAGCAGCGAGCGCCGGGCATTGGGCGGCAGGACAGCGCGAAACGAACGAAGGAAACGCTGCGACCGGTAGCAGAACCGGAACGCGACCTCGGGATGAGCCGCGGTCAGACCGGACAGCAGCTCGCTGGCATAGACTCCGACACCGGACAGGTCCCTGCCCAGGCTATACGTGGCATCCAGGGCGATTTTCAAAGTTGGATCTTATAATCCTTCAGTTTACGGTAGAGGGTGGTGCGCCCGATGCCGAGCAACAGGGCGGCTTTCGCGCGATCCCCGCCGGTACGCTTCAGGGCCTCCATTATCGCCTGTTTCTCGGTATCTTTGAGGGCCGGGAAAGGCAGGCTGGGCGAAGGACGGTTATAGAGCGGCAGGAATCTGTCCGAGGCGGCCGGCTGGGGATCATAATCGTCCGGCAGCGGAGACGGCTCGCGGGCGGCGAGCTGATAGTTCAGCGTCGAGGGCAGATCGGTAGTTTCGATGGTATTGCCGGAGCGGAGCGCGACCATGCGCTCGATACAGTTCTGGAGTTCCCGAACATTTCCGGGCCAGGAATAGGCGAGAAGGGCTTCCTGTGCGGGAACAGACAGGCGCAGGCCGGTGCCGTGGGCGCGCAAAAAATGGTCGATCAGCAAGGGAATATCCTGGGCACGGTCGACCAGCCGGGGTAGGCGAATCGAGATCACTTTCAGGCGGTAATACAGATCCTGGCGGAAATTACCGCGCGCGACTTCCTGGGCCAGGTCGCGATTGGTGGCAGCGATAATGCGAATATTGACTTTCTTATAAACCAGCGATCCAACCGGGCGGAATTCCTGTTCCTGCAGGAGCCGCAGGAGCTTCACCTGCAGTTCGAGTTTGAGGTCGCCGATTTCATCGAAGAAGGCAGTTCCGCCGTCAGCGGTCTCGATGAGGCCGGTCTTGTTGCCGGTGGCGCCGGTGAAGGCTCCTTTGACGTGGCCGAACAGCTCGCTTTCCATGAGGGTGCCGACCAGCGCGCCGCAATCGATGGGCACAAAACGGCCTGCCGGGCTGGCTTGATAGATTGCGTTGGCGACAACCTCTTTACCCGTTCCGGTTTCTCCAAGAAGCAGAACGGGGGCTCGCGATTGCGATGCTTTGCGGATCAGGCGCCGGATCTCGCAGATTTGCGGCGACTCCCCGACAAGTGCCTGGGAAGGATTGCCCCGGGAAGAATCCATGCGTTGCAACGCTAATTATAGCGTGTGGCAGCGTATAAAACCGGTTGCAAGGCAGCGGAATTCCGCTCCTATTCGATTGGAATTTACGAGTCCATTCGGACGACAAAGAAAGAATTGCTTTGGCCGGAATCGTGGCGGATTTTGCTGCGCAACGCGCCGGCACCCTCCTGCGTGGGTTCGGCCCCGACCAGAACACGCCACATGGCCGGTTCGCCGGGACGCAGAACGAGACGGGCCTTGCCGTAGCGGGTTTGCATTTCCTGGCGCAGGCGTTCGGCATTGGATTTTTCCCGGAAGGCACCGACCTGGACCGCGAATAACGAGGGGCCGGAACCGGCGGGCAGGCTGATGACTTCCACGCGAACGCGGGCGGTGCCTGGGCCGATCAGGTCGATAGCCTTGGCGCCGGCATGAGAGAGATCAATGATGCGGCCGTCATAGAAGGGGCCGCGATCATTGATCCGGACATCCACCGTCTTGTGGTTTGCCAGGTTTTCGACGCGTACCCAGGAGCCCAGGGGCAGGGTCCGGTGGGCCGCGGTAAGCTTTTCCATGTCATAGATTTCGCCGCTGGCGGAAGGACGGCCGTGGTAGGGATGGCCGTACCAACTGGCGACGCCTTCTTCGGCCGCTCCCACGGCAGGAACCACGGTCGGGGCCGGGGCGGGGGCTCGCGGCGGGGCAACGCGGACGCGCTTCTTTCGCCCACATGCGGAGAACAAAATCGCCAGCACGACCGCGAAGACGAGAGCTCTTCTCATCTAGTGTTGATCCTATCGTGCTGGTCTATCCTCTGTCTATTGAGGCGATTGAGCGGTTTCGCACGTTTCGGCGCGATTGCGCGTAAAGGATGGATCGGGATTCGCCGATAGAGGAAGTATGCAGGATCGTCGCGCGGAAGTACGTATGCTATGTGCGGATCTGGTCGAAGTTTGCTGGCAGGACGAGCAGAGGCGGCCCCAGCAGACTACGGCCTTGCTGGAAGACATCTCCCGGGCTGGCGCTTGTCTGCAATTGGAAATGCCGATTCCCACGGGCGCTTCTTTGCGAATCCTGTGTGGCACCGACCATCTGGAAGGCACCGTGCGCTACTGCATGTACCGGGAAATCGGCTATATGGTCGGGGTCCGGTTCGCCGCGGGCAGCGAGTGGTCGCGGGTGGAATTCGAACCGGACCACCTGCTGGATCCGGAGAAGTTGACTCAACCAAAAACGCCGCGTGTGGGCAAGCGGGTGAATTGAGCCGTCCGTCCCCGGCGAAGTGGCCCGGATGAAGCGGCGTATCAGTCCGGCAGCACGAAAAGATAGGACGTCAGGTTCTCCATATCGTTGGGCCGCAGTTTATAGGGCGGCATGATGGTCTTGGGTGACATTTTCTGCGGGTCAACGAAGTGCTGCTCCACCCAGGAGCGGCTGCGGCGCTTGCGCAGTCCATTGAGCGGCGGTCCCAGTTTCATTCCCACATTGTTGACCTGGTGGCAGGCGCCACAGTTGTAGGTTTGATACAGTAGCGCGCCCTTTACCGCGAAATCCGGAGCGTTTTCCAGGGCGGAGGCATTGTGGGCATTGAGCTTCAGCAGAAACGCCGCCAGCGAATTCAATTGGGAGTCGCTCAGTTGAATGGGCGGCATGGGACTGCCGGGGACAATCTGGGATGGCCGCTTGAAGTGCTGGATCATCCATGCCGCGGATTTGCGGATTGCCGTGGTCGTGAGGTCCGGCCCGATACTGGCGCTGCCTTCCAGGGCATGGCAACTGACGCAATTCTCCTGGCGGAAATAGCCAACGCCGGCGAGTTCCTGCGGCGATAGCTGCATCCAGTCGGTGGGGCCGGAAAAATCGATTTCCGCCACCACCTCGGGTTTCGGCGTAGTGACGACGGCTGCCACGGTGAGACCGCTCCAGCCGAGTGCCGCCATGGCGATCACGCCGGCGGCGACTGTCCGGCGGGTGACACGGGCCATTCTTCCGCGATCGATGAACGGAACCAGGAATAGCGCCAGAATAGCCAGCGTCGGTAGCACAACACTCCCGACAACTTCCAGCGGACCTTCGAAAAATTTCAACGTCTGGAAGAGAAAAAGGAAATACCAATCCGGGCGCGGAATGTAGGTCGTGTCCGTGGGATCGGCCAGACGTTCGAGGGGTACGCGCACGGTTGCGGCCATCACGAACAGAATTACGAAGGCCACAAAGATGGCCAGCGTATCTTTGAATACCTGCTCCGGGAAGAATTTCTTGCGGGGCAGCGTTTCGTCGACAGGCTGCGGTGCCACGCCGTGCTTCCGCACCAGATACACGTGCAGCGCGATCAGAAACGTCGTGGCCGGCGGCAGCAGCAATACGTGGAGGCCGAAGAAGCGGGCAAAAGTGACGACGCCGATGGCTCCTTCTCCCCCCAGCAGACGGCTTAAGTACGGCCCCAGGAACGGCGCCTTCGCCGCGATCTGGGTGGCGACCACGGTCCCCCAATAGGCGCGATTGTCCCACGGAAGCAGGTAGCCGGTAAGTCCGTACGCCAGGGTGAGCAGCAACAGGACGACGCCGACCATCCAGGTAGCCTCGCGAGGCTTCTTATAAGCTCCGTAGAGGAAGACCTGGGCCATGTGCAGCACCACCACGACGATCATCATGCTGGCGCCCCAGTGATGAAGCCCGCGAATCATGCGGCCCGCGGTCAGCTCATTGAGGATGTAGCGCAGGCTGTTGTAAGCCTCGCCCGGTGTGGGAGCATAGTTGACCGCCAGCAGGATGCCGGTAAATGCCTGCACCATGAACAGAAACATGGCGACACTGCCAAAAACCTGGTGCCAGCCGCTGGAGCCGGGAATATCTTCATAGAGAAAGTTGCGTATGGCGCTTTCCACACCGGTGCGGTGTTCGAGCCATTCGGTGATACGCTTCATACGCTGGGCTCCGATTCCTGGAGGCTGCCCAGGAGCAGCTTGTTATTTTCGATCCGGGCCTGGTAGCGATCAAGAGAACGCGGAGCAGGTCCGGCGACGACCTTGCCATCCACCGAGAAGACCGAAGTGTGGCAGGGGCAGATGAACTCTGTTTTGGTTTCGTCCCAGTGATAGGCGCAACCGAGATGGGTGCATTGCGGGCCGAAAGCAATGATCTGGCCCTGGGGACGTTTGACGACCCAGGCGGTGCTTTTTTCACTGATGATCTTCCAACCATCCACGCGGTTGCGGCGGAAGACCATCTCCACAGGGACGTCGGGCTGAAGGTTCGAAACGTCGCCCACTTCCACCCACTGAGACTCCTTGCGAAGCTTCGGCGGGAAGAGAAGATAGACGAGCGCGGGGATGCCGAGAGCCGCGGCCATCATGCTCCACAAGCCGTAGATGGCTTTCAGATAGAAGGCGCGGCGAGTAGTCGGCGGGGAAGCGGGTGGTTCTGCAGGGAGAGGCACGTATTCCATGGTATGGCCCTGTTATATGACGGGTGTTAGGAATTTGTAAAGGTTTCGGAAACTAATGGGCTGTGCACGGATCGAATTGTCCGCTCGCAACACTCGCCCGGCTCAGATCCTGTGGAACGCTAAGACCGCATTCAGCCCCCCGAAAGCAAAGGAATTGGAGATGGCATACTCGGGCCCGGCAGGACGGGCGTGGTTGGGAATCACGTCCAGATCGCAATCCGGATCCGGGAGGTTGTAGTTGGCGGTGGGCGGCAGCAGTCCTTCCCGGAGCGCCAGCACCGTGGCCGCGGCCTCCAGGGCGCCGGCGGCGCCGAGAGCGTGGCCATGCATGGACTTGGTGGAACTCACCGGGATGCGGTCGGCCTGATCGCCGAAAATCAGGCGAATGGCCCGGGTTTCGGTGGCATCATTGGCCTGCGTCCCGGTGCCGTGCGCATTGATGTAACCGATTTGTTGCGGCTCAAGCCCTGCATCGCGCAGGGCGGCGCGCATGGCCTTGGCGGCACCTTCGGCCGACGGCTGGGTGATGTGCGCGGCGTCGGATGACATCCCGAAGCCTACAACTTCCCCGTGAATGCGGGCTCCGCGGGCGCGCGCGGCCTCGAGCGGTTCCAGAATGAGCATGGCTGCGCCTTCTCCCAGGATCATGCCGCGCCGGTCGCGGGAAAATGGCCGGCACGTATCGGGCGACACCACGCGCATAGCCTCCCACGCCTTCAGAATTCCAAAGCTGAAGGGAGCTTCGCTGCCGCCGGTGATCGCGAGATCGGAGATGCCGGAGCGCACCATCCAATACGCCTGTCCAATGGCATGGCCGGCCGAGGAACAGGCGGTCGAGATGGTGAAAGCGGGGCCGGTAATTCCGAATTCCATGGAGATGTGGCTGGCGCCGGCATTGGCCATCGTTTTGGGAATCGTGAGGGGATGCACGCGATTGTGGCCAAGCTTATAGACTTCCTGAAAACCGATATCCTCCGTGGATTGGCCCCCAACGCAAGCACCCGTAATGATGGCGGCGCTTTCGCGCAGGCCGGGGGTCCACTCGACGCCGGCGTCCTGAACAGCTTCGCGGGCGGCGATCACGGCAAACTGGGCGAAACGGTCGATAAAGTCGGCCTGGCGATCTTCGAAATATGGCTGGTGGCAGTAGCCCTGTACTTCGGCGCCGTTCTGAAATCGCAGATCGGTAGTCGAAACCGATTCCAGAGGGCCGATGCCGGAGCGGCCGGCGCTGAGCGAGTCCCAGAATTCACACGCGGTTCGACCCAGGGAACAGATCACGCCGATGCCAGTGATGGCGACACGACGCATGCTGCCTACTGGCCCGCCGGGGCATCGGCTGCCTTCGCGGCAATCAGCTTCTCGATGCCTTCCGCCATGTCCCGCACGCTGCGTACGGTTTTGGCTTCCTCGTCGGGAATGGAGACGTCGAATTCGTTCTCCAGGGCGAACAGGATCTCGACCGCGTCCATGGAATCGATCCCCAGGTCCTGAAAAGCACTATCGACGGTAACCTGCTCGGCGGGCAAGCGCTTCACCGAGGCGATCACCTTACAGACTCTCTGGATTAAGTCGTCGGACATAATAGCTGGCTTACCGTTTCAAAACTGTACCCTTGGCCTTGCAGGAGCGGGATCAGACGGCGCACCGCTTCGATGGTTTCCCGGATGTCGGGACGGATACGCAGCTCACGGCCGTCGTGGAGGCAAATGATCGCTCCGTTGCCAACGCCCCGGAGCACACGCGCGACAATGGACTCCGCCTCCAGTCTCCAATCATAGCCGATTACAGTCCACATCACGCCGAGCAGGCCGAGACGGCGCTGAGCGCGGCCCATGCCCCACCAGCGGACGCCGAAAGGGGCGCGCCAGAGCGTGGGTGTGACACCGGTGGCATGCGTGATCGCCTCCTGGGCGCGCGTCAATTCGGTTTCCATGAAACCAGGCGAACGAAAACAGAACAGGGGATGAGTGTGGCTATGATTACCGATTTCATGGCCGGCGGAGCCCACCTCCCGGGCCGTGGCAGGCAGGCGCTCCACGTTCCGGCCGCACTGGAAGAACGTGGCCGGAACATCTTCGCGCGCCAGCAGTTCGAGCAAGGGCAGCGTTCCTTCGCTGGGACCGTCGTCAAAGGTCAGCGCAACCGCGCGCCGGGCCGGATTCCCGCGATAGACCGAAGGGCCGAAAACAGTAGACGAGCGGCCGCGCACAGCATACGCCAGGAACGCGGATGCGGCGGATGCAGTAACCCCGGCAGCAACTCCCAACATCCCGTGGATTGTAACATGGGCGCGCCGTACCGGAAATCGTCACCGGGCCGCGCCGGGGAACGGTAAGAATCCTGCCCTCGCATTTTTCACAAATTCAGCCGCCGTCAACGTGGCTCCTCTTTCCCCAACGTTCGAATCAACAGGAATGCCAGCGGATGCAGAAATCCCATGGCGAGGAAGACCGGTGTATAGGAATAGCTGGTTACCAGGTGGCCCACCAGATTGGTCGAGATCATCCCGCCCAGGCCGCTCCCCGCCGCGACGATGCCGAATACCGTTCCCACCAGGTGCTTGGGGAACAGGTCCACGACCATCGCACTAAGCGATATCTGCCAGGACAGATGCGCGAAAGCGGCCGTCGATGCCAGCAGCACGGCCAGCAGCGCCGTCGGCACATGCGGAACGAACGGGCTCAGCGGCAGCAGAATCGCCGCGATTGCCATCACGCGAATCCGGCTGGCCACTGGCGAATGTCCCTGCCGGATGAATCTGCCGGAAAGATAGCCTCCCACCAGGCAGCCGATATCCGCCGCCAGGTAAACCATCCAGGCGATGCGCCCCAATTCCATTAAGGTGAGGTGCCGCGAATCGGTGAGGTATTTGGGAAACCAGAAGAGATAGAAGTACCACACCGGGTCGGTGATCAGGCGCCCCAGCGTGAGCACCCAGGTCTCCCGCCGTTTCAGGACACTGCGCCACGGGTTCTCGGTCGCGACAACAGGAGCGGCCGGTTCGTCGAACTCCGGCGGTTTGCGGTAAAACAGCAGCCACGGAATCACCCAGATCAGCCCCAGACTACCGGTGCAAAGAAAAACCACGCGCCAACTGAAGTGATTGGCCAGGTGAGCGATCACCGGAGGGGCGATTGCGGCGCC
>CAZMRK010000153.1:0-9951 GCA_964568355.1 uncultured Solibacteraceae bacterium | reverse complement strand
GGGCTGGTACTGATGGGAACGCGCATTTGGGCTTCGGTGCATTGGACCGAGAGCCCGCCCGACGCGATTCCGATTGAAGTACTGGGGAAGCAGTTTGCCTGGTCGTTCCGTTATCCCGGAAAAGACGGCCGTTTCGGCCGCTCGGTCCTGAAGCTGATTAACGATGCCGGCGGGAACCCGTTCGGACTGGACGACAAAGATCCCGCGGCCAAAGACGATCTGGTGAGCGCGTCGCTGAAGGTGCCGGCCGGCAAGCCGGTAAAGCTGATCCTGCATACGCGCGACGTGATCCACAATTTCTTCGTCCGGGAACTGCGTCTCAAGCAGGATCTGGTACCAGGGATGGAGATCCCATTCCACTTCACCGCCGACAAGATCGGCGTATATGAAATCCCCTGTTCCGAACTCTGCGGCTTAGGGCACTTCCAAATGCGTAGTACTCTGCAGGTGATGTCTGAAGCGGATTTCGAGAAGTGGAAAGAAGAACAGGCAGCCGCGAAATAGCTTTTGATCGGGGCCCTGATTTTCAGCACGAAGGCGGGCTTTCAGCCCGTCGATGATGGGGAAATGCAATGTCCTCGCCGGCCGTACATAGCGCACATCAAGCGCCCACCGGTTTTATCCGGAAATACATTTTCAGCAAAGACCACAAGGTAATCGGAATTCAGTATTATTTTCTGGCCTTGTTCTCGGTCCTTCTGGGCATGATGCTCTCGCTGCTCATGCGCTTCCACATGGTGCATCCGGATGCCAAAGTGGCTTGGTTCGAAAAACTATGGCCCACGGCGGCTGCCGGGGGCATCATGACACCGGAGTTGTACCTCTCGCTAATGACCATGCATGGGACGATCATGGTCTTTTTTGTGTTGACCACGGCTCCACAGTCCGGTTTCGGGAACTATTTTCTGCCGATCCAGATCGGCGCCGAGGATATGGCCTTCCCGACACTGAACATGCTCTCCTTCTGGACGACGCTGCTGGCGCTGGTGGTAATGGTCGCGGCTTTCTTCGTGGCCGGAGGCGCTCCGCTGGCAGGCTGGACCGCTTATCCTCCGTTGAGCGGTGTCGGTGCCATCTCGGGGCCTGGGGAAGGGATGGGGCAGAACCTGTGGATCATCAGCATCGCGATTTTCTGCGGAGCCTCGCTGATGGGCGCGATCAATTTTATCGCCACCACGCTGGACCTGCGCGCCAAAGGAATGTCGCTGATGCGGATGCCGCTAACGGTGTGGACCTGGTTTGTCACCGCCATCCTGGGGCTGTTCGGCTTCGCCGTGCTGCTGGCAGCGGGAATCCTGCTGCTGCTGGACCGGACCGGCGGCACCAGCTTTTTCATCCCGGCGGGACTGGTGGTCAGCGATCAGATCATTCACCACAAGGGCGGATCGCCTCTGCTGTGGCAGCACCTGTTCTGGTTCTTCGGGCACCCGGAGGTGTACATCGCGATTCTGCCCGGGATGGGCGTCACTTCCCAGTTGCTCTCGACCTTTTCGCGCAAGCCGATTTTTGGTTATCGCGCCATGGTGTACGCGATTCTGTCTATCGGCTTTTTGGGCTTTCTGGTTTGGGGCCACCACATGTTCATGAGCGGGATGAGCCCGTATTCGGCCTTCGCCTTTTCGGTGCTCACCATGACGATCGGGGTGCCCTCGGCGATCAAGACGTTTAACTGGATCGGAACGTTGTGGGGCGGCAAGATCCGCTTCACCACGGCGATGATGTTCGCGCTGGGGTTTGTCTCGCTGTTTGTGACCGGCGGGCTGAGCGGAATCTTTCTGGGACAGCCCGCGCTCGATCTGTACTTCCACGACACCTACTTCGTGGTCGGCCATTTTCACATGATCATGGGCGTGGCCGCGATTTTCGGTATGTTCGCCGGAACCTACTACTGGTTTCCGAAGATGTTCGGGCGGATGATGAACGAGAAGATCGGAAAGATCCACTTTTACCTGACGTTCCTGGGAGTCTATGCGATCTTCACGCCGATGCATTTCCTGGGCATCGGCGGCAATCCCCGGCGCTATTCGGATTTCAGCAATTTCGAGTTCATGAACTCGCTGATGCCGGTGCACACCTTCATGACGCATGCTGCCTACTTCACGGCGGCGGCGCAGATTCTGTTTCTGATCAACCTGTTCTGGAGCTTGAAGAAGGGCGCTAAGGCGACGGTCAATCCGTGGGAGGCAACCACGCTCGAGTGGACGATTCCATCCCCGCCGCCGTTCGATAATTTCGGCGGGCATGAGCCGGTAGTCTATCGGGGCGCTTATGAGTACGGTGTCCCCGGGGCTCCGCAGGATTACGTAATGCAGACCGACCCGGTAAAGACGGCGCAGTAACGGCGCCGCTGGGATAATAGGATCATGCCTGGGTCACTCACCAAAGATGTTGTCAAGGGGCCGCCGCTTCCGCCGGATACGGGAGATTTTGGCGGCGGCGCTCCGGGAGGCCGGGGTGCTTCGCGCCGGGCTTCGATTACCGGCATGATCGTTCTGCTGGCGGCCGTCACCATGATGTTCGCCGCCCTGACCAGCGCATATGTAGTGCGCCGCGGGATGTCGAACGACTGGGTCACGGTCCCGGTGCCGCGCATACTCTTTGCCAATACTGCCGCCCTGCTGGCTTCGAGCGCGGCGCTGGAGATCGCGCGGAGGCGGCTGCGGGCGGGCTTCCGGTCGGCTTTTAACCAATACTGGACCGCGGGCACTGTTCTGGGCGTGCTGTTCCTCACCGGGCAGGCGTATGCCTGGCAACAATTAAAGGCGGCAGGCATCTATCTGGCCAGCAATCCGGGCAGCTCGTTTTTCTATCTGTTCACCGCTACTCACGGCATTCACCTGCTGGGAGGCGTCGCTGCGCTGGCTTGGGTCAGCGTGCAGGCGCTGCGGCTGCGGCTCGGTCCCGGAAAGCGCACGGCGGTGGAGGTCAGCGTACTCTACTGGCACTTTCTGGATGCGCTGTGGATTTTTCTGATGGCTCTATTTCTTCTTTGGGGGTAATCGCTTATGTCGTCCCAGGTGAACGCGGCTCCCGCACCCTCGATTTGGGAGGGCGGGCGTTCTCCATATGCGGTCAACTCGAAAAAGTTCGGGATGTGGCTGTTCGTGGTTTCGGACGCGCTGACGTTTTCCGCGCTGCTGATGGCCTATACGTATCTGCGGGTCAGCACGCCGAACTGGCCTACGCCGTTCCACTTCTCGCCTAGCATCATCTTTTCGAGCATCATGACCTTTGTCCTGCTTTCGAGCAGCCTGACCATGGTCCTGGCGGTGCACGCGATGAATCACGGCAACCGCAGAGCCACGGTGGGCTGGCTGCTGGCCACGATCGCCTGCGGGCTTACATTTGTGGTGCTGCACCTGACCGAGTGGATGAACCTGATCCAGCACGAGCACGTGACGTTGTTCGGAAATCCGTGGGATGTACCGTTGTTCGGCGGCACGTTTTTCTCCCTGACGGGGCTGCATATGACGCACGTGGTCTGTGGGGCGATTTACCTGGCGATCATTGCCGGGGGTGTGGGCCGGGGAAAATTTCAGGCCATTGATGTGGAGGTCAGCGGCCTGTACTGGCACTTTGTGGACCTGGTGTGGATGTTCATTTTCCCGCTGGTCTACCTGATGTCGGCCAAGATTTGAGGGAGAACGCGAATGAGTCATCCAGCAGAAGAAGCAGTTGCACCGTCCGCTGTCACTACCAGGACCTTTATCAACGTCTGGGTCGCGCTGCTAGCCCTGACCGGCGTCGAAATCTTCCTCACCTATGAGCAGGTCCCGGTACTGATCATGTTGACGGCCCTGGTAGGCCTCTCGGTGATCAAAGCCGTGCTGATCATCGCCTACTTCATGCATCTGAAGTTCGAACGTTTCAGCCTGTTTCTGTCCCTGTTCCCGATCCTGATCATGTGTATCATCCTGATGCTGGTGCTGTTCCTGCCCGATTCCATGCGGCTGGAACAGATGAGACTGCAATGAAACGTCTGATTCCCCTCCTCAGCCTGGCCGCGGTCAACGGCTGGGCGCAGTGCGTGATGTGTTTCCGCACCGCCGAAGCGCAAAGCGCAGCCCGGGCCAAGCTTCTCAACCTGGGCATCCTGATTCTGGGAGCGCCGCCGTTTGTGATTCTGGCCGGCTTTTGCTTTTTGATTTACCGGCGCAATCACAGCTATGCCGCGCGCGACCGGAGCGAGGAAAAGCAACCGCAGATGGACGCAGATGCACGCAGATAAAACAAAATCTTTATTCTTAGCGTGCGCCTCGATGAGCCTTGGTAGAAAGTCTCGATTTTTGTTGTTTTTTTATCGGCGGCCATCTGCGTCCATCTGCGGTTGCTTTTGGGTTTGGTAGGGCGTCTACCCAGCTACTTCGATTTCGGGTAGAATATCTCTGACGCATGCCTGACGAATCGTCCGACCGGATCCAGTTGCTGCAAGGCACGCTGGACATGTTGATCCTGCGCACTCTGTTGTTCGGACCCGCGCACGGCCATCAGATTGCGAAGCACATCCAGCGCACCACCGATGACTTGCTGCAAGTGGAGCACGGGTCCCTGTATCCGGCGCTCCACCGCCTGGAGCGCAAACGCTGGATTGCGGCCAAGTGGGAATCCGCCGGGAAGGATCTGAAGCGGGAGTTCAAGTATTACCGGCTTACGCCGGCCGGCAAGAAACAGCTTGTGGCGGAAGAATCCAAGTGGAAGAAACTGACCGGCGCGATCGCGCGGATCATGTGGCCTGCCGAGGAGGGTTGAGGTGCGCGAGGACGATCTCGACCGCGAATTGCGCGCGCATCTGGAGCTTGAAGCCGAAGAACAGCAGAATGCGGGTCTGACGCGGGACGAGGCGCTCCATGCGGCGCGGCGCGCGCTGGGCAACATCACCTACGTGAAAGAGGAGTTGCGCGAGATGGGGAGATGGAGCTCTCTCGAACATCTTTGGCAAGACCTGCGGTACGCCGCCCGGATGCTCCGCAAAACGCCGGCATTTACGGCCGTCGCACTGCTCTCACTGGCGCTGGGAATTGGTGCGAACACGGCGATTTTCAGCCTGCTCAATGCAATGCTCCTGCGCCTTCTACCCATTCCCAATCCGCAGCAGGTGGTGCAACTCACCTATACCTTTCCTCCCAACCGTCCGGGGGACTGGAACAGTTATTTCGGCTACCCGCATCTGGAGCGGTTTCGCAAGCAGGCCAGGACCCTCACGGGCGTATTCGGCGGGACCGGATTGAACCGGGTGAATGTCGGCTGGCGCGGAACCGCCGGACTGGCGCAGTGCGATGCCTATACAGGCAATTTCTTCTCCGTGATGGGTGTTGCTCCGCAGCGGGGCCGCCTCTTCGTGCCGGAAGATGATCGCGAGGGCGCCGATGTCGCGGTTCTGAGCGATGCCTACTGGCGGAGCCGCTTCGCCGCTGATCCGGCGATGGTCGGCCAGACGATCCTGATCGACCAGGTTCCGTTCACGGTCATCGGGATTGCCCCGCCGAAATTCTCCATTTACCTCAGCAAAACCACGCGCGACCTCTGGGTGCCGCTACACGCGCTCGATCGCCTTACACGCGATCCGGATCGCTGGCAGGCTCCTTTCAATAGCTGGCTGATGATCGCCGGCCGCCTTCGCCCCGGTGTTTCGATACGGCAGGCGGAGGCGGAGCTCGACGTGATCCATCGCCGCTTGTTGGCCGAACAAGTCGCGGCTTCCGAATTCCGCGGCACCTTGTCCGGAGAGCGCCTGGTTCGCCAGAGCCACCTTCTGCTGCGCCCGGCGGCCAACGGTATGTTCAGCGCCATGCGCGAGACCTATGCGCTTCCACTGAAATTGCTGATGGGAGTCGCGGCGATGGTGCTGTTGATCTCCTGCGCCAATGTCGCCAACCTGGTGCTGGCCCGCGCCTCTCAGCGCCGGCGGGAGATCGCGCTGCGGATGGCATTGGGCTCGGGGCGGGCGCGCGTAGTCCGGCAATTGCTCACCGAAAATCTTCTACTCGCCGGCGCCGGCGGCGTTCTGGCGCTGGCGATTGCCTGGTGGGGCAGCGCCGCGCTGGTGCGTATGATCTCGACCGGCGACACACCGGTGCCGCTCGATGTGCGGCCCGATTGGCTGGTCTTCGGCTTCGCGGCGGCCGTATCGCTCGCCAGCGGAGCGCTGTTCGGCCTGGTGCCCTCCCTGCGCGCGACGCGCGTGGATCCTGGCTCTGCGCTGAAGGAGGGTACGCGCGGGATCACCGGGAGCTCGCGCACGCTGGATCGTGTGCTGGTGGCCGTCCAGGTAACGCTGTCGCTGGTGCTGATCTCCGGCGCCGGGCTGTTTACCCGCACTCTCGAAAATCTGCGGCACGTCGATGTAGGGTATCAGCGGGACAACATTCTGCTGTTCTCCGCCGATGCCAAGCTTGCAGGCTATTCGAAGGAGCAGGCGGCCGCGCTCTATCGCGCGATCCTGAACAAAGCCGCCGCGCTCGCGGGCGTGGAATCGGCCAGCGTCTCCATTGTGCGCCCGGTGGACGAGGAATATTATCTGGCCGACCAGATCGTCTACGTGGACGGGCGCAAGCTGCCCGATGCGGAGGGCATCCGGGTAGCCTGGAATGCCATGAGCCCCGGATATTTCCAGACCCTCGGCACCCCCATCCTGATGGGCCGCGATTTCGATTTACGCGATAGCGAATCGGCTGCCAGGGTGGTGATCATCAATGAATCGCTGGCGCGCCAGGCGTTGCCGGGCCGGAATCCGATCGGCCACCGGCTGGATGGCGCGGAGATCGTCGGAGTGGTGAAAGACTCACTTTACAGCGGCGTCCGCGAGCGGCCCAGGGCGGTCCTGTACCGGCCGCTGTTTCAGAGTGCAGGAGGCGTGGACCCAAGCCGGTGGGTGGGAGTGGGCTCGGTCTCGTTCGAGCTTCGATACCGGTCCGGAGCCGGCCGCGTCGATGAACTGCGGGATGCCGTAGCCGCGGTGGACCGCAATGTGCCGATTTTCCGGGTGAAGACCTTACGCGCGCAAACCGAAGACTCGTTCCTGCGCGAGCGCCTGCTCGCCATGATTTCCGGCTTCTTCGGCGGATTGGCGCTGCTGCTCGCCTGCCTGGGGCTGTACGGCCTGATGGCGTTTGCCGTGGCTCGCCGGACAGCCGAGATCGGGATTCGCATGGCTTTGGGCGCTCCCCAGGCGGAGATCCGCTGGCTGGTGGTACGTGAAATCTTGTGGCTGATCCTGGCCGGCATCGCTGCGGGAGTGCCCCTCACCGTCTGGCTCTCGCGCTACGCCAAATCCCTGCTCTTTGGAGTGGCGCCGGCCGATCCGGTGATTCTCGCAGTTGCGGTTGCCATGATGGCGGGCGTCGCCGCGCTTGCCGGCTATTTGCCCGCGCGCCGCGCTTCGCGGATCGATCCGATGGTGGCTCTGCGGTACGAGTAGTTGCTCCGGGCCTACGGGCGCACGAAGGTCCCGTCGATTTTGCGATCGGGCTGGACGTAGCGATAGTTCGCGGGACGCGACGGCGTCATCTGGAGCAGTTTCGCGGCGAGCGTTTCGTTGATGTCGATGCCCAGGCCGGGCTTCTCGTTGGAGTAGACATAGCCACGCTGCACGATTGGCGTGCCGGAAAAAATCTCTCTTTCGGCTTCGCTGAAATGATTTTCTTCCTGAATGCCGAAGTTCACGATGGAGCGATCGATATGCAGGGCGGCCGTGAAGTTGACCGGGTCGTTATCGGCGCCTTCCTGAAACGCCGTACGCACTCCGTATAACTCCGCCATGGCGGCAATTTTCCGGGCCGGCGTAATCCCTCCGACTTTCGACACGCGGAAACGAATGAAATCGACCAGGTGTTCGGAGATGAGCGGCATGTATTCCGACGGGCTGGTCAGCTTTTCGTGCGCCGCCTGTGGCGTCGTGGTGTTCTGGCGGAGCATCCGGTACCAGGAGAGCTGCTCCAGGTTGAGCACGTCTTCGAGGAAGAACAATCGGGACGGCTCCAGCAGTTTGGCAAGCTGAATGGCCTTGAGCGGAGTAAAGTGCTCCTGCGCATCGTGCAGCAGCTTCGGACCGAAGCCGATCTTGTTGCGCAGATACTCGAACAGTTTGGGAATGGTCTCGATGTAGAGCTCTTCATCGAATACGCGGCCCTGCGGTCCTCCGGTTGGCCGCTCGCCTTTTCCCGGATCGATGAAGCCGCCTCCACCATATCCGCCCAGTTGTACCCGGATGTGCGTGAAGCCGCCTTCCATGGCGCGCCGCACTGCTTCTTCGACGCCTTCGAAGGTCTTTTCTTCGCGGGCGTGCTCGTATACCGGTACGGCCACGCGGGAACGGCCTCCGAGCAACTCGTAGACGGGCATGTTGGCGCGCTTGCCCTTGATGTCCCAAAGGGCCATATCCACACCGCTCAGCGCGGCGTTCATGGTGGCGTTGTTGCGCCACAACGAGCTCATGTAGCTGGCCTGCCAGATATCCTCGATCTCGTCGGGGTCGCGGCCCACCAGGCCGGTTGCAAGCACTTCTACCGCCGGAGGAATCGTTCCGGGCCGGAACATGTCGGAAGCCGAGCCGATGCCGTAGAGGCCGGGCTCGCTGGTTTCGATCTTCACGATGGACCAGCCGGCGTTGGGACGGGTCTGAATGGTGCGTACCTTGGTGATTTTGAGCGGCGGAAGGCCCTTGCGGGCCTGCTGCTCCTGCGCCGAAAGAAAGCGTTCGCCGACGGGCGAAAACGCCGCGCCGGCCATGAGGCACCGCTGTGCAGTGGCTTTTAGAAAGTCACGTCTGTTCATAATCCCATGCGACTGAGAGCAGCCCTTGCCGGCTCAAGTTGCGGGTCGGCCTTCAGAGCTTCGCGAAACGCCTGCGCGGCGCCTTGCCGGTCTCCCTGCTGACCCAGCACGAGCCCCAGATTGTAGTGCGCGAAACCGAGCTTCGGATCGAGCCGGACGGCGGTGCGAAATTCCGCTCCGGCCAGCCCCCAATTTTTTTGTTGCAGGTAGATGCTGCCCAGCGCGTTATGCGCGGCGGCGTTCTTCGGATCAGCCTGAATGGCTTTCCGCAGGTGTCCGATGGCTTCGTCCAGGCGGCCGGCACGTCCGGCCAGCCAAGCCAGGTTGTAATGCGCTTCGTAGTTTTCCGGCGCAATCGTGAGCAGGTGCGTGAACTGGGCCCGAGCCTTTTCCCATTCGTTCTTGCGAATCCACAGGCCTCCCAGGGCCTCTTCGGCGGGAATGGCAACCAGATCCTGGGCGCGTCCTGCCTGGGAAGTGAGATGCAGGGCCACTTGCAATTCCTGCACCGCCTCATCGAGTTGATTGAGCTTGGCGCAGCTTATCGCCAGGCTGAAGTGGGCGGAGGCGTTCATCGGATTCTTCTCCAGCACCTGGCGAAAGTTCTTCACCGCGCCCGCGTGGTTGCCGAGCCTTTGCTGGTTGAGAGCCAGCAGGCTGCGGACCTCCGCCTGATCGGGCTGGCGCGCGAGCACGCCTTCGAGCAACTCATTCGATTTCGAGAGCTGGCCGAGGGATTCCAGGGTGATCGCGCGCCGATAATCCGCGTAATCGGCGATGCGGTCCTTGGGGTCCGGTCCCTTGTCTTCGGAAACGACGGCGGCGGAAGGCCCCGCCAGATACCCCAGCGAACGCAGGCTCTCCGTCACTTTGGGAGAGACCGGAGCGGGCGCAAGCTTTCGGGTGGCATAGCGCGCCCGCAGCACATTCAGGCGCTTGTGGCAGGTGCGTGCGAGATCCGGCTTGGTAGCGACCAGATTGCGAGTCTCACCGGGGTCTTTCGCCAGGTCGTATAGCTCCGGTTTGGGCGCCTGGATGTATTTGTAGGTCCCCACGCGAAGACTGCGCAGGCTGCTGGTCTGGAAGTGCTGATGCGCGTAGAGGCTCTCCCCGTAGATCTCTTCATCCGCCGCTTTGTGGGTCCAGAGAGGGGTGAGGCTTTTCCCCTGAAAGCTGGCC
>CAZMRK010000152.1:0-9045 GCA_964568355.1 uncultured Solibacteraceae bacterium | reverse complement strand
GTGACGGGCGTGGCGCAGTTGCCGGAAGGCACGGAGATGGTGATGCCGGGCGACAACGTGGAGCTGACGGTGGAGTTGATCACCCCGGTGGCCATGGACAAAGGGTTGCGCTTCGCCATTCGCGAAGGCGGCCGCACCGTCGGTGCCGGCACGGTCAGCGAGATTATCGAGTAAAGGAACCAATATGGCGCGCGAAATCATCACGTTTCAGTGCACCGAGTGCAAAAACCGGAACTATTCCGGTACCAAGAACAAGAAAACGACTACGGAACGGCTGGAACTCAAAAAGTTCTGCCCGCATTGCCGGAAGCACCAATCGCCTCGCGAAATCAAGTAGAATGAATAGGACAAGCTGGAGCTTGTCTGTTGATGGTCTAGGGGCGTAGGTTTAACGGCAGACCAGCGGTCTCCAAAACCGCGAGTGGGGGTTCGAATCCCTCCGCCCCTGCCACCCTATCTTCCGCCCGCCTTTCGGATGCCGGAATAAGAGGCAGTATGGAAGCCATTGAAAATATGAAGTCTTGGCCGACGGCCATTAAAGACTACTACAACGAGCTCAAACTGGAGATGCGGCGGGTGACTTGGCCGAACCGGCGCCAGGTGGAAGGAACCACGCTGGTCGTCATCCTCACGGTTTTCGGGTTTGCCGCTTTCTTCGCGGTCGTGGATGCCGTGTTGCAGGACAGCGTCGTCCGGATTTTTAACGTCCTGAGTAAGACGTAGGCAAAACAGGCGGAGTATGGAAGCCGAAGACAGACTGAATTCCGACGAGCACCACGACGAGTTGGCCCACGAGGCCGAGCCGCGCGAGGAAGCGGAACCCGCCGAGGAGACAGCCGCCTCTGAGCCTGCCGAAATGGCCGGAGAGGAAGGCGCCGAGGTTCCCGGTTATGACGAATCCTCACCTCGTAAGTGGTTTATTATCCATACCTATTCCGGATTCGAGCAAAAGGTCGCCGAGTCGCTCCGCAGCCGTGCTCAGGCCTTCGGGTTTGACGACAAGATCGGGCAGATTCTGATCCCCACCGAAGAGGTGGTGGAGCTTCGCGGCGGGAAGAAGGTCACCAGTAAGCGCCTGGTTTACCCCGGCTACGTGCTGGTCGAGATGGAGATGAATGACGAGCTGTGGCACGCGGTGAAGTCCACCCCGCGCGTCACCGGTTTTGTGGGTGGCGGAACACAGCCCGTGCCGCTCAGCGCCGACGAGGTGAACCAAATCCTCTACCGCCAGGCGTCCTCAGCCGAGCGCCCGCGTCCCAAGATGACCTTCGAGAAAAACGACGCGGTTCGCATCATCGACGGTCCTTTTGCGAATTTTTCGGGCAAGGTCGACGAGGTCAACACCGATCGCGGCACCTTGCGCGTCATGGTCACGATTTTCGGCCGGGCGACGCCCGTCGAACTGGAATTCCTCCAGGTAGAAAAGGTTTAACAAGGGAGCACGCGACACCGAGCCGGTGTGAATCGCCGGTTCGAATCGTCGCGGATGCGCTCCCGGAAGGTATTTTATGGCGAAGAAAGTTACAGCTCAGGTGAAATTGCAGATTCCGGCCGGAAAGGCTACGCCGGCTCCTCCGGTAGGTACGGCGCTCGGTCCCCAGGGCGTCAACATCATGGATTTCTGCAAGGCGTTTAATGCCAAGACTTCTGCGAAGGATCAGGAAGGTCTCATCATCCCGGTGGTAATCACGATCTATTCGGACCGTTCTTTTACCTTCATCACCAAGACTCCTCCCGTGCCGGTATTGATCAAGCGCGCCGTCAACCTTGCCAAAGGGTCGGCTGAGCCGAACAAGACCAAAGTTGGCAAGATCACCGAGGCTCAGGTTGCCGAGATCGCCAAAATCAAGATGCCGGATCTGAACTGTTTCACGCTCGAAGCTGCGGTCCAGTCGGTGAAGGGCACCGCCCGCAGCATGGGCGTGGACGTGGTCTAACCGAACCTGTCCCCCTCTGACTTATTTTCGAGCGCTCTGGCGCTATACGGCTTGGGAGCGCTCGCAGGTCTGGCCCTGTACCGCCGGGATGCATGGGCCGGGCGCATCTGCTTCCCCCTTGCCGTTCTCGCCGCCTTGTTGCAAGGGGTGGCCGCTGTCACAAGCCTGTGGGGAGGAGACTTCCCTGCCTGGGTACTCCCGTCCGCAATCCCCTACCTCAGCTTTACGCTGCGTCTGGACCCGCTCTCGGCATTCTTTAACCTGACCCTTTCGATTGTCGGTCTCACCATCTCCCTCTATTCGATCGGATATGTGCACCGCAACACCGGCGTGCAGGCATCTTTCTACCACCTGGCGCTGTTGAGCCTGTCGGTTGTCTTTACCGCCGGCGACCTGTTTTTCTTCCTGGTCGCCTGGGAGATCATGGCGCTGGCCGGCTGGTGCCTGATCAGCTACGGCCACCGCCACGAACCGACACGCGACGCCGGTCTGCTCTTCTTCATCCTCTCCCACGCCGGCACGGGCTGTGTGCTGCTGGGGTTTCTGCTGCTGTTTCAAACCTCCGGCAGTTTCGATTTCCTATCGCTCCACCTGCTGGGGGGCCAACTCTCTCCGGCCCGCCATAACGCAGCTTTCCTCCTTTTCTTGATCGGCTTCGGGGTAAAAGCTGGGATCGTTCCTCTGCACATCTGGCTGCCCGCCGCCCATCCCGTGGCGCCGAGCAACGCCTCAGCGCTACTCTCCGGCATTCTGCTGAAGGCGGGCATCTATGGCCTGGTTCGCGTGTTGTTCGATTTCCTGGGCGCCCCTCCAGTCTGGTGGGGGTCTCTGGTGCTCACCGTGGGCGTGATCTCCGCGCTGTTTGGCATCCTCTCGGCGCTGGTCGAGCATGACCTCAAACGCCTCCTGGCCTACTCCAGCATTGAGAATATCGGCATTATCCTGATCGCGATCGGCGCCGCCCTGCTGTTCCACTCGCTGGGACATGGAACTCTGGCCGCCCTGGCCCTGATCGCCGGCTTGTTCCACACGCTCAATCACGCGATCTTCAAGTCGCTGCTGTTCCTGGGTGCGGGAGCGGTTCTTTCCGCAACGGGCACGCGCGAGATGGACCAGATGGGCGGGCTGATCCGGCGAATGCCGCGGACCGCGCTGTTCTTCCTGATTGGCGCGTTGGCGATCTGCGGCTTTCCCCCGCTGAACGGCTTTATCGGCGAATGGTTGACGTACCAGGCGCTGCTGGGCGGGTTCGGCTCGACCGGCGGACTGACGCGCGTCATCTTTCCGATTGCCGGCTCCCTTCTCGCGCTCACCGCGGCACTGGCGGCGGCCTGTTTTGTGAAGGCTTTCGGCATCTCCTTCCTGGCCCGCCCCCGCGGATCCGGCGCCGAAAGCGCCCGTGAAGTCGGCCTCCCCATGCTGGCGGGAATGGGTCTGTTGGCGGCCGCCTGCGTCCTGCTGGGTCTCGGTTCCGGATGGTTTCTGCCCATGTTCGATCCCATCACCGCTCAGTTGCTGGGCGCCCGCATCGCCGGGAACCTGACACCCGAGGGCGGCTTCGTGATCGCCGCACAAACGCTCAAGACCGGCAGCATCTCCGGTATCGGCATTGCGCTGTTTCTGGCAGCGCTGGCTTGCTCTCCCCTGGTGCTGCGATACATCTGGGGCAGGCCGGCGACACGCCAGACGTCCTTCGCCCCCTGGGATTGCGGAATGCCGCGCCTCACAGCGGCGAATCAATACACCGCCACCGCCTTCTCCAAGCCTCTGCGGATGATCTTCCGCACCTTCTACCGGCCGCGCCGCGAGATCCAGGCGGACTTCGACGTCTCCCCCTACTTCCCCAAAGCGATTCACTTCGAAAGCGAGGTGGAGGAGCGCTTCGAGACCCACCTGTACGCGCCGTTGCGGACAGCGATCTTCACCCTCGCCTCGCGCCTGCGCCGGATTCAGGCCGGCAGCGTTCACGCCTACCTGGCCTACGTGTTCGTGACGCTGATCCTGCTACTGTTATTTGGAGCTCGCCCATGATCCTGCTCGGCGCCGTGCTCCAACTGGCTCTACTGCTCAGCCTGGCTCCTCTGGTGACCGGCGTGATCCGCCGGCTGAAGGCCAATTTGCAGATGCGCCAGGGTCCCCACGTTTTCCAACCCTATCAGGACCTCTACAAGCTTCTGCGCAAAGAGATGGTCGTACCGGATACAGCCTCCTGGATCTTTTCCGTCACGCCGTACGTGCTCTTCGGCTCCGTTGCCACGGCCGGCCTGATGGTGCCGATCCTGTACACGGCGGCGCCGCTCAGCACGATTGGAGGCATCCTGGCGATCATTTACCTCCTCGCGCTGGGGCGATTCTTCCTGGCTCTGGGCGCGCTCGATTCGGGCACCCCGTTCGGCGGCATGGGCAGCAGCCGCGAGATGACCCTTTCGGCCATTGCCGAGCCGGCGATGATGCTCGCCATGTTTACCGTGGCCATCGCCGCCGGCACCACGAACCTCAGCGAGCTGGCCGGAGCGGCCACAGGCCAAAGCTGGCGATTTCTCGCACCGTCCCAAATTCTCGCCTTCGCGGCGCTGTTCCTGGTGCTGCTTGCCGAAACCGGCCGGATCCCCGTGGATAACCCCGCCACGCATCTCGAGCTGACCATGATCCATGAGGCCATGATTCTGGAGTACTCCGGCCCGTACCTGGCTTTGATCGAATGGGGCGCCTGGGTCAAGCAACTGGTGCTGATGACCCTGTTGATCAACATCTTTTTTCCATTTGGCCTGAGCACCGGCTGGAATCCGCTCGCCCTGATTCTTTCCGTCATCCTGTACGCCTTCAAACTGCTGGCGCTATCGGTGGCGGTCGTACTGGTGGAATCCACGAACGCCAAAATGCGATTCTTCCGTGTTCCGGAGTTGCTGAGCATGGCGTTTGTGCTGGGAGCTTTGGCTCTGGTATCCAGCTTCATCTTCTGAACCTATGTTCCTGTTCGATCCCCAATTCGGCGAGCGCATGATCACCCTGATGGCGGCCTTCCTGCTCGTACTGCAAATCGCCATGGTGGGTCAGCGGATGTTAATCACCAACATTCGCCTCTATGCCATCCAGTCGGCGCTGCTGGCCTCCATCGCCATGACCATCGCCTGGTTCAACCGGGAGCCGCACGTCTATCTGGCCGCGGCGCTGACTCTGGCGCTCAAGTGTATCCTGCTGCCGCGATGGCTGGAGCGCCTGGTGGATCGGATCGGCATCCCGAAAGAGATCCAGCCTTTGCTCAACGTCCCCGCTTCCCTGATCATTTCCGGAGGCCTGACACTGGTCGGCTACCTTGTAGCTCATCCGTTCGCGGCCGTCGAGCCGGGCAACGGCAGTCTGGGTCACAACACGCTGGCGGTGGCTGTCTCGCTGTTCCTCATGAGCTTCTTTCTCATGATCAACCGGCGCAAGGCCATCAGCCAGGTGCTGGCCCTGCTGACTATGGAAAACGGGCTCTCCCTGGCAGCCATCTCGCTGACCTACGGTATGCCGCTGATCGTCGAATTAGGCATTTTGCTCGACGTGCTGGCGGCTGTGATTCTGCTTGGCATTCTGGCGTACCGCATCCGGGAGACCTTCGATTCCACCGACGTGAGCAAACTGCGGAGGCTGCGCGGATGATCCTCCTTGCCGTCCTGGTCATTCCTTTGCTCGCGGCCCTGTTGGCCGCTACCGCCCCGCGCCGTGCCGTCATGGAGTTCGTCAACCTGGGAGCGGCCGGCGTGCTGTTCGCGGTGGCCTGCCTGTTGGCGGAGATTGCCGTGGATTTCGGCCCGGTCTCGCGTTGGGGGAAGTTTCTGTATGCCGACTCCCTGAGCGCCCTGGTCATCCTGCTGACCGCTTTCGTCTGGCTGATCTGCGCCATCTACGCCATCGGCTACTTCCGGCGCGAGGAGCGTTCGGAGAACCTGCCGCTGCGGAAGCTGCGCGAGTTCTACCTGCTGACGCCCCTGTTCGTTTGCACCATGCTGCTGGTGGCGCTGGCCAACAACCTGGGCCTGATGTGGGTGGCCATGGAAGGCACGACCCTCGCCTCTCTCATGCTGATCGCCTTCGATAACCGCCCCACGTCACTCGAAGCAGCCTGGAAATATGCGGTAATCGGCGGCGTAGGCCTGTCGCTGGCGCTGTTCGGCACTATCCTGACTTATTACGCGGTCAGCCGGGCGGCAGCCTCGCTCGACTGGTCGGAGCTGGTCAATCAGGCATCCCGCCTGGACCCGAATCCGATTCGCCTGGGATTCATCCTGGCTCTGCTGGGATATGGCACCAAGGCCGGCCTGGCTCCCATGCACACCTGGAAGCCCGATGCCTATAGCGAAGCACCCGCTCCGGCGGCCGCCATGCTGGCGGCGGCGGTCGTCAACTGCGCTATCTACGCGATTGCCCGATTCGGCATTCTCGCCGGCCGCTGCCTGGGGCCGGAGTTTCCATCGGGCCTGCTGATTCTGTTCGGGCTGCTCTCCATCGGCATCGCGGTTCCGTTCATTCTGGCGCAGCGCAGTTTCCGGCGCCTGCTGGCCTATTCCAGCATCGATCAGGCGGGCATTATCGTCCTCGGCCTGGGCTTCGGCGGGCAGTACGGAGCGCTCGGCGCGCTGCTTCAGATGACTTTCCACTCGGTGGTCAAGCCGATGCTGTTCTTTTGCGCGGGCAACATCCAGCAGCAATACCACACCGATCTGTTTCGCAAGATCAAGAGCGGCCTTCTGCAAAACATGCCCCTCACGGGCGCGGTCTTTTTGGGCGGCGGCCTGGCGGTAGCCGGGATGCCGCCGTTCAGCCTCTTCCAGAGTGAGTTTCTGGTTTTGAGCGCCGGTTTCCAAACCGGCCACACCGCGGCCGGAGCGTTGGCGGTGGCCTTCCTGGTCAGCATCTTTGCCGGTTTTCTGCTGCACTTCGGGAAAATGGTGCTGGGGCCGGAAAGCCCGGCGCCGGTAGCGCAGCCCGCCGACTCGCGCCACGTGGCCATCGGCGCCCTGGCGGTGATTCTGGCCGCACTCGCATTCTGGCTGCCGCTGCCGCTCTATCGCCTGGTGCAGGACGCCGCGCGTGTAGCAGGAACCCGCTGATGTTCTCCGAACTTTTTCCAGGCCTGGTGCTGGACGAATTCGAAGGCTCGGGCCGCGAGTTCTTCGTGGTGCTTCGCGGCCCCGATCCCCGGCCCATGATTGATCATGCGCGCCGCGAATTCGGCGCCCGCGTGATTTGCGTCTTTGCCGAAGATCGCCGCCCGGAAGAGCGCCTGTTCTATGTCTCGTACATTCTGGAAACGCCCGGAGAAAAGGCCTACCTGATCCTGCAGGCGCCGGTGCCGGAAGACGATCCGCGCTTTCCTTCCCTTTCAGTCGAGCTTCCCTCCCTCAACTGGCAGGAGCGCGAAATTCAGGACTGGTTCGGGCTCACGGCCGAAGGTCATCCCAACCCGCGGCGCGTCGCCCTTCACGACGACTGGCCGGAGATTCATCCGCTGCGCAAGGATTTTCCGCTGGAAACCGTGCTGGAACCCTTCGAGGGCGAGCGGCACATCTTCCGTCCGGCCGAAGGAGAGGGTGTTTTCCAGGTCCCGGTGGGGCCGGTCCATGCCGGCATCATCGAGCCCGGGCATTTCCATTTCGATGTTGCCGGAGAACCGATCCTCTACTTGCAGATCCGGCTCTTCTACACCCATAAGGCCACCGAGAAGCGCTTCGAGCAGATCCCCATCAGCCGCGGCGTCCATCTCGCCGAGTGCATCTCCGGCGATTCATCGGTCGCGCACGCGGTGGCCTACTGTCAGGCCATCGAAAAGGCAGCCGGCATCGAAGCTCCCGAGCGCGCCCAGTGGATGCGGACCATTCTGCTGGAGCTCGAACGTCTCTACAATCACACCGGAGATATTGGAGCCATCGTCAACGATGTGGGATTCGGCATCGCTCAAGCCCATGCGGGACGCTTGCGGGAACGCCTGCTCAGCCTGAACGAGCACCTGACCGGCAACCGCCTGCTCCGCGGAATGGTGCGGCTCGGCGGGATCCGGCACGACTGGGATATGGGCCAGCTCGCGCGCCTCCACCAAACTCTGGACACGTTCAGCGGGGAGTTCCGCGACCTGATCGAGCTGATCGAATCCTCCGATTCTACGCGCGACCGCCTGGAGCATACCGGCGTGCTGACTCCCGAGAAGGCGCGGGATCTTGGTGTGGTGGGTGTGGCGGCCCGTGCCTCGGGCGTCGATCGGGATGTGCGCCGCGATCATCCTTATGCGGCCTACGGGCGATTGGCGCCGCGCGTCCCTGTGTTTTCTCAGGGCGACGTCTGGAGCCGTGTGCAGGTCCGCATCGCCGAGGTCCGCGAGAGCGTTGCCCTGGTGCGGGCTGCCGCCCGGGAATTGCCGGGCGGAACCCTGCGCGTCGCCGTGCCTCCGTTGATCCCCAACAGCTTCGGCCTGGGAGCGGTGGAAGGCTGGCGGGGCGAAATCCTGCACTGGGTTCGCACCGGACCGGACGGATACCTCGATCGCTGCAAGATCAAAGATCCTTCCATCAATAACTGGCCCGCGCTCGTGGAGGCCGTGGAAGGCAACATTCTCCCGGATTTTCCGGTGATCAACAAAAGCTTCAACCTTTCCTATTCGGGGACGGACCGCTGACGGATCGTGAAACATGCCCGATTTCGACTGTTCCAGCCAAAATAGCTAAAATAGCTATTGGAGGATGGAAGCAGATGCCAGGAACACGGCCACATCGCCGGGTATCGCTACGACAGCGCCAGCCGGAACGGATGCAATCTGTAGCGATTTCTGCAACCGATGCGAAGAACGAGTTTGGCCGGATTCTTGAAACCGTGATCCAAGGCGGCAAGGTTGTGATTACGAAGCACGATTCACCGAAGGCGGTTTTGATTTCGATTGACGAATTCAATGCCCTTTCCAGTGCTTACAGAACCGAACTCGAGACGCTCAGCGAGGAATTCGACCAGCTTCTCGCGGGAATGCAAACATCAGCGGCTCGCGCCGGCATGAACGCGGCTTTCCATGCAACACCGAAGGAGTTAGGAAAGGCTGCGGCAGCCGCTGCGCGCAAACGTGTCTGATCCGGACCAG
>CAZMRK010000151.1:0-6964 GCA_964568355.1 uncultured Solibacteraceae bacterium | reverse complement strand
GCTGAAACGGGCCATCCAGAAACAAATCGAAACACCCCTGGGCCGCCTGCTGCTGAAAGGAGAGGTCCGCGACGGTCATACGGTCCACATCGATGTGGATCCCGCTACCGACACGCTGGTCTTCCGCTCCGCCCCGGCCACAGTCGGCGCCGCCGGTTGACGCTGCCTGCGCTCGCCAGCCTACCGCCGTTTTACGGCAGGCTGGCGATCCGTTGCCAGGTAGTGGTGATCCAGCGCCTGACGGATCAGGGTCTTAATCACTGCCTGGCGGCTGATGTTCAGTTCTTTCGCAGCGTTGTCCAACTCCTCCAGCATCGGCGATGCAAAATCTACATTGACGCGTTGAACTGGAGGCATCATACGGCCCGTGTTCGTAAAGAAACGCGAGACGTCTTTCCCGCCGTCGGCCAGCCGTGCGATGGTTTCCGCCGCTACAGGTTTCTGCCGCTTACGAGTGCTCTTCATAAAGCCGTTGCTCCTCGGACGTTGCCCTCCACAAAGTCACGAAGTGGTAGTACTCTCCTTCTTTGTCTTCCCGTACCTCAAAAATAAGTGTGTACAGGCGCTCTCCCACCCAGCCGATAGCACGGTATTGCTCCGGCAAATCCGAGCGCCGGTCCAGGTAGTAGGGATGCAAAAAGATCTCCTCTGCCTGCTCAAAGCTAATTCCGCGTTTTGGATTTGCTTTTAGTCGTTTGCTCTTCCGCCCATCGAAGTGGAATCGCATCTCTCAGTATAACTGTTATACCACAATGAAAAACGTCGCCGGCTTTCATTCCCGCGCGGCGCGTGGCTTCACTGTGTTTGGTAGAGTCACTCGTACCGCAGTGCGGTGAGCGGATCCAGCCGGCAGGCACGCCGTGCGGGAACGTAGCTGGCCACCAGCGCGACCAGGCTCAGCAGCGCCGCTACCCCCAGAAATACCGCCGGGTCAGTGGCGCTCACTCCGAACAGCAGGCTGGAAAGGAGCCGGTTGAGCGCCAGCGCGATGATCGTTCCCGCCGCCACGCCGGCGACCACCAGAAAGGCGGCGTGGCGCAAAACCAGGCGCAAAATGTCTCGCGGCTGCGCGCCTACCGCCATGCGGATGCCGATCTCCTGCGTGCGCCGGGCCGCGGAGTACGACACCACGCCATAAACGCCCACAGCCGAGAGCGCCAGGGCCACCAGCGCGAATCCCCCGCTCAGCCACAGCGCGAAGCGCCGCTGCGCGGTGGAGACGGCGATCACCTGTTCCATCGTCGCTACGCGGAAAATCGGCTGGCCTTTCTCGATCGCCTCTACCTGCGCCTTCACCTGGTTGGCCAGCGTCGTCATATCTACGCCGCCGCTGCGCACCACCAGGTTCAGAAACGTCATCGGCTGCTGGGTATGGGGGACATACACCTGCAGCGCCGGCGCCACCTCCAGGCCGTACAGGTGGACATCGCCCACCACGCCGACAATGGTTCGCCACTGCTGCGAATCGCTGGTTCGCAGCCGGTGCCCCAGCGGATTCTCTCCCGGCCAGAGGCGGCGCGCCAGGGAGTCGCCGATCAACGCCACTGGGGGACTGTCGGCGCGGTCCTGGTCGCTAACGTCCCGGCCGCGCAGCAGGGGAATTCCCATGGCGCGCAGATAGCCGGGCGTGGAGACGAAGCGGTCCGCCACCGGCGATTCCGGGCCGAAACAGTCCGGCTGCCCGTCCACGCAGATCCGGTAGGGATCGAAGGATCCCCCCATCGGCAGAATCTGCACCGCGCCGGCCACCTCGACACCAGGTATCGCGCGTACCCGCTCCAGCACCTGGCGGTAGAAGTCCGGCACCTGCCGGCCAGCCTGATAGCGGGTACCCTGCAGGTCCAGCGCGACCGTCAATACATGGCGCGGATCAAATCCGGGCGCCACCGACATCAGGCGCACAAAGCTCTTGGAAAGCAGGCCGGCGCCGGCCAGCAGCACGACCGCCAGAGCCAGCTCCGCGATCACCAGGGCGTCGCGCAAGCCCTTCCTGCCGCCGCTCTCCGGAGCCCGCGCGCCTTCTTTCAGCCCTTCGTGGAGATCGGTGCGCGAAACATCAAGCGCCGGAGCCAGCCCGAACAGGATGCCGGTCGCAATGCTCAGCAGCAGGGCGAAGAGCAGTACCGGTCCGTTGATGCCCACCTGTTCCAGGCGCGGAATCTGCCTGGTCCCGAAGGCCGCAATCAATTGGGTACCCCACGCTGCGATCGCCAGCCCTACCGCCCCGCCGATCACTCCGATGGTCAGGCTCTCCGCCAGAAGATGTCCCACGATGCGCGACCTGCCGGCGCCCAGCGCCACGCGCAGGGCCACCTCTTTTCGCCGTCCGGTCATGCGGACCAGAAACAGGTTGGCGACATTGGCGCAGGCGATCAGCAGCAGCAATCCCACGGCCCCCACCAAAGCGAGCAGGGTCGTGCGCGTCTTGCCGGTGAACTCCTCGGCCAGCGGAGTCAGCTCTACCCCCGCGGCCACGTCGTAGGCTTGCGGATATTCCCGGTCAAGCTGTTGCTGAATGCCGTTTAGCTCCGCGGCCGCCTGCTTGCGGCTGATGCCCGGCTTCAGGCGGCCGGCGGCCCAGAGGAACTCACACGTCCGGCAGGCCTGGGGTTGGGCCGGATCCCAAGCCAGCGGCGCCCAGATCTCCGGTCCGTTGAGAACGCCCGTGCCGGTGGGGCGGAACCGGTCCGGCAAAATCCCTACCACGGTGTATGCCTGGTGGTCCAGCAAAATGGTTTTGCCCACTAGTTGGGTTTCCCGGCCGAAGCGGCGCCGCCATAGGCCCTCGGTGAGGATCACCACGCGGGAAGCTCCGCCCGGCCGGTCCTCGGCGGCGGAAAAGAAGCGCCCTTCCCGCAGACCTACTCCCAGTACACGAAAAAATTCGGAGGTCACCAACATCCCGGTGACATAGGCGGACTCGCTGCCGACCGTGAGCGCGGGCTCCCATCCGCGGTAAGCGGCCAGGCTTTCGAACGAGCGGCTGCGCGCCTTCCAGTCCAGGTAAGTCGTGAGCGAAGTCTGCTCATGCGACCGATCCCGATCCCGCGTCCGCAGCACTACGATCCGGTCCGCGTCCGGATAGGATAGCGGGCGCAGCAGCACGGCATACACTACGCTGAAAATTGCGGTGTTGGCCCCAATGCCCAGGCCGAGGACCGCAGCCGTAGCCAGTGCGAAGCCGGGCTTTCGCCGCAGGCTTCGCACGGCATACCGGAAACTACGCAGGGAGAACTCCATCCCGATGGAGGTTGCACCTGGCCTGCCATCCCTAATTCCTTGTATCTTCGCCCTGCGGCGGCTCCAGAGTGTACGCTCGTGGGACGGGCATGTCCGGCGCCGGGATCAGTTAAGTCCCTTGTTACACTGAGAGAAGCAATGCACAAGCTCTATACCCGGCCCGAGTTGATCCGGCAGCGCGCGCAATGGAGGCAGGAGGGCAAGCGGGTAGTTTTCACCAACGGCTGTTACGATCTTCTGCATCCCGGCCATATCCGTCTGCTGGAACAGGCCCGCTCTCTGGGTGATGTGCTGATCCTGGCGCTGAACTCCGATTCGAGCGTCCGCCGGCTGAAAGGCCCTACCCGGCCGCTGATTCCGGAGGAGGAACGTGCCGAAGTCGCTGCCAGCCTGGAGGCTGTCGACGCCGTAACCCTGTTCGAAGAGGATACTCCCCGGGAACTGATCGCTGCCGTGCTGCCCGATGTCCTGATCAAGGGCGCCGATTGGGCCCATTGGATCGCCGGACGCGAGGAAGTGGAGGCTGCCGGAGGCCAGGTCCTGGCGCTGGCGCTCGAACCCGGCTATTCAACTACTGGAATAGTAGAAAAATTGCTTACCCGCCAACCTTGACTCATCCCGCCATCCGCGACCTGTTTCTGGGGCTGGGCCGCGAGCCGGCCTTTCAAGAACTGTTAAAGCGCATTTCCGATCCTTGTAGAATTTCGCTTGCCGGCCTGACGACTACCGCTAAGGCGCTCTATCACGTTCTGCTCTGGCAGCATTTCCGGCGCCCCCTGCTCATCGTTGTGGACGGCAACAAACAGGCGGAGGCGCTTTCCGAGGCCTTGGAAACCTTCTTCGAGCTGTTGATTCCCCGCCAGGAGCGCGAAGGCCCTCAATTGTTGCCGGCCCTGGAAGCCCTGCCATTGCAAGGGCTTTCGCCCCACGCCGAGATCCTGGAGCGGCGGGCGATCGGGTTGTGGCGGCTGGCCGAGCAGCGCGCGCCGATTACGGTTATGCCGGTAGCCTCCGCTCTGCTGCGGCTCGATCCTCCTGACTTCTATCGGCAATTGGCCCTGACCCTGCGCACCGGCGACGAGGTGCTCCTCGAAGACGTGGTGGCTCACCTGGAGAGTATCGGCTACGAGCGCCGCGAGCCTGTGGAAATGGTCGGGGAGTACTCCGTGCGCGGAGGCATTCTCGATGCATTCTCGCCGGAAAACTCCAAGCCGGTCCGCATCGAACTGTTTGGCGACCAGGTGGAAACCATCCGCCGGTTCGACGTGGAATCCCAGCGTTCGCTGCTCAAGATCGAGGAATGTACGCTGCTGCCGCTGAGCGAGTACCCGCGCACGCGGACGCTGCTGGCTGAACTGGGCGAGCGGCTGCGCGAGTCCGGCGTGCCGGACCGGGAATTGCCCGCTCCGGGCGAGCCGTTTGCCGGCTGGGAGACCCTGGTCCCCATGGCCCGGCCGCGGCGGGGATCTGTTTTCGAGATGTCCAGCCGGCCGATCGTGATCTGGGACGAACCGGCGCTGGTGCGCGGGGCGGCTGAGCGATTCTGGAAGCGGCTGGACCAGATCGAGCGCTCCGCCGCTTACGATCCCAACGCCATCTACCTGACCTGCGAGGAGTTAGAAGCCGCGGTCCAGGCTCTTCCGGCCGTTTCCTTCCAGGAATTGGACTTAGGCGCGAGCGGCGAGACGTTCCATATTTCCACCCGCCCGGCGATGAATTTCCACGGCAACATGCAGATGGCCATCGGCGAAGCTCGCACGCTGGTCGAAAACGGCAGCCGGGTCGCCTTTTTCGCGGCCACTTCGGGTGAAGTAGAGCGCGTTGCGGATATTTTCAACGAGTACGGCGTGGCCTATCAGCTCGGCCTGGAGCAGTCTCAGTCGACGCCGGAGTATCTGGCGGAACGGGCCTACATGGCCGGCTCGGTCGCCTCTATCTATCTGATTCGAGGCCGTATCAGCCACGGCGTGCAGTTCCGGGACGCGCGCCTGGCGGTGTTCGGCTACGAGGACCTGTTCGAGAGCTCGGAACTGGTAGCCCGGGCGCCGTCCCCGACCACGCTGCTGGGGAAATTCTCGGCCGACCTGATCGACCTGAAGCCGGGCGACTACGTAGTTCACGTAGAACACGGCGTGGCGCGCTACCTGGGCCTGCGGGAGATCGCTCAGGGCGAGGCCAAGGGCGATTACATGGTGCTGGAATACGCCGGCGGCAGCAAGCTTTATGTCCCGCTGACCCGTATGGATCTGGTCCAGCGCTTTCGCGGCGCGGGCGACGGCCAGCCCACGCTGGACCGCATGGGCGGAGCGACGTGGACCCGCACCAAGAGCCGGGTCAAGGCCAAAATGCGCGACATGGCCGACGAGTTGCTGAAGCTCTACGCCCAGCGCCGCATGGCCGAGGGCTTCGCTTTCTCGCCGGACAGTAACTGGCAGCGCGAATTCGAGGATTCCTTTGAGTTCACCGAGACCAAGGATCAGCTCACCGCCATCCAGGAGATCAAGCGGGATATGCAGAACCAGCAGCCGATGGACCGGTTGCTGTGCGGCGACGTTGGTTTCGGCAAGACGGAAGTCGTGATGCGGGCGGCCTTTAAGGCCTTGGGCGACGGCAAGCAGGTGGCTGTCCTGGCGCCGACTACGGTACTGGCGTTCCAGCACTACGAGACGTTCAAGCGCCGTTTTCAGTCCTTCCCGGTCCGCATCGAGATGTACAGCCGTTTCCGCAGCCCCAAAGAAATCAAAGCAGCTCTGGCGGATCTTGCAGAGGGTAAAGTAGATATCGCGATTGGGACGCACCGGCTCCTGTCCCAGGACGTGAGCTTCCGGGATCTCGGCCT
Source organism: uncultured Solibacteraceae bacterium (assembly GCA_964568355.1). GTDB lineage: Bacteria > Acidobacteriota > Terriglobia > Bryobacterales > Bryobacteraceae > JAJPJX01. The sequence goes on along the minus strand of CAZMRK010000151.1, from coordinate 885 downwards.
GGTGATCGTGGACGAGGAGCAGCGCTTCGGCGTCAAGCACAAAGAACGCCTGAAACACATCAAGAAGAGCGTGGACGTGGTGACGATGAGCGCTACGCCCATCCCTCGTACACTACATATGTCGTTGCTCGGATTGCGCGATATGTCCGTGATCGAGACTCCACCCAAGGACCGCCTCTCGATCCAGACCGTAGTGGCCCATTTCAATCCGGAACTGATCCGTTCGGCGATCGAACTGGAACTTGCCAGGGGCGGGCAGGTGTATTTCCTGCACAACCGGGTGGATTCGATCTGGTCACGGGCGGCGACCATCCAGGAATTGGTGCCTCAGGCGCGCATCGGCGTAGGACACGGGCAGATGGGGGAGGCCGAACTGGAGAAGACTATGCTCCAGTTCATGCGCCACGAATACGATGTCTTCGTGTGTACGACAATCGTAGAAAATGGTCTCGACATTCCTCTGGCCAACACCATGATCATTGAAAATGCCGAGCGCTATGGCCTTTCGGAGCTTTACCAGCTTCGCGGCCGGGTCGGGCGTTCGAACCGTCGCGCCTACGCCTACCTGCTGGTGCCGCCCGACAGCGAGCTGACCGAGGTCGCCCGCAAGCGTCTGGCGGCGCTCAAGGAGTTTAGCGACCTGGGCGCGGGCTTCAAAATCGCCGCCCTGGATCTGGAGTTGCGCGGGGCCGGCAACCTGCTGGGTGGCGAGCAACACGGCCACATCAATGCGGTGGGTTTCGATATGTATGTCCGGATGCTGGAAGAAACCGTGCGCGAGCTGAAAGGCGAGGAAGTACTGCCGGAGATTCATTCGAGTTTGAACCTGGGCCTGGACATCCGCATTCCTTCGGATTACATCTCGGACGAGAATCAGCGTCTGCG
>CAZMRK010000150.1:0-3272 GCA_964568355.1 uncultured Solibacteraceae bacterium | reverse complement strand
TCGGCCGCCAACTGATATTCGACGAAAAGCTCTCCCGGCATGTGCAGGATGAAGTTCGGACCAAGGCGCAGGGCGGCAATCTCGATGGGATCGCGCGAGCGCTCGACCCAGGCCAGGTCAGGAGCCGCGCCCAGACGGTCGAGCAACTTGGCTTGCGGATTGGCTAGAATCGCCCGCAACTGGTCGGTGTGCAGCGTATCGCGCGCGGGGATCGTTACGTTCACAGTGCGCCACTCCACACGATCTACCGGAATGCGATGGTCCTTCGCATCCTCCCAGGCGAGACGCATGCCTTCGGCCAGACGTGCCGCGAGGTGGGGACGGTTCTCGTGCGCTCCGTCGTTATATTTGCCGGCAGTGATGTTTCCGGAAGCGCCGTTGAAGTGAATGTGAGCGATCTCCGGGAGGACGCCCTCCCGCAGAGCCCGCGCCAGGCCGGGAAAGTCTGCGCTCACTTCGCCTTTGCCGTAGTAGCTTTGCGGATGGGTGGCGTAATAGGTGATCGACACCAGGGGCTTCTGGCCGTTCCACAGACTGAGCAGCCGGACATACGGATCGATCGTTCCTTCCGGCTCGGCGCGCACCGCCGGGTCAAGCGTCGCACTCCAACGGACAGCCTTGACCTTCCCGTCCGGCCCCATGACCCGCCGGTTGGACGCGACCCGTTCGACACGGCCCGCACCGAAGCCGGCGTGAGTGAACACCTGGGCCGAGGAGAGAGAAGCGTGCACGGCGGCGGCGGTGCGCTCCATCGCGGTCCGCACGAACGCTTGATCGTCGAGGGAGTTGGGCAGGCCATATCCCGCCACCAGGTCATCGGCGCGAAGATCGGCGCCGGGGGCATCGTGCTGGTGCAGCGTGTGTACCGCCACCCGGTCCGGCGTTGTTCCCGCCGCGCGCGCCAGCGCCTCCTTCCAGGCATCGTGAGAGCGGTCTCCAATGCCCACCCAGTCCACCGCGCAGAGCACGATCGGAGCCTGGCTGGAGAGCAGAACAATGCCGCGCGCAGTCAACGCATCGTGAATATACGCGGCCGGCTTTACGAAGCCCTGGCAAAGCGCCGAGCCGATGGGAGGAGTCACATCCGCGCGGAACGTCGCGACACGTAACGGGGTTGCGGCGGACAGTAGCCCCATGCCGGCAACCAGGGTCAGAACAGCAAGACGTTGGGTACGCAAGTTTCCCTGCCTACAGAAAGGCCATCGTTTTGATGCCGGAAACGTCGAAGCGTTTCCGGCAGCGGAGGTTCTTGCAAGCAACCTTGTCGTCAAGCAGCACCATGTAGCTCTGGGCCTTGGCGAATTTGGCGCGGTCGCGCTCATCGCCGCCTCCCGGAAGGCGGTCCTTCTTGGTGCGGACCACCCACCTGAGCTCATAGGATTCGGACGCTCTGCAATAGGGACAGTGCAGCGTCGCCGGACGCGTTGTTTGCGATTCTGTGTAGTACGCCCGCTCGTCCACGCTACCGTTCCGCGATCGGAATCCAGGGCATCCCGTCCGGATTGCCCTTGTAGTCGGCCCGCGGCCGGATCAGCCGGTTGTTGCGATATTGCTCCAGCACGTGCGCGGTCCAGCCGGCCATCCGGCTCACCGCGAACACCGGCGTAAACAGGTCCACCGGGATGCCCAGAGAATAGTAGGTGGAGGCTGAGTAGAAATCCACGTTGGGGTTCAGCTTCTTCTCGGACTTGACAACCTCTTCCATACGCCGCGAGATCTCATACAACTTCACTTGGCCGGTGCGCTTACCGAGTTCTTCAGACAGCACTCGCAAGTGGGTGGCTCGCGGATCCTCGGTGCGGTACACACGGTGGCCGAAACCGGGAATCTTCACCTTCTTCGCCAGCGTGTTCTTTACCCGGTTGACGGCCGCGTCCTCGTTGCCCACATCGAGCAGCCACTTGATCACGTCCTGGTTCGCGCCTCCGTGCAGAGGGCCCTTCAGCGCGCCGATCGCCGAGGTCACGGCGGAGTAGATGTCCGACAGAGTTGCAGCCGTCACACGAGCCGCGAAAGTGGAGGCGTTCAGTTCGTGGTCCGCGTGCAGCGTCAGGGCGACATCGAATGCCCGTTCCATAACGTCGTCAGGGCGTCGTCCGGTCAGCGTGTACAGGAAATTCGCCGCGAAGCCCAGGTTCGGATCGCCTTCGATTACGTATTGACCTTTGCGCAAACGATCGAATGTGGTCACGATCGTAGCGGTCTGCGCCATCAATCTCCGCGCCTTCCGCACGTTCGCTTCGGCCGACATGTCCGAGGCCTCGGAATCGTAGAGACTGAGCATGGAGACAGCCGTGCGCAGCACGTCCATGGGCGATGCCTGTGGCACGCTGCCCAAAAACTCCCGAACTTCCCGGGGTATGGACCGGTCGGCTACCAGGTCCTTCTTCAGCGTCTCCAGTTCGGTCCGGTTTGGCAGCGAACCATTCCAGAGAAGATAGATGACCTCTTCGAAGACAGCGTTCTCCGCCAGAGTGTGAATGTTATAACCGCGATAGCTCAGAACGCCTGCATATCCGTCGATATAACAAATCTCGGATTCGCCGGCGACTACCCCTTCTAGCCCTGCCACTGTTGTTCCCATGCTGCTCCACTTGTCTTGTTCGTCTAATTGTAAGACCGGCTCCCGACGCGGGTCTATCCGGTGATCTCGGCATCCGGCGCGTTTTGCGCCACCCTTGCAACCAAATTGGCTGCTGCTACCGGCCGGGCGGGCAGCCCGGCCATGGGGAAAACCCGATCGTCAGGTCCTCCCGCTCTACCCAAAGTTTGTCCTGCTTACCCGTGTCGTAATCCACGGTGATGATCACGCCCGAGCCACAGGAGCGGCTTCGCGCAATTCTTGCCGAACTGGTATCCTTATGCTCGCTTTGCGGACCCCAATCCTGGAGAAAAGCCTCAAAGGAGTAGTCCCTGCACGGTTTTTCGTCCGTGCAGCCCCACAGCGCATAAGCCGCCTTGTAATCGTGCTTCTGCAGGATTGCGAAAAATGCTTTGACCTGAGCTTCCTGGCGGTAGTTCTTGAGGAAAAAATACGCGGTGCCCCCCACGATGACAACCAGCAACAGCGTCAGCACCGCCGTTTTGATGATTTTTTCCCGCCGCTCTTCACCGGCTCCGTAATGATCCAGGTAACCCGGCATGATCCACGCTATTTTGCTGGATAAGCCTTATCGTACGCAGCAATCGCCTCGCTGGTGATATCCAGGGCCGGCTTAAAATAGACCGCGTTGGTGACGTCCACAACCACGTCCAGCCCCTTGGCCTCCGCC
>CAZMRK010000149.1:0-7875 GCA_964568355.1 uncultured Solibacteraceae bacterium | reverse complement strand
TCTGGCCCTCTGCTGGCATAGAATGGAGCCTATGCAAATGCGGGCGTGGATAGGTGCGGGACTCGGCATGGCGGGTGTCCTGTTGACGGGATGCTCCAGCGGGCGGACGGTGGAGAGCGCTTCCGCCGGTAGCGCTCGAACGGTCACCGTTGCGCAATCGGCTCCGGCTGATGTCGTGGGTAACGACAGCGCGGCTCTGCAAAAAGCGGCGAATCTGCTCAAGCCCGGCGACACTCTCCTGGTCGGCGAGGGCACTTATCAGATGGATAACAGCCTTTTTGTGCCCTCCGGAGTGACCGTGCGCGGAACGCCGGGCAAAACCATCCTCAAAAAGAGCCAGGGCGTCGAGAGCGCCCTTGCCGAGGACGGCGATTACGGTGAGCGGCTGATCGCCGTAGCCGAGCCGCAGAAGTTCCACGCCGGCATGGGAGTCTCGCTGGTCGACGACGTGTTGAAAAGCGGCTGGGACATCAGCATCTCGACCATAAAAGCCGTGAGAACTCCCTATCTGGTTCTGGAACCGATGACCGAGCGGGATTACGACCGCGAGAAGAACCACGCGCGCGTCCGCAATGCCTTCCCCATCCTCTGCGTGGAGAACGCCGAAAAGGTGGTGCTCGAAGACCTCATCGTGGACGGAAACCGGGCGGAGAACGTTTATCTGGACGGCTGTCGCGGTGGAGCCATCTACCTCTACCAGGTGCGCGATGTGACCGTGCGCCGGTGCACGGCGCGCAACTATAACGGTGATGGCATCTCGTTCCAGATCACCGAGCGCGTCAACGTAGTGGATAGCGAGTCCTATGGCCACTCGGGCTATGGGGTGCATCCCGGAACGGGCAGCGCTTATCCGGTGGTGAAGAACTGCCGGCTGCACGACAACGGCGACATCGGACTGTTCCTCTGCTGGCGCGTGCGTCACGGCCGCTTCGAAAACAATGCGATGGAAAACAACGGCCACTATGGCCTCTCGATCGGCCACAAGGACACCGACAACGAATTCGTAAACAATACCATCGCCCACAACGGCGTGAGCGGCGTCTATTTCCGCAACGAGACGTTGCAGAATAGCGGTCATCGCAACACCTTCCGCCAGAACAAGGTGCTGGACAACGGCAATGCCCGCGAAGGTTACGGGTTCTATATCGCCCCGCACGCCGGCGACCTCGTCATCGAAAACAATCAGATCGCCGACACCCGGTCGGAAGGCAAGACCCAGCGGGTCGCAATCTACAAAGAGCCCGGAGCCGGAGCCGTCACTTCGCGAGCCAATAGCGAAGACGCCATGATCGCGATGAAGAAATAGCGCCCGATCATCGGGCCGCGTCGACACGATTGCCGGCGTTCGGGAACAGCCGGTACTCCACGCTCAGCCGGTTCTGCCGCATGTGCGAAGCGGCATGGGTGCGGTGAAGCGTGCCGGGCAGGAGCACGAGAGCATCGCCAGCCTCCATCTCCGGGGTCCAAAACGACCCAGCGTCAAAACGGCGCCGCAGCAGCACATCGTCAAGCTCGGTATAAGGCACGAGGGCATCCAGATGCTCGCGGAGAACCTCCAAGCCCGGACGATCGCCGTCGCACGGATCGAGCGGGAACCAGCAGGTGATCAGGCGGGTCATCGCGGCCGCGGCGCCGAGTTGGAAGTCCACGCCCAGGCCGCCGTCCTGGTGCCAGATGTTGGGATGGTAGTGCGGAGGTGCCTGGCGCGGCGCGTATCGTTTGCGCACCCAGGAATGCTTCGGGTCGCAGAAGAGCGAACTGCCCGCGGCACGGGCCAGGAGATCGCCCAATCCCGGAGCCGCGAGCGGCGCCAGAAGCGGATCTTCGCTACCGCAACCGAAGTGCAGCAAGGCCGGCAATTGGAAGGAATGCGAGAACGGGGTGAACTGATATTGCGCGGCCAGGGCCGGCGCGGCGCCTGTTTCCATGGCCGCAAAGGCCGCGCAGGCCGCGCGCCGGATCGCCGCCAGGGAATCCGCGGGCAGGACCTGCCGCAGGAGCGCCGCACCGTGGCTCTCCAACTCCTCCAGACGAGCTGCGACATCCATGAGGGTCATCGTCAGTCAGCGTGGGATCTCGTATTTTTTGATTTTCTCGTAAAGCGTCGAGCGGTCAATGCCCAGAATGTTGGCGGCCTCTTTGATGTTGCCGCCGGTGCGCTGGATGGTCGCCGTGATGAGCTGTTTTTCCATATCCTGCAGAGTGGCGTTGGCCGGGATGGACCAGCGGCGGCTGCCGTTGGCGTTGTGATTGAGAAAGTGGAAATCTTCTTCCGACAGGAGGTGGCTTTTGCACGTCACCAGGGCCCGCTCCACGGCATTTTCCAGTTCCCGTACGTTGCCTGGCCAGTCATAATCCAGCAATAGCTTAAGAGCGCCCTCGGAAAGATCGGTAACCTCTTTGCCCAGTTCGTGATTGAGCCGCTCCAGAAAATGGCGGGCCAGCAGAGGAATGTCTTCGCGGCGCTCGCGCAGCGGCGGCAGGTGGATGGCGATCACGTTGAGGCGGTAGTAGAGGTCCTCCCGGAACCGCCCTTCTTCGACCGCCTCCTGGAGATTTACGTGGGTGGCCGCAATGACGCGCACGTCGACGCGTACTTCCTGGCTGCCTCCCACGCGGTAAAAGCAGCGCTCCTGCAACACCCGCAGCAGATCCACCTGGAGCTTGGGCGAGATGTCGCCGATCTCGTCGAGAAAGATCGTGCCGCCGTCCGCCATCTCGAATTTGCCCTTCTGTTGCAGGTTAGCCCCGGTGAAAGCGCCTTTTTCATGGCCGAACAGCTCGGATTCCAGCAGCGTTTCCGCCAGCGCGGCGCAGGAGACCCCGACGAAAGGCTTGCCCGCGCGGTCGCCCGAATTGTGAATGGCGCGCGCAATCAATTCCTTGCCGGTGCCGCTTTCGCCTTGAATCAGCACGGTGCTGCGCAGGCTAGCCACATCGCCGCAAAGCTGCAGGATGTCGCGCATCCGGGCGCTCTTGCTCACAATATCCTGAAAGCGGTAATGCCGGGTGAGCTTCTGGCGCAGGATGGTGTTCTCGCGCTGGAGGTTCTTGACTTTAATGATGCGGCCGACCAGCAGGGAAATCTCCTCCGGGTTACAGGGTTTGACAATGTACTCCTGCGCGCCCTCCTTCATCGCGGTGATGGCCGTATCCACCGTTGCGTAGGCCGTGATGATGATCACCGAGGCGTCCGGGTGAAGCCTGCGGATCTCCACCATCGTCTCGATTCCATCCAGCCCGCCGGGCATCTTCAAGTCGATGAAATAGATGGCGTAATCTTTTTGCCGTGCCTGTTCGACGGCATGGCGGCCGGACGCGGCCGTGTCCACCGTGTACCCGTCCTCTCGCAGCCACGCTGCCAGGGACTCGCACATCACCTCTTCGTCATCGACTACCAGGATTTCCCAGTGCTGTTTCATGTTCGTGTCCAGAGACCGGTTCATCGTGGCCGGTCGGCAGTGTCATGGTAAAGGTCGTCCCCATTCCCGGTTGGCTGTGGACTTCGATGTCGCCGTTGTGGGCCTGCACAATGCCATAGGAAACGGCCAGTCCCAGTCCGACTCCTTTCCCTTCGCTCTTGGTAGTGAAGAACGGGTCGAAGATCTTGCCGATGTTCTCCGGACGGATGCCCTCCCCATTGTCTTCCACGATAAATTCCACCGTCTCTCCTGCCCCGCGAGTGCGAACCACCATCCGCCGCTGGGGCTTGCTTTGGGTGGCTTCGCTGGCATTCAACAGCAGGTTGAGGATCACTTGCCGGATCTGCGAGGCATCGCAGGAAACCGTCGGAAGATCGTCGGCCAGATCCAGGCGGACCTCCACCTCGGCCAGTTTCAGCTTGTGAGAAACCAGCGAAAGAGTGGAGCGCACCAGCCGGTTCAAATCGGCCGGGCTATGCTGTGGCTTGGAGCGCCGCGAGAAAGAAAGCAGGTCGGAAACGATGCGGCCGACGCGCGTCGTCTCCTGCTCCACCTGGGAGAGGTACTTGCGGAACTCCGGCAGGCGGTCGGGTGGAATCCCATCCTCCTTCAGGATGCGTTGCATCAGCATGGAGAGGTTCAGGACCCCCGAAAGCGGGTTGTTGATCTCGTGGGCCACGCTGGCCGCCAGTGTGCCGAGCGAGGCCAGGCGGTCGCTCTGTACCAGCTTCTGATGAGCAGCCTTGAGCTGCTCGCTGCGGCGTTCCACCTCGCTTTCCAGGTTCTGCGTGAACTGGTTGAGTTCCCCGAGCGCCTGGCGGAGGCGGTCCTGCATGGCATTGAAGGAGTGGGCCAGTTCGTCGATCTCCTCGCTCGATCCGGAAATCTCGATCGGTGTGTCAAGCTGCATGGCGCTCACCGCCTTGGTGCCATCCACCAGTTTGCTGATCGGGTTACTTAGGAAACGGCGCGTGAACAGCATGATGAAGACGGCGATGAGCAGAATCTCGATCGCGGTCACGAGAAAGACTCGGAACTGTAGCGCCCCCACCTCGCGATCGACCGAATCCAGGTTGAGCGAGAGATCCAGGACCCCCAGGACCTTTGTCGCGGCAGGATGCGCGTGGCAGGCCGCCTGGCTGCAGGCCGGTTCGTTATAAATGGCGGTCACCATGGCCAGGTTGCGGTGGCCGTCGGCGTGCGAGATGCGCACCCGGGAGGAGGCATCCACCAGCACCCGAGGCTTGCCGGCGCTGTGGCAGACCACGCAGGCTTCTGAGCGCTTGTCCACGATTTGATGCTGTTCCTCTTGCTTGGTCGAGTACATGACCTGGCCGGCGCGGTTGAAGATGCGGATGCGGTCGATGCCCTGCTTGAGGGCGATGGTCTGCATCACCTGGTAGGCGTCTTCCCGGTGGTTGGCCAGCATGGCGTGCCAGGTCGCGCTGGCGATGCTCTTGGAGAGCTGGTCGGCACCCAGAATCATGGCGTTGACCAGTTGGCGCTCTTCGGTCTTGACGTTGAACAGGCCCGAGATGGCGGCGATGATGCTGACGATGATCGTCAGTGAGAGTACCAGTTTCTGCGCCAGTCGCCGCGGCATGATGATAATCTCAACAGGATCTGAATCTCCATTATCTCTTATTTGCTAGCGTGAGATGGACGGACATGGCGCGAATTCTGATTATCGGGTATGGGAATCCTCTCTATGGGGATGATGGCCTGGGGCCCTACGCCGCGGCCCGGCTGAGCGAGATGGTGCGCGATCCGGAGGTGGCCATCCGCAGCGAACAGCAATTGACACCCGAGATGGCCGAAGAGGTCAGCCAGGTGGAGCAGGTGCTTTTCCTGGATGTGCGAAGGACCGGAACTCCGGGGGAATTCACGCGGGAGGAAGTGTACCCCGCCGTTCGGGACCAACGGGCGGTCTCCCATCAACTACAGCCGTCGGAGCTGTTGGAGCTATCGCGAAGAGTCTATGGGAAATGTCCACAGGCAACGCTGTTCTCTCTCGCCGGCGAACGCTTCGGGCAGGGAGAGGAGTTCTCGCCAGCTGTGCAGGCGGCACTGCCCCGATACCTGGAAGCCATCCTGACTGGTTGCAAACAGATAAAAAGGTCTGAATAATGAGAATGGATAAGCCAGGGGGCACGCATGAGGGAGAGCTATCGGACGAAGCTGACGACTGCGGAGCGGGCGGTCGCAGCCGTGCGGCCGGGACAACGGGTCTATATACATCAAGGGTGCGCCGAACCGGAAGTGCTGGTGAACGCCCTGACCAACCGGGCGGAAGAACTATACGATGTGGAAATAGTCCACATGTCCACCTACGGCAATGCGGACTATACCCACACTCAGTACGACGGCCATTTCCGGCATAACGCTTTCTTTATAGGCGGCAACGTCCGGCGCGCGGTCCAGGAAGGCCGGGCGGATTATATCCCCATCTTTATCAGTGAGGTAGAGGAATTGTTCCGTAGCGGCGCGATGCCGCTGGACGTCGCGCTGATCCAGTGCACGCCGCCGGATGCCTATGGGTACATGAGCCTGGGTCCCAGTATCGATGTCTCGCTGACGGCGGCGCACTGCGCCCGGCACCTGATTGTGGAAATAAACGACCAAATGCCGCGCACCATGGGCGACGCCTATCTGCACGTGAGCCTTGCGCACGCGCTGGTCGAAACCTCGCATGCCCTGGTGGAGTATCACAGCGGCGAGACAACCGATTTGCACAGGGCGATCGCCCGCCGGGTAGCCAACCTGATTCCGGACGAAGCTACATTGCAGATGGGGATTGGGGGGATTCCAGACGCGGTCCTCAGTTTTCTACAGGACCACCGCGATCTGGGCGTGCACACGGAGATGTTCTCCGACGGCCTGATTCCGCTGATCGAATCCGGGGTCATCAATAACGAGAAAAAGACCATCCACCCGCGTAAGGTCATCGCGGGTTTTGTCCTGGGCACGCGCCGGTCGTTCGATCTGATCGACAACAACCCGATTTTCGAATTTCATCCCACCGCTTACACCAACGATCCCTTCGTGATCGCACAGAATGCCCGCATGGTGGCCGTCAATTCGGCCATCGAAGTGGATCTCACCGGCCAGGTCTGCTCGGATTCGATTGGGTGTATTCCCTACAGCGGCGTCGGCGGGCAAGTCGATTTCATCCGCGGGGCGGCCCGTTCGAAAGGCGGCCTGCCGATCATCGCGCTGCCGTCGACTGCCAAGAACGGCACGGTTTCCCGTATCGTTCCGATGCTCCGGCCCGGCGCCGGAGTGGTGACCTCGCGCGGCGACGTGCACTATGTGGTCACCGAGTTTGGCGTGGCCTACCTGCACGGCAAGAATATCCGCCAGCGCGCCGAGGCGTTGATCGCGATCGCTCACCCCGACTTTCGTCCGCAGCTTGAAGAGTATGCGCGCCGCACCCGCCTGTGCCCCGTTCCGAGGCTGGTACCGCGGGAGGAGTGGTAGACTAGCGGCAAAACATGCAAACCAGAACTCTGAAGCATACGGACCTGACCGTCTCGCGTGCCTGCTTCGGCACGATGACGTTTGGCTCGCAGGCCGATGAAGCCGCTTCGCGGCGGATGATCGACTGCTGCCTGGACTCCGGGATCAACTTCATCGATACGGCCAATGTCTACAATAAAGGGCTGTCGGAGACGATTGTTGGGAAACTCCTCAAGGGACGCCGCGACAAGGTCGTGCTGGCCAGCAAGGTTCGCGGCAAGATGGGAGATGGCCCGGACGAGAGCGGACTTTCCCGGGCGGCGATCTCCCGAGCCGTCGACGAGACCCTGCGGCGGCTCCAAACCGATTATCTCGATCTCTATTATCTCCATCAGCCGGATTGGACCGTTCGCATCGAGGAGTCCCTGGAAGCGATGGACCGGCTCGTGCGCGCCGGCAAGATCCGCTATCCGGCCAGCTCCAACTATAGCGGTTGGCAGGTCGTGCAGATGCTCTATATCGCGGAAAAGAACGGCTATAAGCCGGCTATGGTCACGCAGCCGATGTATAACCTGCTGGCTCGCGGCATTGAGGCCGAATATCTGCCGATGTGCCAGGAGTTTGGCGTCTCGACCGTGGTTTATAACCCGCTGGCGGGCGGCCTGCTTACCGGAAAGCAAAAGCGCCAAGCGCCGATTGCGGGCACGCGGTTCGACCACAACGAGATGTATCTGAACCGCTACTGGTACGACATCTACTTCGATGCGGTGGAGGAGTTGACGGCGATTGCGGCCAAAGCCGGGCGTTCGCCGGTGAGCCTGGCCTTGAGCTGGCTGTACCACCACACGGCCGCCGATTGCCTGATCCTGGGAGCGTCGCGGCTGGAACAGCTCCAGGAGAACCTGAAAGGATTGGAAGACGGTCCGCTGCCTGGCGATGTAGTAAAAGCCTGCGACGGCGTATGGGCCAAAGTGCGCGGCGTGACCCCCCAGTACAA
>CAZMRK010000148.1:0-6561 GCA_964568355.1 uncultured Solibacteraceae bacterium | reverse complement strand
CTCGCTCAACGTCTTCACCGCCCACTGCGGATCTTTGGCCGTTAGAACCACCTCATCCACGAAGGCCACCACGGCAAAATTGGCATCCTGGACATCCTGCCCCGAATAGCCCCGCCTCCCTCCTGCTCGTCCGATGTCGCGGAGCAAGTCCTTCATGCGCGCCCGAAATGCGTCCGAATTCTGAATTTGCTGCCTTCCCGATTGCAAGCGCACGACCGCCGTGAAAATGCTCTCATACAGGAGCGCCAGACGGTCAAGCTGCGGCTTTGTATCGGAGAGTGGCGCCGCGATTGGTCGTACCGTGCTACTCATACCTACCGCTCCTCGAACTTCTGAATCGCCAGGGCAACCTCGCCCCTGAATCCGAACTTACCGAGAGCGACCGGCGCGGTGCGCTTCACCTCGTCGATCAGTTCACCGCTGGCACCCCGCACGGTCACGCGGTCCGGGCGAAGCTCGATTTGAAATGTGTAGCTGCTGCCATCCGGGACCGGCTGCTTGATTTCAGAGACCACGCTGCCGCTCACAATATGCCGGCGGCGCAGGCTGTGCCCATCCAGCCAATACTGAATTCGATTGTTTTCATCCCGGTAGTCCGCGTCCCACTCCACCCGCTTCGTCCGCTTCAGAAACAGCACATTGGAGGACTGCCTGAGAACTGTGATTGTGTACAGCCCCTGGTTTCGTTCCAACCAACTTGTGCTCGGAGTGTCGTGTTCTCCCCACGCCCCGTCGGACTTCCATTGATTGGAATTCTCAAAGTAATCCTTTGTCTGCAACAGATGGTTCTGCGCTGGTCGTGACTCTACCGTAGTAGTGAGCGACCAACTAACATTTGTCACCCTGCCGGGTACGACGGTAATGGTTTCCGAATGCGGTGTTCGTCGATCGGCTTTTGCATTGATCACGTAACGCCCTGCCTGAACCCGGAGCACCTGCCCGTTCACCGCTTCGCGCACCTGCTCATCGCCTTCCCTGCGATACGAGAGACTGGCATTTGTCGGTGTGACCTTGAGCGCAAGCGCTCCGAACGGCTTCAATTGCGTTTCTGGACCGGAAAGATGCGTGGTCTGCCCTACCGCAATTTCCCGTCGAAACGCGTGTTCTTCGAAGTCTGTCTTTCGCAAGGTGATCGTGTGAGCGCCAGGCGGCAGGTCCTGCCGGGAAAAGGCGCCGTCTCGACCCGTCTCGCCGGACTGTTTGCCGTCGATCCAGACTTCCGCCGCAGGAGTGGCGCCTTCGATCAGAAGTGATGCGGTGTTCGCGCCGGGCTTCAGTTCGAAAGCGATTTGCCGCGTCTCGCCTTTCTTTACTTCGACGTTCTGCTCCGGAACGCGTGGATAACCCTCTTTGGCGACGCGTATATGGTAAAGGCCAGGCTTCAGAGAGATAACAGCCTTGCTGTTGCGTAGCGGAGTTCGCAGCGTTCGGCCATCAACGATAATTTGTGCATCCGGAGTATTGGCGCGAACTGCCACCGCCCCCATAGACGGCGACGTCACCCAAATACTAATCGCCGGCACACTGCCTACATCGATCGAAATTGGACGTGAACCCTTTCCGTTATCCACGTCCAGTTCGTTCCTGGCCGGACTGAGGCCGGTTAATGGTAGCCCCTCTGCCGGGAGCGGGCGAAGAGCTTCGCCAGGCATTCCGCCCTTGATCGGCGCCGAACCATAAACTCTTGCCTGTTCTCCCAGGCTGCTCACCACCAGCGCCTCGTACCCGCGCGCATTCAGAGGTGAAGTCAGAATGGCCAGCACGCCTGGATCCGTGCGAAATGCGAAGGACATTTGCTCCTGACCTGCGTCGAACACCTTTAGCGTGTGCTCGCCAAGGGGCACGTTCTCCTTTACGAAACTCCCGTCCTGCATCTGCTCGATCGGCTGATTGTCCAGTGAGATCTGACCGGAGTTGAAATCACCGAACAAGCAGAGATTTGCCAGCGCCGGCTGCAGTTCCAGACTGATGCGCGTGGGCGCCGGTCTGTCCGGCACAAGCGTGAAGGACTTTCGCAGAGGTTGATACCCGACTTTGTTGGCGACGACCTCATGAACTCCGGGACTCAGTTTGACGGGACCCGAAGAAACCGCCTGTCCGTCCACCAGGACTTTGGCGCCATCCGTATTGCACTCGAATTCGATCGCATAGGCGCGGCCTTCCGGAGACGCCTGACGAGCCTCACGTGTCCTGGTAAGCAGGACCACCGTCAGCAAGAGAATCGGGAGTAGGGCCGCCGCCACGTAGCGCGACGGAATCCGGCGCAACCTGTCAGCACGAAAGCCGCGTGCTGCCGTCGCTACCTGGCGCCACACCTTTCTCGGGCTCCAGCTTGGCTCTGCCCTCGATTGCTGTGGCACCGCAGTGACCGCGAGCGTTTTCTTTGTGTCCGGTGCCGGTTGCAGCCGGGTCTTCTCGATGTCTGTCGGCTCGAAATCATTCATCGTGGCTTGAGACACGGAAAGTCCGGCGGAGGCCGGAGGGTGCACCGTGGATGGTGTAGAGCGCGCCGGTGGAGAATCTTGCTCTTTGGTATCGACTTGGTTGCGCAGGCGGGAGCGAATCTGCATCAGCCGCACATCATTGGGATAGACCGCGAGCACCTCCTCCACCTTGGCCAGCGCAGCGGCAGGGTTTCCGTCTGTCTGGAGTTCCCTCGCCTGCGACACGCAGTTGTCAGTAATCTGCTGACGCTGATAGTCGCCTATGACAGCACGAAAGTTCTTAGCGAGCGGATGCCCCGGATCCAAGGCCAATGCCTGGTCGACCAATGGTTCCGCAAGTTGCCAGTCCTGCCCCAGCAGTGAACGCGCCTGCTCCACTAGCGCATTCAGCAGGGCGGCTCGGATGGCAACATTTTTCGCGTCGAGCGCAGCAGCTTTTCGCAGCGATTCCAGCCCGTCACCAAGCCGATGATCAAGGCATAGGGCCTGACCTTCATCAAGCCACTTTTGCGCCTCTTCACTTCGCTCCAGACATTGCTGCGCGAGACGTTCGAGACCTGCTAGCTCTCTATCACCGACAAACTCTGTCAGCGCATTCTGTGCCACTTCCAGGGCGCAAGCATACTCTCCTGCATCGAGGTGCCGGTCGACTTGCTCTGTCCAGCGTGCCTTTGCTTCATCCCGCGCCTGGTCTTCGCGGCGCCGGGTCAGACGCTGGATCTCAAACTCCAGCCCGGGATATGGTTCATAGATATTGCGCAGGATGTCCCACTGGCCCAGCGCTTCGCTGAACTGCCCGCGCTCCTCATATTGCCGGGCCTTTCCAACAATCGAGTTGACCAGGTCCCGGCGATCCCGGATCAGACGATAGGACTGCTGCAGATGTGGCTCATCCGGATAGCGCTCTACCGCTTCCTTAAGAATATTGACCCGGCGATCCAGATTCGCCTCCGCTTCTACGCGCCGGCCGACCTCGGCGATGTACGCAGACCGCTCCTGCCGCTGCAACTCTTCCGCTTCGAGCTTCAGCGCCTGGAGCATCGGATCGCCAGGATACCTGTTCAGATACTCGTTGCAGGTTTCGAGCGCTTTCTCAAAATTCCGGTCTACGAGGTATCGGCGCCCTTCCGCGTAAGCGTTCCGCGCGGCCTCTCGCTCCGACCGCACCTGATTATAGAAGCTTTGATACTGCGCATCCCGCTCCGGTGTGGAAGAATCAGGCGACCGGCGGTGCAGTTCCAGGATGCGTTCGAGCAAGCTCAGCGCCGAACTGATTTCGCCATTCTGATAAGACCCCAACGCCGACTGATAGAGCTGTTCCTTCTCCATCCGAAGACGAAGAATCTCCTGCTCGCATCGGTCCACTTCCGCCAGCAACCCGCTGGCTCGCGTTTCGTTGGCATTAATTTTAAGGATTTCCTGAAGCCCCTGCCGCGCCTGCGAGAACGCGTGATTGTCCATGTGCTGGCGGACCAGGCGAAACCAATTTTCGATCTGACGTTCGCTGCGCCGCTTTTCTATCTCCGCCCGCAACCCTAGCGCATCGGAGTTCTCCGCATCGATCTCCAGAACTTCCTGCACTTTCTGAAGCGCCAACGGATACTCCTCTTCCTCGAACCTGGTCCGAGCGCTATCCAGCAACTGGCGGATAGATTTCTGCCGGATCGCCTGCGCAATCTGCAGGTGAAGCACCGTGATTTCCGGATCGATGTTGCCTTCGGCTTCAAGCTCGGTCAGAATTTCCAATGCAAACTGGGGATCGCCCTCCTGGTACGCGCGTTTCGCCCGATCGATGCGCGGCTGCATGCGAGCCCGTTCGAACCGCTCAATCGGCTGATTATGAAGGGCCTTCTGCAACGTATCGGAGAACTCCTTCGCGCTCGAAAAGCGATAGAACGGCTGCTTGGCCATCGCTTTGTGAATCACGCGGCTGACTAACTGGCTGACAGATGTGTTGATTTCGCAAACCGGCGGCGGAATGTAATGCTGAACAGCCTTGGCTGTTTCTGCTTCGGTCCCACGAATAAACGGTTTGCGTCCGGTAAGAGCCTCATAACAGACGACGCCTAGAGAAAAAACGTCGGACGCCGGCGAGGCCGGCTTCATCTCAATCTGTTCCGGCGCCATGTACTGCAAAGTACCTTTGAGTCCGCTCGTGGATTCCGCGCCGGTCAGATGAACAACGCCAAAATCGATGATTTTTACCGTGTCGTCGTCGAGAACAAAGATGTTGCTGGGCTTCAGGTCGCGATGCACCACGCCCTGCTCGTGAGCCGCCTGAAGCCCTCGGCAGGTCTGAACAATAATCTCCACCGTGCGTTCGACGGTGAGTCTCTGGCTGGCAGTTTGAATCAGGTGTTCCAGCGTGACACCCCGCAGCAAGGGCATCACAAAGAATGGCTTGTGGTGGTTGCCTTCCTCGAATTCACCCGTATCCAGAATGTCCACGATATTCGGGTGGCTGAGCCCCGCGAGAACTGTCCATTCTTTCGCGAACAACTCAAATGCGGCGGAATTCACCGCCCCTCTCATCGTTTTTAGTGCGACATTTCTTCTGGTAACCGGATCATAGGCCTTGTACACCACACCCATTCCACCTTGGCCAATTGGTTTCTCGGTGAGTTCGTAACGGCCGCTGATGACCTGCGCTACTGGCATAAATTCGCACACAACCAGCTCTGCTGGAGAACTGGCGTCGCTTTTTAGGCCCGAGCCGCGGCGTGGACAACAGGAGCGGGGAACAAGGCTTGGCTTCGAACACCAAGCAACCTTTTCACTTGGTGTCTAAAAGGCCAGAATATCAAGCCAGATATAAAAAGCAAGCTGCGGGAGTTTGGTACCGCACATTTCAAAAGGCGCCCCACACTTTCGTGGGAGTCTTTCGATGCGAAGTTTACATTTAGTTTCAGCGAAGCAATTCGGTAAGGCGCTGCTGCATCTTCTCCGGCGTTACGTCCTCTATGTGCTGGCCCAACAGCCATTCGTGCCCGAATGGGTCGCGAATCATACCGGTGCGCTCTCCATAAAACTGGTCGGCCGCTTCACGTACAACCGTTGCTCCCGCCTCGACTGCCCGCTCCATCAAATCGTCCACACGATCCACGTGCAAGTGGATGGAAAAGGTTGTTCCGCCGAGAGCCAGCGGGCTGAGGATGCCGCGTTCAGGGTACTCGTCCGCGAGCATTAAAACGGTCTCTCCAATTTTGATCTCCGCGTGTCCTATGCGCCCGCTCGGCTCTGTCAAGCGAAACAGTTCTTTCGCCCCGAATGCACGGGTGTAGAAATCGATCGCGCGCGCCGCTCCAGAGATGCGCAGGTAAGGATGAACCTCATGTATCGTAACGTACGGCTTCGGTGTAGTGTCCGCCATCTGATCTCGCCTTTCCGAATGCCAGGACCTTCGACATTCCTCTAAGCAACAAAGATACTAGACGGGTTGAAGCAGCGTCTTGGACAAATTTTTCCTCTAACTTGTAAGGGGAGTAGCCCCAAAAAGATCATCCCGGAGCGCTACTCAGCCGCGACGTGGCTTGGCCGATGCATCGTAACTGGCCGATAGCAGGGTGGGGTAATACCTGAAAACCTGCGGAATTCCCGATTGAGGTGGGACTGATCATAATAGCCGCCGTCAACGGCGACGCTCGCCCAATTGACATAGTCGCCCTGGGCAACACGGGCAATCGCGGTCTGAAATCGCCGGATACGCAAGTACACCTTTGGCGTCAACCCAACCGAACCACGGAACAGCTCTATAAAACGCTTAGCACTATAGCCGGTTTCATTTTGCACTTGCCTGATGCGGGTTACATTCGGCATACCGGCCAATGTTCGGATCGCATGAGCAACAGCAGGATGGAGCATGTACGGGCTTTGAAGACGAGCCAGAAAAGCGTGTTCCAGCAGCATGAACATGCGTCCAGGAGTTCGCGCCTCTTTAAGCCTCTCACCCAATTCATGTGCCGCAGGCCCCCAGAGATCTTCCAGAGCGACGTGCCGGTTGGTCAGTTCATCAGATGGCAAGCCGAAAAAAGGCGCTGTTCCCCCCGGATGAAAATGAACCCCGACTACCGGGCCTTTTCGGGAAGTGTCCAGCACAAAGTAGTTGGAATGAGGGCCG
>CAZMRK010000147.1:0-11843 GCA_964568355.1 uncultured Solibacteraceae bacterium | reverse complement strand
AGGCGCGAGTTGCCCCGCGCCTTTTGAACCGCCGCAATTTTTCTTAAGCCGCATTGGCGAGCAATTCGTCCAGCGTTTCGCCGGATTCGAATTCATGCCGGTCCGCCGCCTCCTGGCAGCGAATGCAGAACGAAGCCCATGGCACCGCTTCAAGCCGCTTGGGCTTGATCTCTTCTTCGCAGTGCATGCAAATGCCGTAAGAACCGTCCTCGATACGAGCCAAGGCCGCGCGAACATTCCGCAATAAGTTCGCTTCGCGGTCCAGGTTGCGGATCGCAAGTTCCCGCTCTCCAGCAAGTTGCACTTCATCCAGGGCATCCGGGGTTTTTTCGATGCGGATTTCGTCGCGGTTCCGAGATCCGCCAGCCAACTCTGCCATTTTCGCTTCCAGCATGGCCTTGTATTTGTTGAGTTCGGTCTTGTTCATGGGTCCGTTCTCCTTCTTTTTCAACGCTTTCTTCGCGGTGTTAGTTCGTGTCTCTGTTCCAAATTCTCTGAATCTCTTGCCGCACTCCCAGTAGACGAAAGTCTGATGGCAAAAGTTTCAAAGAAATCTTAGCCTCATCTGCTAAGATGCTTACGGTTTGTGCCATTTCCGTTCGCACGAGACAATTGGATAGCAATTGTCGTACCAAAGTTTCACGAACGGCAAAAAATCCGCTGGCCAAGCCGTTGGGATGCTAAGATCTTCCTTTGGATCATCAGATTACGCGTAAAACAGTGGGCGGTTTCTCTCTTTCTGCCACGATTGCGCTGGTAGCCTGCCTCATTTTTACCCTCGCTGGAGCCCTTTTCATTCCCCTTTTGGGAATTCAGAACGATGAGGCGCTGTTCGCCAGCGGCATTTACGGGCCCTCCGGAGCGGTCTTCGGAATCCCCTATCACCATCACCGTATCCCATTGATGATTATGAGTTATGTGGGTGCGCTGAAGGCCTGGATTTACACCCGGATTTTCCGTTTCTGGACGCCTTCGGCAGCCTCTGTACGTTTTCCGATGCTATTGGCCGGAGCGGCCACCGTCTGGCTGCTCTTCGTCACTTTGCGCCGGGCGGCTGGCGCCCGCGCGGCAGTCGTCGCTACTATCCTGATGGCTACGGACGTAACCGTTGTGTTAACCACCTGCCTGGACTGGGGGCCCGTGGCGCTACAGCATCTGCTGCTCTGGGGCGGCATGGCATTGATCCTGCGGCATTATCAGGACGGGGGCTACCTGGCTCTGGCCGCCGGCTTCTTTTTGTTCGGCTTGGCGCTCTGGGACAAGGCGCTATTCGTCTGGTCGCTCGGCGGCCTGGCGGTCGCTACCCTGGTGGTATTCCCCCGAGAGCTGCTGCGGATGTGCACGCTGCGCCGAATTGTCGTCATCGTGCCGGCATTCTGTCTCGGCAGCCTGCCGTTGCTGATTTACAACGTCCGGGTCCCGTTGGCAACGTTCCGGACCAATGCCGTTTACGACGCTTCGGAACTCCCCGGAAAAATGCGCCTTCTAGGGTTCACGCTGGAGGGTAGCGCGCTACGCGAGTGGATCAGCCCCATTTCGGGACCGAATCCCCTCCCTCCTCGTGGAATTTTTCAACAGGCCACCTTTGCAATGGACCGGTCCATTGGCGGGGGGGGACGTAACCTCAATGGATACGCGCTGTTACTGGCGATCATACTTTTTCCAGTGGTGGTCTGGCGGGAGCGCGGTAAACCGCATAGCCCGGTGCGGCCGGTCCTGTTCGCCCTGGTATTTTTCCTGGTGGCCTGGTTGCAGATGGCGTTCAACAAAGCTACCGGAGGCGGCGCCCACCATACGGTGCTGCTATGGCCGCTGCCGCTTTGGATCATCGCCGTGATCTTCGCGTCGGCATCGCGCTGGTGGCGCTGGGGAAAGGCCGCTCTGGCGGTGGTGGTGCTACTGCTGGCCTCCGCCAACCTATTGGTGATCAATCGTTACTACGTTGACGTGGTGCGCTACGGCGGTACGCTGAACTGGACCGACGCCATTTTTCCCCTGTCCAAGTACATGAAGCAGGTCCGGGCGCACGAGGTGATGTCCGTCGATTGGGGAATTCTCGACAGCCTCAGGCTCCTCAATCGCGGCACGTTACCGTTGCGGGTGGGCAGCGAGTTCGAAAACGTGGAACTGATCCGGCAGCGGGTCTCCAATCCCGATAACCTCTTTATCGGCCATCCGGAGGGTCGGGAGTTCTTCCCGGGCTATAAGGCCAAACTGGTAGAGATGGCGCGGGAGTTCGGTTACCGTCCGGAGATGGTACAGGTCATATCCGACCGCAATGGGCGCCCGACGTTCGAAGTATACCGGTTCGTCCGCTAACGGATTTCGAAGATTCCAAAAGCCAGGCTAAGATCCCGGATGTCGCCTGGCGCTCGCCTGGTTCTGCCAACTTTGATGAAAATCGCCACACTTGCCTTCCCGACCAAGCTATCCGGCAGAGGCAGGGAAATATCAAAAGAGTCTTCGCGGAGAAGCTCCACCGGCCGCAGGGGGATGCCATCGACCTGGACGGTGACGGGGACCGGGCCGTCGGCAGTCAATCCCTTCACACAGGCACCCACGAGGTGGAGTTGCTGTCCGGGAGCCTGCGGTCCGCGCAGGCGCACGGTGGCTTCCGCCGGCATCCAGCGGTGGTTATTATCCTCGATCCGGTACCAGGTCGGACCTAGCAGGGAGACCAGCAGAGGATTAGCGACATCCACGCGCTGGGGCAGAGAGGGTTTGTAGTGGGCTCGAAACGTGGCCGGATAAACCGAGGTGATGTTCCGTAGCCGCTCGCCCGTAACCGAATAGACCACGATCTGGTTGCTCTCCAGTCCGAAGGCGACGGCGTCCGGCGAGAGGAGAAATTCCTGTGGATCGCCCCAGTCCGGATGGACGCCGACGCGGTCCTCCGTTCCGGGAGCAACATAGACGCCGCTGATCCCGAAGATCCGGAAGGGATGGTCCACGATGGCATTCCAGAAGACCTCGCCGTCCACATCTTCGAGGAGAATGATCTGGCCCGGATGGAGCTGGCGGGCGCGCACGACTCCGAAAACGATCTTGCGGGCGAGGATGCTGTGCTCCCAGGTCCAGTGCGTGACCATGCGGGCGGAAGGAAGGCTTGCGACGACGTAGACGGCAGCGACGGCAGTGGCGGCTGCCTTCCAGGCGACAGAACGCCTCCAGGCAGCCGCAAACGCCCACCCGCCGAGTATAGCCAGGCCGATCGACGGCAGGAAAGGATAGTATTCGGTGATGTGGTCGCGGAAGGGGAGTAAGGGCGCGATCACAATCAGGAACCAAAAGAGACAGAAAAGTGGCAGCCAGCGACGCCGGAGGGAGTTATAGACCACGACGGCCAGCAAGGCTGCGCTGACGACGACGACACAGGCGGGGAGAAACCAGGAAGGAACTTCCAGTGGGGTTTCGAGCCAGGTCGGTCCGACGGTCCAGGACCAGTAGGTCAACAGAGTGCGGAACAGCGACCCGATTTCAAAGTGGGGTACGTAGACGCCGCTGGAGGGCAGGGGAGCGGCGATCTTGTGGACGACTACGAATGCCAGAGAGGGCAGGAACAGGGGGAGCGTGCCGCGGAAATAGCGCCGGGCGAACAGGAGCGTGTATCCGGAAGCGAGGGCCGGATAGACCATGTTCAATTCCAGGGCCCCGAAGCCCAGCAGGAAGATAACCCACTGGGCGATCCAGTAGGCGCGCCGGCCGGTTTCGCAATAGCGCAGCAGGCAATGAAAGGCTCCCAGAAGAAAGAGCGCGCAGAGCGCCTGGTTATAGGTGGAGTTCCAACTCATCACCTGACCCTGGGAGCTGTTGACGACCCAGAAGACGGCAGTCCACCACCCGGCCGCAGCCGATCCGGTGAGACGCCGGGCGATGGAGGCCAGCAGAGCGATATTCGCAAATTGGGTCAGGAAAACGCAGATTCGGTAGGGCAGGGCATCCATGCCGAACAGGGAATAGAGGGCCAGGAAGAAGGCGCGCTCACTCCAAGGGCGTATGGTGCCTTGCGCTTGCGGCATGAAGAGCGCCCGAGGCACGTCCGCCAGAGAGTGGACGCCAGAGGCGAGCCCGAGCCAGGCAAAATCATCCGCGCGAAACCACGCTTCCAGACCGAGCCAGTAGACAGCCAGACACAACAGAGACGGGGTAATCCACCAAGCTGCGCCACTGGCGCGCTTCATTTCGAAGCGAGTCCAACGGTGGAGACCACAAGGCCGAGTTCGCGTTGATCGGTACCCGTGGGCGGGAGAGCTTTATCGAGAGAAAAATCCACTTTTACCGATTCGCCGCCGAGCAGGTTCGGAGCGACCTCCCGGGAGTAGGTGAACTCGCCCGATTGGTTATAGCTTTGCGGAGCGAGCGACGAGCCATTGACGGCGGCAGAGAGCGAGACCGTCTTGAGCTTGGAGAGGATGGTATCCGGGATGGAGAATTTCAATTCGAGGACAGCCCCTTTTTGGGCGGCGCCACGAGGAGGCCGCAAGAGCACGGAAAACCGGCCGGCCGTCCAGCGCCAGGAGTTCTGCTCGATATCATAGAATCCGGTCAGGAGCTGAGAAGCATTGCGCGGATCGGCCACGTGCACGATGCTGGCCAGTGGGGCTGCCTGCTCGTCGGTCTGTTCCAGACGGACCCGGTCATGACGTTTGCACGCGACGCCGGGAAGGAGTAAAGCCGCGGCCACCAAGGCCGCGATCGAAGGAAATCGCATCAGTCTCCGCACTTTTCTACTTGTACTAAACAACTATAAAACGTTGCTCCACCTCCGGCGTCGGTAAGCCGCTCCGAAGTCAAGGCGTTGACATTGCGCCGTCCCGGTGATTTGCCGGGCCAGCGCACGGAGGGCGCGCAGACCACGCCGGGATGCACCTGCTGATTCACTTTGACGACCAGCAGACAGGAGCCGCGATCATTGAAGATGCGCGCACGGTCGCCGTCGGAGAGCAGGCGGGCGCCGGCGTCCCGGGGATGCATCTGTAACTCCGCCGTCTGGCGGTCCGTATCCGCCCTATTCCCGAAGGTGGAGTTCATGCTGTCGTCGTTCTTGGGCGAGATGAGCTCCAGGGGATAACTGGATCGCAGGGAGGTGTCGCCCAGCCGCGATTCGACCGGCGGCACGTAGTCCAACGTGTCGGCACGCAGGTCGCATTTGCCCGAGGGAGTACCGAATCCACCGCGGGCGAAAGGCAGAAACGGCTCGCCGACGGGAGCCACGCGCAGGCGCACGAAGTGCTCCCGATCGAGCTGTTCGAGCGTGATGCCGTTCAAGAACGGATGCCCGGAAGCGAGCAGGGTCCGAATCATGTCGTCCTCTGTCTCGCCGAAGCAATCCTCGTGGAAGCCCATGCGCTCGGCGAGCAGACGGAAGATCTCCACGTTGGATTTCGCTTCGCCTGGAGCAGGGAGGGCCGGCCGCGCCAACTGGAGGTAGTGGTGGCCGTAGGCGATATAGAGGTCGGTATGTTCCAGGAAGGTCGTGACCGGCAGCAGGATATCGGCGTAGTCGGCCGTGTCGTTCTGGAACTGCTCGAGGACGACGGTGAAGAGATCCTTTCGCGCAAGGCCCCGAAGGACGGCGTTCTGGTTCGGGGCCACGGCGGCGGGATTCGAGTTATAGACGACCATCGCTTTCACCGGCGGCTGATCCAGTTCGGTGAGCGCGTGCCCCAGACGCGACATATTCACGATGCGGGCTTCACGGCCGAGTTTCGAGCGGAATTGCAGGTCGGCGCGCTCCAGAGCGGCGCGGTTTAGTTGAAAGGTCTGACTGGTGGAGAGCTGAAGGCCGCCGCCTACGTCCTTCCAGGAGCCGGTGAGCGCGGGCAGCAGCGATATGGCTCGCACGGCAGCGGCGCCACGTTCACTGCGCTGTACGCCGTAGTTCAAGCGAATGACCGCCGGCCGCGTGGTGGCGTATTCGCGGGCGAGCTGCACGATCTCTTCCGAGGGAATGCCGGTCAGCGCGGCGACCCGTTCCGGAGGATACTGACGAACCCGATCGCGCAAAGATTCGAAGCCTTCGGTGTAGAGGCTGACGTATTCGGAGTCGTACCGATTTTCACCGATGATGACGTGCATCAAGCCCAGCGCGAGGGCCGTGTCGCTTCCCGGGTGAAGGAAGAAGTGCTTGTCCGACGCCATGCCAGTACGATTGCGGCGGGGATCGATGGTATAGAGGCGGGCGCCCTGGCGGCGGGCCTCCACGATGAACGGCCAGAGGTGGACGTTGGTGCCGAGGATATTGGCGCCCCATGCCAGAATCAGGCGGGAATGGCGAAACTGTTCCGGCTCGGTGGCGTAGCGTACTCCGAGGCTTTGGGTGAGGGCGGCGCCTCCGGCGGCGGAGCAGATGGTGCGGTCGAGCCGGGATGCCCCAAGGCGATGAAAGAATCGCCGGTCCATGCCGGAGCCGTTCAGCACCCCCATCGTTCCGGCATAGCTGTAGGGCAGGATGGCTTCGGAGCCGAACTCGGCCGCGATCCGCGAGAGGTGCCGGGCGATTTCGTCCAAGGCTTCGTCCCAACTGATGCGCTCAAAGCGGCCGGAGCCCTTCTCGCCGACACGGCGCTGGGGATGGAGGAGCCGGTCCGGAGAGTACTCGCGATCCAGGTAGCGCGCCACTTTACCGCAGAGAAAGCCGCGGGTGATGGGATGCAGCGGATTGCCGCGCAAGCGCGTAGCGTGACCATCCTGCACGGTGAGGTGGAGCGAGCAGGCGTCCGGACAGTCGAGTGCGCAAACGGAATAGCGAACCTCAGACACTCATGCGATTATACAACCGGAAATAGGGTGAGATTAGGGCGGATTCGCCTCCAGGAAGCGCGCCGGCAGGGTGTGCTGACTTACTCCGGATCGGACAGCTTGTCCGCTTGCTGACGCGCGCGGTTCGGTTCCGGGGATTGCGCCAGAGACCGGAGTCTACGACCGGACTTACCCGTAACGGTGAACTGGAGCGGTATTGTGCGCCGCTTGACTCAGCAGGGCGGTTTCGTGACAGGGCGCGGCATGGTGGAGGTTTCCGCGGCGGGGTTCCAGCGGGACAATACCCGTTCCAGTTCGAGCACCGTCAACGGTTTACTCACGTAATCATCCATGCCGGCGCGCAAGCACCGCTCGCGGTCGCCTGCCATGGCATGTGCTGTCATGGCGACGATCGGTGTCCGAGGGAGTGATCGACGCTCTTGCTGAACGCGAATTTCACGGGTAGCCTGGTAGCCGTCCATTTCGGGCATCTGACAATCCATGAACACGATCGAGTAAGGTGTTTTCAATGCTATTTCGACAGCCTCCCGCCCATTGGAAACGGTCTCGACGGTCAGCCCGCGCCGCTCCAGCAAATGAACGATAACCTTCTGATTGACCGGATTGTCTTCGACGACCAGAATTTTTCCCTGCCACCCGCCGGGGGAGCACTCACCCTCCATCGCTTGCGGTTCGGGTCCGTCCTGAGGAGCGATGGATGCCAACGGCAGAGTCGCCCAGAATGTGGAGCCCGCGCCTGGGGCGCTGACCACTCCGACAGTGCCTCCCAGGATCTCCGCCAACCGCCGGCAGAGAGCGAGGCCCAGACCGGTACCGCCGTACTTTCGGGTTGTAGACGTATCCGCCTGGCTGAACTTCTCGAACAATCTGCCCCGCTGCTCGGCGTTGATCCCGATGCCGGTATCACGTACCGCAATTCTTATGTTCACACGCCCGGGCGACACAGGAACGGCGTTGACCATTACCGCCACGCTTCCGTGCGGCGTAAACTTCAGGGCGTTGCCGACGAAGTTGAGCGCGATCTGACGGACTTTGCAGACATCGCCTCGAAACCAATGTGCAACTTCGTCGGAATAGCTGAGACTGAGCGCGAGTTCCTTCTGGCGGGCTTGGGGTAGCATCAGACCGACTACTTCTTCCAAAGTCCGCTTCAGATCGAAGTCGCAAACCTCCAGAACTGCCTTCCCCGCGTCGATTTTCGATATGTCCAGCACATCGTTCAGAATGTCCTGTAAAAGCAGTCCCGAGTCCCGCGCCAACTGCAACTGCCGGCTCTGTTCTTCCGACAGTTCGGACTCAAGCACCACGGCGATCATTCCGAGCACTCCATTTAAGGGCGTGCGAATTTCATGGCTCATGTTTGCCAGAAACGCGCTCTTCGCTTCACTGGCCGATTCTGCCTCCGCTTTTGCCTTTCTCAGGGAGGCCTGGCTACTCAGCACATCCCAAAACTGCCTGTGTAGCAGTTTCCCCTGTATGGTGATAAAAAGCAGCAAGGAACTGATGGCGGCGGCGATCATCCAGTGGTGAGGGCTCCCTACGCAGATGTTCACCAGCACGGGTCCACTCAGAAGTGTGTATTGGTAGGCCCATAGCAGCGACAAGGTCGGGGTGAACGAGTAAAGCGCGCCGAAGCAAGTGCAAATCATACAAAGGAGTAGCAGCAGCGCATCCCAGGTCTCCTGACCTTGACCGATTGCGACGAGGCAATAGAAGGTATCCCACATCGCAATCGGTGTTAGTACGGTTGCAAACATGAGACGCAGCCAGACGGTCCGATGCGAGCGAAACAGATTGCCGCCGATCCAAATCAGCCACGCACGCATCGCAAGCGAGCCGTAGGTTATGAATAGCGCTATGAGCATCGCCGGGCGGCGAATGCTAAAGAAGTCCATCGACAGAAGCAGGAACGGAACCATGCATCCGAAGACCAGCATGCCGGCAGGGGCACGGCGCGCGAGTTCGGCATCAGCCTGGGTCGGCAGCGACTTCTGATCGCAGGCGCTGGCAGCGGCGGTAACAGTCACTATCTCTCTTATCGGCGATTTTGCAGCCGCTTTCGGTTGATCGAGCGTCTCCTTGGGACGGAGTAAGTGCCATCAAATCAATGCGTTTTTGCGATCGTTCTGAGATGTCTAGCCGGGCTAGTCTAGAGTTTTGCACTTTTTGAGTGCATTCCGGGCGGATGCTGGGGCAGTTTTGGGGGCGGAAGGCAACTCCAGGAATCGTCCGGCCCGGTCAGAGCCGCTTCCATTCCTCTACCACAATCTGGTAGGCGTCCTCATAGAGGACCTTGCCCGGGCTTGCCGACCGCAGCATGCGGATCGGCACGCCGTGCTCCCGCAAAAGGTGGGCGATCTCCCACATTCGCTTGATCGGCTCACCCGCATCGTCTCTGAACCAACTGACCGCATCTTTAGGCCAGTTGCTCGACGAAAACGGAGGACAGGGGAGATTGGCGTTGAACCACGCATATGTTTCCTCCAGCCAGGAAACCTGATGTGGATCGAGGCCACCACGGTCGCGAAGAAGCCGCGCCTCCGTTATGAGTCCGGTGAGGTACCGATGGTGCTCGCCATCGGCTCCTACGACGAACCGAATAAACATCGGGACACCTTGCCACGGGCTGCTAAGCCTCGGCCAACCGCCACGGTCGATGCATGATCCAAGTCTACGACAGCCACTGCCCGGAACGACGGCCACTCAACGCAAACAATTTTGTCCTGCTCTGTCATTTTTCTCTTGAAATCATGCCAAGGTTCGGCTATCTTTCATATTGTAGAGATGGAAGATAGGGCAACTCAACTTACCGCTTCCCGCAAGAAACTCCTGCAGCAGCTGCCGAACCTCTCGACCATCTTGCCGGGTTCCCTACTGAGCCGCATGGTGCGCTGCAATAAGCCCGGTTGCCGGTTTTGCGAGAAGGGCAAGGGTAAAGGCCACGGACCGATTTGGATCCTCTCGGTAAGTCTCGGCAATCGGCAGGTGCGCCAGATCCCGATCCCCGACGAACTGAGGAAAGATGTGGAGGAAAGTCTGCGCGCGTTTGCTCAGACGCAGAAAGCCCTGAAGCAGATCGCGCAGTTGAATCTGGAGTTGTTCAAGGAACGAAAGCGCCAGCGGCCGTAAGGTCTTTTTTTTGTGCTTCTTGTCTTTCATCTATTAGATATGAAAGATAAGGACACCTGATGCCCGATCTCCTGGTCCGTTCCTTTGCTCCACTCCTGCTCGCCTTTCAGTCCTGCTTCACCCAGCCCAGTTTCCATTCCTTCTGGGCCTTGTCTTGCGCCTGGATTCTCTGTTCCGGCCGCCGCTCCCTTACCCGCATCATCCTCTCCGCGCAACTCACCGAGTTCAAGCACTACTGCTCGTTCCATCGCTTCTTCAGCCAAGCCCGCTGGAATCTCGATGACCTGGGCCGCCGTGTGTTCCAGTTGCTCTTGCCTTTTTGTGGAGGTGTTTTGGTTGCCGCCGTCGATGATACTCTTGCCCGAAAATCCGGGCGCCACATCTGGGGCGCCGGCATGCACCACGACCCCTTGCGCTCTACACAGAAGCGTCCCTTCTTCGCCTTTGGCCACAACTTCGTGGTCTTTTCTTTGCAAGCGCCTCTGCCCTTTGCCCCGGACAAGTATTGGGCCTTCCCCATCCTGATCCGGATGTACCGCAAACGCCAAACCAACCAGCGCGCTCCCGGCAAGGGCGGAAAACTGGAGCGCAAGCAGACTGGTCAGGCGACCGCCAAGCAATACCGAACCCGGCCGGAACTGGCCTTGGAAATGATTCAGATCGTGGCCAGTTGGATTCCCCAGCGCACGCTGCGCGTTCTCGGAGACAGCGAGTACGCCGGCCAATCCATCAGCCAGCACCTGCCTGCCAATGCCAAACTGATCAGCCGCATGCACATGAAAGCTGCCCTCTATGAGCCTGCCGGCAAGTCCGCCAAACGTGGTCGTCGTCGCAAGAAGGGCCAGCGCTTGCTCAGTCCCGTTGAAATGGCGCAGGAGCCGAAAGCCAAGTGGGTCAAAACCGCAGTCACGCTTTACGGCAAACAGGTCAAGCTTTGGTACCAAACCGTTGACGCCTTGTGGTATCCGAGCGCCGGCCAACAACTCTTACGCATCGTCTTGGTGCGAGATCCCAGTGGCCGCCGCCACGACGATTGTTTCTTCTCCCTCGACCTCACACTCACCGCCGCACAAATTCTGGAGCTGTTTTCCCGGCGTTGGCCCCTGGAGGTTTGCTTCCGCGACGTCAAACAATTTTTGGGCTTTGAAGATCCCCAGAACTGGGTGGCCAAGGCGACCACGCGCACCGCTCCCTTGATCTTCTACATCTACGATTTAGTCTTGCTCTGGCATGCGCAGGCCGGACACCGGCTGGCACCGAAGTCAGGCCTCGACCGTCTGTGGTACCCGCAGAAAACCTCAGTTTCCTTTGAGGACATTCTCCGCACGTTACGTCACGCCACCTGGCAGGAAAGGGTTTTCAGCGACCCAGCTCTGGATACGCATACCCGAAAAATCCTCCAACCCTTTGTGGAATGGGCCAAAGGGCTGGCCTAAATGTGCAAAACTCTAGCCTAGGAGCGCGGCCACTATGATCGCGAGCGCCGGCGTGGCCAGAATGGGCACGTCGGTGGTTTTGACCTGATAGAGCAGCGCCTCGATATAGCGGACGGAGAGCATGCCGAGGGCGAGCCCGGCAACTGCGCCCACGGCCACCATGCTGAAGACCTGCGCGGTGACGCGGCGGGCGATATCGGCGGCCTGGGCGCCGAGGGCGACGCGAATGCCGATCTCGCGCTGCCGCTGGAGCACGCCGTAATCGAGGACGCCGTAAAGGCCGATGCCTGCCAGCAGCATCGCTATGGCGGAAAAGAAGGCGGCCAGCATCGCCAGCAGGCGCTCGCGTACAGTTTGCGCCTGGTTGATCTCCAATTGGGTGCGCACATTAGTGACGCGGAATTCGGGCCGCGCGCGCTTCTCTTCGGGTCGCAGGATGGAGCCGAGTGCAAGCGGATTTTGGCTGGATGTGCGGATGATGAAACTGGTGAGAGTGCGCGACTGGAATGGATCGTA
>CAZMRK010000146.1:0-4370 GCA_964568355.1 uncultured Solibacteraceae bacterium | reverse complement strand
CTCAACGGGCGAAGTCTGGGCCTGAAGTGGTACGGCTGCCATCGATACTCGATCGGCGCCGCATTGGCCGCCGGAGAGAACCGCCTGGAAGTGCAAATCATCACGGTACTCGGAAATTACATGAAGTCGCTCACCGGCAATCCGGTCGCAAGGACCTGGACGGCCCGGCAGCCGCTGTACCCGGCGGGCCTGCGAGGCCCGGTGCGTTTACTGCGGCCGGCGTAACGGGTGGGGCCCGGCGATCCGTTTGTGTCCGCTTGCTAACGCGCGCGGCTCGGTTGCGGCACTAAACCAGGACCGGAAAGAGGTGGCGCTTGCGGTCGGAGCGCCGATGCAGCGAAGCTGTACACTTGTCCCTATGCCGACGATCATCAGCGACATCGTGGCCCGGGACATCCGGTTTCCTACTTCCCGGGCGCACATCGGGTCAGATGCGACCCACCCCGACCCGGACTACTCTGCCGCCTATGTCACGCTTCGTACGAGCACCCCAGGGCTCGAAGGCAACGGGCTCACCTTCACGATCGGACGCGGCACGGAGGTTTGTGTCGCGGCGATTCGGGCGCTGGCGCCGATTTTACGCGGCAAATCGATCGAGGAGTTGACCGCCGACCTGCGCGGTACCTGGCGCAGCCTGACCAGCGACACCCAGTTGCGCTGGATCGGCCCGGAGAAGGGCGTCATCCACCTGGCGACGGCAGCCCTGGTCAATGCCATCTGGGATCTGTATGCCAAAGTGGAAGGCAAGCCGCTGTGGAAATTGCTGGTCGACCTCACGCCCGAGCAAGTGGTGGCGTGCATCGATTTCCGCTACATTACCGATGCGCTGACACCGGAGGAGGCGCTCGATATCCTGAAGCGGAACGCACCGGGCAAAGCGGCACGTGAGGCCGAGATGCGGCATGCGGGTTTTCCGGCTTACACGACGTCGGCGGGATGGCTGGGCTACGACGACGACCAGATCCGCCGGTTGTGCCGGGAGGGCCTGGCGCAGGGGTGGTCGCATTTCAAGATCAAGGTGGGCGCAGACGTGGCCGACGATGTGCGGCGAGCCGGAATCATCCGCGAAGAGATCGGTCCGAACCGCAAGCTGATGATGGATGCCAACCAGCGCTGGGATGTGGGAGAAGCCATCGAGCACATGCGCCACCTGGCTCCGTTCGAGCCCTGGTGGATCGAAGAGCCTACCAGTCCAGACGACGTGCTGGGCCATGCGGCGATTGCCCGCGCGGTGGCGCCGATTGGCGTGGCGACCGGCGAGCACTGCCAAAATCGAGTGATCTTCAAGCAATTGATGCAGGCCGGCGCGATCCGCTTTTGTCAGATTGACAGTTGCCGGCTGGGAGGAGTGAACGAAATTCTATCGGTGCTGCTGCTGGCGGCGAAGTTCCAGGTTCCGGTGTGTCCGCACGCAGGCGGGGTAGGCCTGTGCGAATATGTACAGCACCTCTCGATGTTCGACTATATTTGCGTGGGCGCTTCGCTCGAAAACCGGCTGATTGAGTTCGTCGACCATCTGCACGAGCATTTCCTCGATCCCGTGCGGATGCATAACGGCCGCTACCAGGCGCCGGAAAAGCCGGGTTACAGCATCACCATGCGGCCGGAATCGCTGGACGAATACGAATTCCCGGATGGGCCGGCATGGCGGCCGACGGCATCATGAACGCGGAGAACGCGCCGGCCGCGTTTTCCGCGCACGATCAGAAACCCGCGGCCATACCGTGGGCTTGCGCCTGATCCCCGTCATCGGAGGATTTCGCGGCCCAGGCGGCCGCCTTATCGTCGATTCCCAGCTTCTTCATCTTGTAGAGCAGCGCCTTATAGTCGATCTTCAGCAGGCCGGCAGCACGCTTGCGATTCCAGCGAGTGGTGTTGAGAGCGGCCAGGATGGCTTCGGTCTCCGCCTGCTGCTTGCTCTGGGAGACCTGTTCCAGAATCGGCGTGGCCGCTTCCGGCTCGGCGGCTACGGGCACCGGGCGCGGGGAAGCCGGGGCCGACGCGGGAGCCTGGGCGACCAGAATACGGCGGGTACTCTTGGCGCGCAGTTCGGCGGCGAACTGCTCCGGGTTGGCCAGGACCAGGTACTTCCGCATCATGTTTTCCAGTTCACGAATGTTACCAGGCCATTCATAGGCCAGCATGGCTTCCTGGAGGTAACCCGGAAGGGCGGGGATGGTCTGGCCGGAAACGGCGTGACGCTTCAGCAGCACATCGGCCAGAGCCAGCAGGTCTTCCTTGCGCTCGCGCAGGGCGGGGATGCGCAGTTGGATGCAGTTCAGGCGGTAATACAGATCCTCGCGGAAGGTTCCCTTGCTGATGGCCAGCTCGAGATCCTGGTGGGTGGCGGCGATGACGCGGACATCCACCTGAATCGTGGAACGGCCGCCAAGGCGCTGAAACTCGCGATCCTGGAGCACGTGCAGCAGCTTGGCCTGGAGCTTGTGGTCCATATCGCCGATTTCGTCGAGCAGGATGGTGCTCTTGTCGGCCTGTTCGAACAAGCCGAGCTTGCGCTGGAAGGCACCTGTAAACGCGCCCTTCTCGTAGCCGAACAGCTCGCTTTCGAGAAGTTCCGACGGCAGGGCGGCGCAATTGAGCTTCAACAGCGGGCGATGGGCGCGCGTGGAGTGGGCGTGAAGCTGGCGGGCGAGCACTTCCTTACCGACGCCAGTCTCTCCCTGAATCAGGACGGGCGCTTCCGACCAGCCAATGCGGCTGACCAGCTTCTGCAAGTCCTGCATGGCGCGGTTTCTGCTGAAAAACTCCGTGTCTTCCGCGTGGTCGGCTTCCGGCTCGTGCTGCTCCTGAACTTCCGAGGTTTCTTCCAGAGCGCGGGTGATGACCTGGCGCAGCTCATCCTGATTGATTGGTTTTCCGAGAAAGCCGGTGGCGCCGCTACGCATGGCTTCCACCACGTTCATGGGAGCAGAAGCACCCGAGACCATGATCACGGGGAGCTCCTTGTCCATGCTTCGGATTTCCCGCAAGGTCTGCATGCCGTCTTTGCGCGGCATGGTGATGTCGAGTAGAACGGCGGATACGTTCGCATTGCTTTGGAAGTAGGACAATGCTTCTTCGCCGTCATGAGCGGTCTTCACCGAGTATCCCTGGCAGCGAAGGGCCGCCTCCAAGTAAGTGCGAACTACCGGTTCATCTTCCGCTACTAAGATTGTGCTTCCGTCGTTTTGAAGTGGCATCTTTCCAGTTTCTCCGCAGTGCTTCTTGGCCTACGCTCATTCACGCTACCCGGTCGCAGGTCCCAGCCAAAAAGATAGCATTGATTCCGAAGATTTCGACCCTTCGTGAGGATTGCACCGTTCCAGTACCGCACGATGAAACGACACGAATGGATCGTGCACCTGGGTGCCGAGTGGGGTAAGTACTATTGGGTACTATGAGGCCGGCGGCGTCCACAGGTTCGAAAAATCAGGCAAACTCTCGATGTTTTGAGCAAGCTGAGGGGAATTGCCATAGTTCGGAAGTTGGTTTTGCATCGCTAGTACCACCAACTACCTCTGCTCGTAAATAATTTGCGGAAAACGCCGGTTCGAGACGTACGCCTGCGTAAATTGACGGGGTATCCGGTCTGTCGGTTGACTCACGTTCCGTGTCGCAGGGGTGTCAGGTTTGTTGGGTCTGGCGCTCCATGCGTTGTTCTTCCTCCTTCTTCGCTAGGGAGGGGCGCAACTTGAGGAGATTTTTCAGGGCGTCGTACCAGAAAGGCGCGCCCAGGCTGAGCAGCATCCAGGAGAAGAGGACGCCGCGCCAGGAGTGGGCCAGCAGGTTCAGGTCCCAGAACAGGACCGGCTGGGTATCGAGCATATTGGTCTCGGGATGACCGGGGTTCCAGCGCAACTGCAGGCTGGTGATGCCGGCGCGTCCCGGCTCAAGCTGGAGATAGTCGGTTTGGGGCGTGCGAATGGCGGTCATCACGCGGGCGCCGCAGCTATCGATGGCGTTCTTCAGGCCGGCCAGGTCGCTGTGGGGAGGTAGATCTCTGGTACAGACAGAGCCTTCCACGACTAACTGGATCTTCTGCGGCAGCGGCGGGTCGTTCTGACTGCGCAGCACGCTGAGGCGGGCCAGCTCGAAATCGGGCGCGTCGAGCAGGTTGGAATAGGGATCACCCGGCGTGCGCAGCAGGGTGACGCCGCTGATGCCGGGCTGGCGCGAGGTGATGCGCAGCGTATGTCCGCCCGGGAGGATCTCGGTATCGACCGGAACACCCTGCTGATCGATGGCGCTTTGGAGCTGCACTAAGGTCGTCTCGCCCGCAGCCGGCAGGGAGAGCGGAAAGTGCTTTTCTCCCAGCACGAGGTCCAAACGCTGTGGAAGGGCAATGTGACCGGTATCGGGCAGCAGCGTCA
>CAZMRK010000145.1:0-3280 GCA_964568355.1 uncultured Solibacteraceae bacterium | reverse complement strand
TACCTGAACGAGAATACCCTCAGCTTCAGACGCGTCATACGGGAAAAACACGAGCTCAATGCGCTGGCGGGCTTCTCCGTTCAAAAGAACAACGACAATATCCTGCAGGCAGGGGCCTCTGACTTCCCCACGGATGAAGTGACCTATATCACTGCCGGCAATGTTACCTCGGGAACCAACTATAACTCGCAATGGTCGATGGTCTCCTGGTTTGCCAGGCTGAATTATGTTTTTGACGGCAAATATCTTTTCACGGGAACTTTACGGCAGGATGGGAGCTCCAGGTTCGGGTCCAATAACAAATGGGGTACTTTCCCGTCATTTTCCGTGGGTTACCGGCTCTCTGACGAAAGCTTCATGAAGGACCTCCGGTTTATAAGCAACCTGAAACTACGGGCCAGCTATGGTATTGCCGGAAATAACCTCATCAGCAATTATGCCAGCCAGGGTTTATTGAGCGTGACCAGGAATGTGAGCAACGGCCAGGTGATATCCGGGATAACTCCATCCAGCCTGGCCAACGACAATCTTACCTGGGAGCAATCGGTCCAGACCAACTATGGCCTCGATCTTTCGCTCTTCGACAACCGGATCAGTTTTACCGCCGATGTGTACAGGAGCCTTAAAAAACATCTGCTGCTGAACGTAAATCTTCCGGCGGCCTCAGGTTTCGGAAGCTCGGTGCAGAACATCGGAGAGCTGGAGAATAAGGGCGTGGAGTTTTCCCTGTACACGGAAAATATCCGGGGCAAGAATTTCCAATGGACCACCAGCTTCAACATCAGCGCCAATAAGAACAAGGTGCTGGCGCTGAACAGCAGTACGGCGCGCATAATGAATTCCGACTACCAGGTGACCGAAGTAGGGAAACCCATTTCAAGCTTTTACCTGCTCCATACACCGGGCGTGTTTATGAGCAAGGACGAGATATCCAAGAGTCCCCTTCAGAACCCGGCGGTGGTTCCGGGTGATCTGAAATTCGAGGATGTTACCAACGATGGTAAAATAACCACGGCGGATAAGAAGATCGTCGGCAGCCCATGGCCGGACTATATCTGGGGCCTCGATAACAGGTTTACCTATAAATCACTCACCCTTAGTGTCAGCATCAATGCATCTCACGGAAATGATGTGTATTTCCAGGGCGGTGAGATATCCCTGAACGATGCCGGTGTGCAAAACCAGCTGGCTATTATCGATAAACGTTACAAGTCGGCGCAGGATCCCGGCAACGGCGTCCTTCCCAGGGCTATCAGGAACGATTACGCCTTTACGCTGAGCGCAACCTCCAGGTACCTGTTCGACGGGTCTTTCGTAAAGATCCGGGACGTCAATCTATCCTATGCGTTCCCGCAGCGGGTGCTGGATAAGCTCCACATGCAGTCCTTGTCGGTCTTTGGCGATGTCACGAACGTATATACGTTCACCAACTACCCGAGCTATGATCCGGAAGGAAGCATCGGAGGCGACAATATCGCCAAAAGCGGCGTGGACTATTTTGCCTATCCCAACCCCAGGACATTTACCCTTGGTGTAAGAGTATCCTTCTAAATTATTAACCAGGTAAAAAAACGATCATGAAAAAAGTAACCATCGTTTTATCAGTGATAATGACTTTTTGCTCCTGTAAAAAGTTCCTGGACCTCCGGCCGGAGTACCAGATACCTACAGAAAACTTTTACAGCAGCGCAGGCGATTTCGAAACAGCGCTGGTGGGCGTGTACGGCACCTTCCGCGGTTTGTTCAGCAGCAGCGCTATCCTTTATATAGGCGAGCTCACCACGGATAACGCGGAGATCCAATGGTCGTCTCCTTCCGTCAGCGAAATGCAGATGGACCAGAACAATGTAAATGCGACCAATACCTATATCAGCGCCGTCTGGAACACCTGTCTGACCACTATTTCCAGGTGCAACACCATACTGAACCGCATCGATAAGATAGACTTCGATGCGAACCAGAAGAACAGGATAAAGGGGGAAACGCTTTTTCTGAGGTCATTCAGCTATTTCTACATGGTCAGGATATTCGGCAATGTACCTGTGACAGACTTGGAGTTTTCCAGCCCTGAAGGTATTATGTCAGCCGACCTTGCGCTCAAGCCCGCGGCAACTGTTTACGAAAAGATAGTGGCCGACCTGAAAAATGCCGAGACGTTGCTGCCTGCCGCGTTGAACACGGATAAGACCCATGCTTCGCAGGCAACGGTGAAGACCCTGCTGGGAAAAGTATACCTTACCCAGCACGACTATGATAATGCCGCGGCAAAGCTGAAGGAAGTGATCGACTCCAAACAATACGGCCCCCTGAACACTTCCTATAAGAACCTTTTTTCGGCAGGCAACAACAATCTGCCGGAGTCTATCCTGGAGATCGAATATGTGTCCGGTAAAACGATGGGCAACAACTATTCCTATCTCTTTACCCCGGCCATTACCAGCATGGCTATCTTCCAGAACAACCAGCAGGGGGCGGGAAGGATCGTTCCTACCCTCGATATGATGAAAAGCTATGAGCCCAATGATGCCCGCAAGGCTGCCTCGGTAAACGATTCGGTGCAGCTCATCAATGGCACCAAAACTTATAACAGATATGGCCTCAAATTCGTAGATTTCAAGGCCAGCGATGTCACGGACGGAAGTGTTACGTTCTTCGTGTTGCGTTACGCGGATGTGCTGTTGATGTATGCGGAAGCGCTCAACGAATCCAATCATACGGACGATGCTTTCCCGTATATCAACCTGGTGAGGGAACGGGCCGGCTTATCCGACCTGTCGGGTCTTAGCCAGGACGACCTGCGGCTGGCCCTTGAAAAGGAGAGGAGGGTGGAGTTCCTGGATGAAGGACATCGCTGGTTCGACCTGCTGAGAACGGGAAGGCTGCAAACGGTGATGAACGGTTATTATACCGCCTTGAACCAAACCTTCCGGGTGGAGGATTTCGAGCTTGTTTTCCCGATCCCGCAAAATGAGATCGACCTTAATCCGAAAGTAATAAAGCAAAACGATGGGTATTAACAGAACAGCATGAAAAAGATACCGCTCTTCAGATACAGAATGATCGTATGGGGGTTATTGCTTTCCTCTGTCTCTTATGCACAGGATGTGCCTTTGCCTTCCGTCACCTCCCTGAAGGGGAAGCCGTTCAATAATATAACGCTGGAAGCTTCTCTCAAGCCGTTCAAGAAAAATGATGCGGCGTATATCCGGCAGGTGGCCAGGGAGATGTTCATCCAATGGCAGTCGTTATTAAGACATGCCGATACGGTCTCCGTGATGCT
>CAZMRK010000144.1:0-5673 GCA_964568355.1 uncultured Solibacteraceae bacterium | reverse complement strand
CTACGAACACACCCATTGCCGGCGGTGGATCTACCGGCCGGACAAGATGCTCACCGACCCCTTTGGTGTTGTGAGCGTCCGCGCCAATATGCATCCGGGCTATCAGAACCCCAACGCCATTGCCCCG
The DNA here is from genome assembly GCA_964568355.1 of uncultured Solibacteraceae bacterium. Classification (GTDB taxonomy): domain Bacteria; phylum Acidobacteriota; class Terriglobia; order Bryobacterales; family Bryobacteraceae; genus JAJPJX01. The sequence continues at coordinate 5,546 of CAZMRK010000144.1, read as the reverse complement.
TCCGGCCCGGTTGATCCCGGTCTGTCGGTCGTGGCGCTGAAGTCGCCGGACGGGCGGCCGATCGCCTTGCTGGCGAACTACTCCATGCACTATTTCAATTCCACGCCGGTTTCAGCGGACTACTACGGTCAGTTCGCCGCCGGGATCGGCAAACTGATCGGGGCGGACGATCGGTTCGTCGGGATCCTGTCGCAAGGAACCAGCGGCGACCAGATGTGGATGGACTACGGCAAGCCCAAGAGCGACATCACGCTCGAGCAATACGCTCAGGGCGTCGCGGGCTACGCGTACCGCGCCTATCAGAAGATCCGGTATCGCGACTGGGTACCCATCGGGATGGCCGAGACCACGCTTACTCTCCAGCGGCGGTTGGCGGACACGCGGCGCCTCGCCTGGGCGCGGGAGACGGCGGCCCGGATCAATGGCCAGAAGCCCAAGACTCAGGCTGAGGTCTATGCGCTGGAACAGATCTACCTGCACGAGCAGCCGGTGCGGGAGCTGAAGCTGCAGGCGGTGCGCATGGGCGACCTGGGCATTACGGCGATCCCCGATGAAGTCTTTGCTCTTTCCGGGCTCAAGCTGAAGGCGCAGAGCCCGTTTCCCGCAACCTTCCATATCGAACTCGCAAATGGCGCCGAAGGCTACATCCCTCCGCCGGAGCAGCACAAACTGGGTGGCTATACGACGTGGGCGGCAAGAACCGCGGGGCTGGACGTGCAGGCTGAGCCGAAGATCGTAGAGACCCTGCTGGAACTGCTTGAACAGGTCGCGGGCAAACCGAGGCGCAAGCCCGAGGAGACGAACGGACCGTATGCCCGGGCGGTGCTGCGGTCGAAGCCAGCAGCGTACTGGCGCATGACCGAATTTGCCGGAACAGAAGCGGCCGATGCAAGCGGGAACCAACGCCCGGCCACTTATGAAGACGGCGTAGCTTTCTTTCTCCCGGGTCCGGAATCGGCTGGTTTTTCGGGCACGCAGGTCAATCGGGCGGTCCACTTTGCGGGCGGACGAATGCTCGCATCGATCCCCGGCCTCGCGGCGGACTACACCATCGAATTCTGGTTCTGGAACGGCCTGCCCAACACAGCCCGAAGCATTACCGGCTATCTGGCGGCGCCAGGCGGCGGCCCAGCGCTTGCCATCGGAGGAACAGGCTCTTCACCCGGACGGTTGACGCTGGGCGGGGCTGCGGGGACCACCGAGATCCAGCCGAAAACGTGGAACCATGTGGCCATGGTGCAGCAAGGCGGACGCGTCAGCGTGTACCTCAACGGGAATCGGAAGCCGGAGCTGGCAGGTCAAGCCGGCGGCACGCCCTCCGACCAGATCTATGTCGGAGGGAGTCAGGACCGGGAATTTACCTTTGAGGGCAAGATTGACGAGGTGGCGGTCTTCGGGCACGCGTTGACGGAAGCTGAGATCGCCAGTCACTACCAGGCAGCGGGGATTTGAAGTCCGCTCTCGACCCAGTTTGACGCCAACCCACAAATCTTGATATAGGAGTAGCGCGATGTTCGAAGCAGGGTGGCTCCCTACGCGGGTGCCATAGGGACTTCGAAACCGGGATTCGGGCTGTCTTGATAGGGGAGAATTCCACATGTCTCAGTACGTCCTTCGCCAGGCTGGACTTGTGCTGTTGATGATGATGCTGGCCGCAACGGGCTTCGGGCAAAGAAATGCGGCCTCGATTTTTGGCACCGTTACCGATGCTTCCGGCGCGGCTGTGGCAGGCGTCAGCGTAAAGGCCACGAACGAGAACACCGGGGTTGTGTCGACGGCGCTTACCAACGCAGTCGGCAATTTTACGATGTTGGATCTCGCTCCAGGGTCATACACGCTGAGCGCCGCGGCTCCGGGATTTAAGCAATATGTCCAGAACAACCTGGTTCTGAATGTCGACCAGCGCCCGCAAATCAATATTGCGCTTCAGGTGGGCGATGCCTCCGAGAGCGTTACCGTGCGGTCGGAGGTGCCGTTGGTGGACTCCACACATGCGAACATCGGCGGCGTTGTGGACAACGTCAATACAGAAGAGCTGCCGTTGAACGGCCGCCAGTTCCTGCAATTGAGCCTGCTGCTACCGGGCGTGTCGCCGAACGCAGGCGGCCAGCCAACGGCACGGGGCGGCGGCCCGCGCAATGTAGGGGTGCAGTTGGGCGGGAACCGGCCGACCAACAATACCTACATCATCGACGGCGTGGATTCGTTCGGCTTCCGGTTCAAAAACACCAGCCTGCGTCCATCGGTCGCATCCATCCAGGAATTCAAAGTGCTCAACTCACCGTATGATGCGCAGTACGGCGTGGTCTCGGGAGTGACCGTCAACGTGATCACGAAGGCGGGCGGCAACAGGCTTCACGGGGAATTGTTCGAGTTCTTCCGCAACGACCATCTGGATGCGCGCAACTTTTTCGACCTCAGAAAGCCGCCCTATCGCCAGAACCAATACGGCGGGTCGGTGGGAGGTCCCATCCGCAAGGATAAGACCTTCTTCTTTGGAACTTACGAAGGGTTCAAGTCGCGGCGCGGCCTGGCGGCCGGCGCGCAGGTGCCCACACCGGCCCAGTTGAACGGAGATTTCGGTTCGGACCGGACGGCGGTGATCGACCCGCTTTCGGGCTTGCCGTTTCCCGGCAACGTGATCCCTTCGAATCGAATTTCGGATGTTTCTAAAAGATTCGCGTCGCTTTACCCGACGCCCAACAGCGGGCTGGCAGCGCCGAATTTCATCAATGCGGCCTCAGACCGCATCGACGAATACCAGTATGTCGCGCGAGTGGATCATTCCTTCTCGGACAACTGGAAGGCCTTTGCGCGCTACACGATTTCCAATGTGGACCGCCTGACGCCCGGCGCGATTCCGAACTTCGGCACCATCAACCTGATGACGGTGCAGAACGCGGCGGTAGGCAGCACCTTTGTCCTGGGCCCGACCAGCACGCTGGACGTACGGATCGGGTTCAACCGGGAGGACGCGCTGAATGGCTCCGAGCAGGTCGGTAAGCAGAAGAGCGCATCCTACGGCATTGCCGGACTGGCGGTGACGCCGGAGATTGACGGAGTGCCGGCTGTGGCGATCCAGGGCTTCAACGGCGTGGGGGACGCGGGGTTCAGCCCGGAAGGCCGGGTAGAGAACTCCCAGCAGTTCATCGCCAACTTTACCAGAATCGTGGGGCGGCACACGCTGCGCGCGGGCACGACCATCTGGCCCACGCAGTTGAACCGCGTCTTCGTTTCCGGCAACCAGCGCGGCTCCTTCAGCTTCACCAACATCTACAGCAAGGCAAGCACGGGCCTGCCGGACTTCCTGCTGGGGCTGCCGCAGCAGGCCACACGCGATCTCGGCATTGCGCGGGAGGATGCGCGCGCAACGCTCTTCAATTTCTATGGCGCGGACGATTTCCGGGTCAGCCCGAGGCTGATCCTCTCGCTGGGACTGCGCTATGAGCTGCAGCAGCCGTTCGTCGACAAAGGCGACCATCTGAGCGTTTTCCTGCCCGAGGGCGAGGGCCGGCTGCTGATTTCCGGGTATCCTTCCAACGGGCTGACCGGCCGGGCGAATCGCGCCCTGTATCCCACCCCGAAGAAGAATTTTGCTCCGCGCATCGGGCTGGCTTTCAACCTGACGGGTGACGGCAAGACCGTGCTGCGCACCGGCTACGGCATCTTCTACAACCTGGCGATCTTCAATTCGCAGTTCCTGGCAGCCATCAATGCGCCTTTCGTGGTTTCGCAGACCTTCCAGGCGGACCCGGCGCGCGGCGTGGTCCTGCCGTTTGACAGCCCGTTTTCGAGCAACCCGCTGGCCGGCGGCCTGCCCGGCGGCCTTTCGCTTACTCCGTGGTTCAAGCAAGGATACATGCAGCAGTGGAGCTTCGGAGTGCAGCGGCAACTGGCAGAGAACCTGGGCCTGGAGGTGACTTATCTGGGCAACAAGGGCACTTCGCTGGACGGGCTGCGGATCCTGAACCAGGGAGCGCTGCCGGGCGCGTTGAATGCCGCCTACATACGGCCGTTCCCGAACTTCGGGACGTTCACCACCGCGGACAGTTACGGCGATTCGAACTATCACTCGCTGCAAGCCAAGCTGACCCGGCGCTTCTCCGCCGGCGCGACGTTCATCGCGGCATACAACTACGGGCATTCGATCGACAACACCAATGGCGAGGGGGGAGGCAGCGGGGGGTCAGGCTACATCATGGACGACCGCAACGCCCGCTTGAACCGGGGTAGCTCCGATTTCGACGTACGCCACCGGCTCACCTTCAGCGGCGTCTACGAGCTTCCATTCGGTCCGGGACACGCCCTGTTCGGCAGCGCGAAGGGGCTGGCGGCCAAGCTCCTGGAAGGCTGGCAGTTGACGGGCATGTGGCAGGCGCAGACCGGATTTCCTTTCACGATCGTGCAGAGCGGCAACCGCAGCGGCACGTTCGGTCCTAACGAGCACGCCGACAGCCTCTGCAACGGCAACCTGGAGGGAGGTCAGCAAACCCGCACGCGCTGGTTCGATACCTCCTGCTTTGCACCCTCGGCACTGGGAACTTTTGGCACGGCGGGGCGCAACACCATGCGCTATTCGGGGCAGAACAACCTGGATTTTTCTGTGCTGAAGCGGACGCTGCTGGGAGAGACCCGGTATCTCGAGTTTCGGTCCGAGTTTTTCAATCTGCCCAACCATACGATGTTTGGCCTGACGGGCGGCGTGGGGACCAACGTCACGGTACCTGCCACGTTCGGAGTGTATACGTCGGCGCAAGATCCGCGGATTATTCAATTCGGATTGAAGCTGATTTATTGAGCGGAGGCCGGGACGTTGGCGGCAGCATCGACGCAGCACGCAGAAGCGCGCGCTACCGTGCGGCGGCCTACAATGGAGGGGCATGGGACCATTGCCCGTCCTTTTACTAGCCGTGACTATCCCTGACCTGACTCAACTCCAACAGATGCTGGCGCGGTTCGCGCCTACCGAACTGCGCTCCGATCCGTCGGCTCTCTCCGCGGGAGACCGGCAGGCGCTGGAGAAGCTGGTGGCGGCTTCCCGCGTGCTGGATGAGATTTTCCTGGTCCAGTTGTGGAGCGGAAATCCGGCGCTGGCGGCCAGGCTGCAGAAAGACAGCAGCCCTCTCGGGAAGGCCCGCTGGCAGTATTTCCAGCTCAACAAGGGGCCGTGGTCGGATATTGACGCTCATGCGGCTTTTTTGCCGGATGTTCCATCGCGCAAGCTGCCGGGAGCGAACTTCTATCCCGAGGACATGACGGCGAAGGAGTTCGAGAGCTGGGTCAAGGCACTTCCGGCCGCGGAGCGGCAACAGGCCGAGGACTTCTTCACGGTGATCCGGCGCAATGGGGCCGGGAAATTGACCATTGTTCCTTACCATCGCGAATATGCGCCCTACCTGGAGCGGTCGGCGAAACTGCTGCGCGAAGCGGCGGCGCTGACGGAGAACGCCTCTCTGCGAAAGTTCCTGACCCTGCGCGCCGAGGCATTTCTCTCCGATGATTACTATGCCAGCGATGTAGCGTGGATGGACCTGGATTCGCCCCTG
>CAZMRK010000143.1:0-5165 GCA_964568355.1 uncultured Solibacteraceae bacterium | reverse complement strand
GGATTTCGGCGTCGCCAAGCTGCTCGATCCCGAAGCCACCGAAGCAGGCGAGCCCACCATGGCCGGCTTCCGCCTCGTGACGCCGGCCTATGCCAGCCCCGAACAGTTGCGCGGTGAGCCGGCTACGCCCCGCAGCGATATCTACTCGCTGGGATTGCTTCTGTGGCAGTTGATGACCGGCGTCAAACCGGTCCGCCGCGGCGGAGAGTGCTCGTTCGACTTCGGCGAGCAGTCTACGACAGCGACCGAATGGCCGCTGCTCCAAAGCCTGCGGAACGTGGTGCGGAAAGCCGCTCGTACCGACCCGGAGGAACGCTACGAGACCGCTGCCGCCCTGGCCTCCGACTTGCAGCGAGCCCTTGCCGGCGTCGAGATTCCGCCGGGAGAGGCGACCCAGACCGTGGCCGCCGCGCAGAGCCCTCCCGAGCCCGGATCGATCGCCGTGCTGCCTTTTCAACTGCTGGGGACCGACACCACTTCGGAAACCTACCTCGGCGTTGGCATCACGGACGCGATCATTACCCGCTTGAGCAGCATCGGCCGGGTGGCCGTGCGAACCACCGGCGCCGTCATGAACATCGGTGCAAACACCAGCGCGCTCGAAGCCGGACGGCGGCTCAACGTGCAGTTCGTGCTGGAAGGGCGAGTCCAAAAAGCCAGAAATCGGGTGCGCGTCACCGTGCAACTGGTCGAACTGCCCTCCCAGGCGATCGTCTGGGCCAGCAGTTTCAATGAAGAGTTCGAAGACCTGCTGAAAGTCGAGGATTCCATCTCCGCGCAGGTCGCCCAGGCTCTGGTTCCGCAACTCACCGGCGAGGAGCGGGAACGGATGGCCCTCTCGGGAACGCGCAGCCCCAAGGCCCATGAGGCTTATTCGCGAGGCCGCTGGTATTGGAGCCGCCATACCGAGGACGCCCTCCCCAAGGCACTGACGCTGTTCAGTGAGGCTCTGGCCGAAGATCCCCAATACGCCCGGGCGCACTCTGGTATCGCCGACTACCAGATCGCCCTGGGCATTCGCGGCTTGGTCTCGCCGGCTGAGTCGTTCGCCGCCGCGGTCGAATCGGCACGTGCCGCTATCGACCTCGACCCCAAGCTCGCCGAGGCGCACGCTTCGCTGGGCTTTGCCCGCTGGGTGCTGGATGACGATTACGAAACGGCGGCCTACCACCTCCAACTCGCCATCGCCCTCAACCCGGACTATGCGCCCGCGCACGATTGGCTCGGTCTGATCAGTTCCTCGCGCGGAAGAACCGAAATGGCCACCGAGTCCATCGAGCGCGCTCGCAAACTGGACCCGAGCGGAACGATCTACGGAGCGGACCTCGCTCTGTGCCAGTACGCCGCGCGCCGCTTCGACCTCGCCGTTCGCTGCTTTGCGGAAACGCCGCCGCCCCCCGGAGTCCCTGCGGAAATGCGGCTCGGTGAAGCCCCCGCCGTCACCAATGGCGCGATCCTGCCGCTCAGCCTGCTGGGCTCCGGAAATGTCGCCCAGGCCGTGGAAACCGCGCGAGCCTATGCGTCGGCCACCGACCGGAGCGCCCTGGCGCTGGGAGTGCTCGCCTGCGCGGAAGCCTCCGCGCAAAATCTCGCCGCGGCGCAAGCTCTGGCGGACGAGCTGCGCACCAGAGCGAAGACGCAATACGTATCCGGCCTGGGCCTGGCTCTGGCCGCGCTGGCCTGCGGGCAGAAGGAAGAAGCCGTCCGGGAAATAGACCGCGCCTGCCGCGAGCGCGATTGGTGGACCATGTGGCTCGGCCGCATGGCCGTCTGGGACAAACTGCGGGGACATGCTCAGTTTGAACGGCTCCTCCGCGACCGCCGCGCTTCCACGCGCGACGTGGTCCAAACCGCCGAAGCCGTGGCGGCGCCGCCTCTGCGCAAGCAGAAGCCCCGGCGCCGTTTCTGGTGGACCGCGGCGGCCATCCTCGCAGCGGTGCTCGGCGTGGTCGCTTACTACTGGTTTCGTCCTCTTCCCAGGCCGTTCCAGGGCGTCCGCGTCTCCAGAATCACGACCAATGGGATCGCCGAGAGTGCCGTAATCTCCCCGGATGGAGCCCTGGTTGCCTACACCGTCAGAAATCAGGGCAGCGCTACCGTCTGGATCCGGGATCTGCGGAACAGGTCCACTTTACAGGTAGCGGGACCCTTCGAAAGCCTGGTGCCCTTGCTCGAATTCACCCGGGACGGAAAGAACCTGGCATTCGTGACCAGGCCGGTGAATGATCCGGCCGGCGGCGCGTTGTACTTTGTTTCCGCCGCTGGTGGCGCGCCGCAACTGGTCCTCTCGGGGCTGAGCACACCCGTGGGAGTGGCGCCGGATGGAAAACACGTCGCCCTTTATCGCACCGAGGCGGCGAGCGGCAGTGAACAGCTCGTCGTCGCAGAGCTGAAGCAGGCCGGCGGGCAGATCTCAGCCGGCCGGGAGCGGGTGGTCTTCTCCCGCCGTCATCCCGATAAATTCGTCTCTCAACCGGGGCCGGTCTGGTCTCCGGACGGCATGCGCATCGCCTGCGCCATGCGCGGCCCGCGCGGCGTGGCTTACGGCGCCGCTCTGTTCCTGGTGAGTCTCGATGGTTCCGTGCAGCTACTCCACACCCCCGCCTGGCAGAATATCGGCGGAATCGCCTGGATGAAGCATTCCCATGCCCTACTGGTGGTGGGCCAGCATCCCGACGACCCCTTTCAGCAGATCTGGCATGTGCCCCTCGGCCGCGGAGCCTCTACTCGCATCACCAACGACTTTACGAACTACAACACGGTGAGCCTGACCGCGGACGAGTCCGCCATGATTTCCGTCCAGATCCAGTCGATCTCCAACTTGTATGTAACGCGCCCGGGCGAGTCCGCGCGGCCCGTGCAGATTACTCCGGGGGCGGGCCGCTACTTTGATGTGGCCTGGACGCCCTCCGGAAGTCTCGTCTATGCCAGCGATGCCACCGGTTCCGCCGAGATCTGGACCATGGACGCGAACGGAAAAAACCTGCGGCAGCTTACCAGCGGTCCGGGACGCAGTTACGGTCCGTCCGTCTCGCCGGATGGCCGTACCATCGTCTTTCATTCCAACCGCGGCGGTGTCTGGAATATCTGGAAGATGGATGCCTCGGGCCGCAATCCGGCCCAACTCACCCACGATTCGAGCGACAGCACATTCGCCAAATTCATGCCGGACGGCGCCGGCCTGGTGTATCAGCACCTGGGCGACGATGCGCGGCAGAGCATCTGGAAAATTCCTCTCCAAGGCGGTAGCCCTGTGCGCCTTACTTCCACTCACACCATGTATCCGGCTGTCTCCTCGCGCGGGCTGATCGCGGTATGGTCCAGCCTGAAACCCGAGGAGCCGGCTCGCGTAATTGCCGTCTATCAGCCAGGGGCCGCCGAGCCTTTGCGCCTGTTTGGTTTCCCTATCAACCGGATGCCGGGTATGTTCCTGCGCTGGATGCCGCAATCCGATGCCATCAGCTACATCGAAACCATCGATGGCGTCTCCAATATCTGGATGCAGCCCATCGCCGGGGGGCCTCCCAAAATGCTCACGAACTTTACCGCCGGCCGGATCTACTCGTTCGATTGGTCGCGCGACGGCCGGCTGGCCTATTCGCAGGGCATGACCACCAGCGACGTCGTCCTCATGCGCGGCGCTGACCAGCAGTGAGGGGGACCCGCTTCACCAGCGGGCTCGTCTGTGATAATACTGAACATTCTGACATCGCCAGTCTGTTCGCCAGTCCGGTCCGGGCGCCGGACCGTAGACCAAGCTGGAGGTGCAGGGAGGGGAGAGAAATTGATGCTTTTTCGTTTGACGATGACGATGGCGTTGGTGTTTGCCGGCGTGGCACTAGGGGAAGACGCGGGAGACGCCCGCGCAAAGCTGGTCGGTAGCTGGCAGGTACAGGGCGAAAGCGGTGAAAACAGCGGCACCGTTTGGGCCATCCAGGACACGGGGGACGGGGTCCGCGTCACTCGTTCGAAGGGCGGCCAGACGCTTTCTGACCAGGAATGCAACACCGTAGGCAAGGAATGCAGCATTAAGGATTCCGGGCATAAGGTGAAGGTCTCCATGTGGTACAACGGGCCAAAACTGGTAGAGTTGGAAACACGGGGATCCGATGTGGTGAAGCGCCGGTTTTCGGTTGCCGGCGAAGGGGATGCGCTGGAAATCGAGCTGATCCCCATTTCCCCGGTAGGGAAAGCGGAAACGCTACACCTGAAACGGGTTCAAGTAGCGGCTGGGCGCCAGTAACTCGCCTGGCCAGGAACGGACGCAAGCCCTGAATGGCGGCCCCAAGGTCGGTCACTTTTCTTTCGGTTTTGTTGTTGCTGGGCGCCGCCACCTGGGTGTGGCGGACCCCCCTCCGCGTGCTGGCTCTCACCGCCGCGGGCAAGAGCCCTGCGTGTCCGCTCTCGCAGGCGCTGAAAAGCGAGCAGAATCGCCGCGAGTTGACTGCCGCCAAGGATCGCATTCTCAGCGCCAGCCGGCTCTTGCAAAAGGATCAGGAGCACGGCCTGGAGTTGTGGAGCACTCCCAAAGGCCCTTTCTGGATCCCTGCGGGCAATCAGTATACCCTGCCGTTCAATCTCGCCGAGATGGAGCGCAAGGTCTACGGATCGGGTGAACATTTCATTCATCCGGGAGACGTCGTGCTCGATTGCGGCGCAAGCGATGGAGACTTCACCCGCGAAGCGCTCCGCGCTGGCGCCCGCCTGGTCGTCGCCGTCGAACTGGCGCCGCAGAACATCGAATGTTTGCGCCGCAACCTGGCCGGAGAAATCTCCAGCGGCCGCGTGATCGTCTATCCGAAGGGGGTATGGGACAAAGACGACCTGCTTACCTTGAACCTGGTAGAGCATAACTTCGCGGCCGACAGCGTGGTGACAAAGCCCGAAGGATCCCACCGCAGCGTTACGGTTCCGTTAACGACAATCGATCACCTGGCGGCTGAGCTCAAACTGCCGCGCGTCGATTTCATCAAAATGGACGTCGAGGGCGCCGAAGCCAAAGCCATCACCGGCGCGCGGAATACTCTGCAGCGATTTCGCCCGCGCCTCGCCATTACGACCGAGCATAATCCCGGCGATGACGTGGTAATTCCCACCGTGGTCCGGCAAGTCAGGCCCGATTATCAAATGGAGTGCGGTCCCTGCCTCGAAGATGGAGGACATAT
>CAZMRK010000142.1:0-22053 GCA_964568355.1 uncultured Solibacteraceae bacterium | reverse complement strand
AGCATGAAAAGCGTAATCGTGGCGCGCTGGTTCGTCGGCAGCAGCGTCAGTTCCTCTCGCGTTTGCAGTCCGGCGATCTGGGCATCCTGCGTATTGATCGTCGGAGCGGCGGCGGATACCTCCACGGTCTCCGACGCGGAGCCGAGTTGCAGATGCCCGTCGAGCCGCTGTACCTGGTTGCCGGTCAGGATGATCTCCTCGCTCCGTAGTTCCTTGAATCCGGCCGCCGTGATCGTCACCATGTAACTGCCCGGCACCAGGTCCGCCACCAGGTACTCCCCGCTGGAATTGGTGGCTGTCTCGCGCGAGACGCCCGTCTTGATCTCGGTAGCCACCACCTTCGCGTTGGGTATAGTGGCCCCCGTTGGATCCGAAACGCTCCCCGTAATCGAGCTCCGGAACGACTGCGCTCCCGCACTGGCGGCGAGCAGCAGACAGACAACACCGAACCGCAGCGGCTTCATAACAACTCCCTTTCCTTGACGATGAACTGTGACCCGATTGGCAGCCCGCCCGTTGCGAGCCGGCTTCTCCTACCTTCACCGCCCGGGACTGGATCCCACAAGTGAATTCACCGCGAAACCTGGTGTAACGTTCCCGTTTCTCCCCGTTTCACCCCCTTTCCCGGCATGCTAGAGTGCATAAGATGGATTACCGCGGCGCGCGGCCGGCTGCTACCGTCAACCCGGAGGCCGACCTGCGCCTGGCGGTGGTTGATCGCGTTGCCGGCAGCTCCCTCTTCAAGGATTCCAAGCGCCTGCGGGACCTCTTCCTCTTCCTTTGCGAGCGCGCCCTGGCCGATCCTGACGCCGTCATCCACGAGCAGGAAATCGGAGTCGCCGTCTTCTGCCGCCCGCCGGACTACGACACCAGCCAGGACACGCTGGTGCGCGTCCACGCCTCCCGCCTGCGCAAAAAGCTGCAGCAGTACTTCGATGCCGAGCCGGGCGAGTCGGTCGTTGTGGAAATTCCCAAGGGAGGCTATACCCCCGTCTTCCGGCCGCGCGAAACGCCGCCCACTCCTGGTCCTGCTGCCATCCGGCCGCGGCTACCCTGGTCGTTTCCCCGAGCCCTCCGCCTCCCCTTTGCCATTCTGGGAATCGTCGCCTGCGCTCTCGTCGCCTATCTGGTCCTGGCCAATTCACGTACCCGCCCGCCCGTTCAGCCGGCCGCTGAATCGCGCCCCACCGTCGACCGGTTCTGGCAGCAGGTCTTCGTCAACGGGCGCCAGACCTGCCTGGTGCTCTCCGATTCGGCGCTCACTCTATTTGAAGATCTGCTGCACCGCCAGTTGGACCTGAACGAATATCGCCGGAAAGATTTCGCCGTCCTGGCCGACGAGGCGCTACGCAATCCTGAGCAGCGTGCCATGGCCAAGACCATCATGGCCAAATTCTTCACCCATACCGCCGACGCGGGCGTGGCCTGGAAAATCGGAATCCTCAATTCAGCCCACCAGGTGCCCACCGATGTGGTATTCGCGCGCAGCTTCGCGATATCCTACCTGCAATCCCACAACGTCATCCTGCTTGGCAGCCGCCGCGCCAATCCCTGGCTGGAGTTGTTCGAGAACCAGATGAACTTCCGCAGCGAGTTTCAGGAAGTGCCCCCGGTCTCCTACTTCCGGAATTATGCCCCCCTGCCCGGCGAGAGCGCCGTCTATCGCGGCTCCTCCTGGCAGCGCGAAGGTTATTGCCGTGTGGCCTTTCTCCCCAACCTGACTCACCGCGGAAATCTGCTGGTCATCTCCGGAACCAGTTTGGCCTCCACCGAAGCCGGCGGCGAGTTCATCACCAGCGAACGCTGGATGCGAGCCCTCTCCGCGAACCTGGGCCTTGGCCGCAAAGATCCCTTCCCCTATTTCGAAGTACTGCTTCACGCCGACCTCCTGCAAGCCGACAGCGCCAAATTCGAAATCGTAGCCCATCGCATCTCCAAAACTTGACCCATCCCCGTCACCGAACCGCGCGCGTCAGCAAGCGGACTCCGCCACCGAACCGCGCGCGTCAGCAAGCGGACTGTGATACAACAGCACCGATGAGCTGGCTCTGGGAACCCACCCCGCAGTGGATCGAAAAGACCAATGTCTTCCGTCTCATGAGCCGGCTGGGCTTCCGCGAGCGCGAGCCCTTCCTCGCCTGGACCCGCGAACACCGCGAGGATTTCTGGCGCGAACTGGTCGCCGAAACCAACTTCCACTGGTTCCGCCCCTATGACCGGATCCTCGACGCCACAGCCGGCCCCGAATGGACCCGTTGGTTTGTGGGCGGCCGCATCAACATCGCCGACAATTGCCTCGACCGCCACCGCAACTCCGGCCGGACTGCCATCCTCTGGGAAGGCGAGAACGGCCGCACCCGCGAGGTCACGTTCGCCGATCTCGCCGCGCAAACCAACCGCCTCGCCAACTACCTCCGGTCGCTGGGCCTCCAGCAGGGCGATCGCGTTGCCCTGATCATGCCCATGGCTCCCGAGATCGTGACCATCCTGTACGCCTGCTTCAAGCTGGGACTGGTCGCGGTGCCGATCTTTGCGGGCTTCGGCGCGAGCGCGATGGCCACCCGCCTGGCCGATTCCGGCGCCCGCGTCGTCTTCACCGCTGTCCATTCCGAGCGTCGCGGAAAGTTGCTGCCGCTCGAAGAGCGCGTGCGCCACGCCGTCGCCAAAGCGCCTTCCGTGGAGCACATCCTCCTCCTCGAAGATTGGGACCGTCTGCTCGCCGGCCAGCCCGACGAATGCCAAACCCTGGAGCTCGATTCCGAAGATCCCGCCCTGCTGATCTACACCTCCGGCACCACCGGCAAGCCCAAAGGCGCCGTGCACACCCATGCCGGAACCCTGGCTCAGGTTGCCAAAGAGATCTGGCTGGCCTTCGACCACCAGCCCGACGACCGCTTCTTCTGGCTCACCGACATCGGCTGGATGATGGGCCCCTGGGCCATCCTCGGCAATCACCACTTCGGCGGCACCATCTTTCTCTATGACGGCGCCCCCGACTACCCCACCGCCGACCGCCTGTGGACCACCATCGAACGCCATCGCCTCACCATGTTCGGCATCTCGCCCACCGCCATCCGCCTGCTCATGAAAAGCGGGCCTCCCCACCACCCCATGGAGTCGCTGCGCCTGCTGGGCTCTACCGGCGAGCCCTGGGATGAAGTCTCCTATCGCTGGTATTTCGAACACGTCGGCAAAGGCCGCTGCCCGGTCGTCAACATCTGCGGCGGATCCGAGATCATGGGCAGCTTCCTGACCGTGCTGCCGATTCAGCCCCTGAAGCCCTGCTCGCTGGGCGGACCCGCCCCCGGTATGGCCACCGATGTGGTCGATGAAAGCGGGGTACCCGTGCGCGGCAGAACCGGCTACCTGGTCTGCACCGCGTCCTCGCCCTCCATGACGCGCGGCATCTGGGGCGATCCCGAGCGCTACCTGCGCACCTACTGGTCGCACTTCCCCGGCTGGTGGTGGCACGGAGACTGGGCCACCGTCGATGAAGACGGCTGCTGGTACGTGCTCGGCCGCGCCGATGAGTCCATGAACGTCGCGGGACGCAAAGTCGGACCTGCGGAAGTCGAGGAGGCCCTGATCGAGCATCCTGCCGTCGCCGAAGCGGCCGTGATCGGAGCGCCCGATGAGCTGAAAGGCGAGCGCATCGTCGCCTTCGTCGTTCTTCGCCCGGATGCCCGGTGGAGCGAAACCCTCCGCGACGAGATCGCCGCGCGTGTCGCCGAATCGCAAGGTCCCACCCTACGGCCCAGCGTCATCCGCGAGGTGCCCAGCCTCCCCAAAACGCAGAGCGGCAAAATCGTGCGGCGCCTCATCCGCCAGCAATACCTCGGCGAAGCCTTGGGCGATACCTCCACCGTGGAGAACCCCGCCGCGCTGGAGCACTTCGGGCCCCCTCCGGCTACACCAGAATATTCTTGACGCCGGTAAACTCTTCCACCGCGTCCAGATTCATCTCGATCCCCAACCCCGGCCTTTCGGGAATCGCCAGCATCCCCTCCGCATCCAGGCTCCAGCCGCCGGTGATCAGCTCGTCCACGAACGGAGATCCGGTGATGTACTCCACCAGGTCCGTGGCCGGAAATGCCGATGCCAGTTGCAGGTCGGCCGCCAGCCCTACCGCCGTGTTCCACCCGTGCGGAATCATCCGCGCGCCGTGATCCTGTGCCATCCACGCGATGCGCCGCTCTTCGCTGATGCCGCCCACCTTCGTGACGTCCGGCTGCACAATGTCGAAAGCGCCGCCCACCAGCCATGGTTGGAACGTTTGCCGGCGTGTCAGCACCTCTCCGCCGGCGATTGGAACCATCGCCGCCCGCCGCAGCGCAATGTAGTCCTCCAGGGCATCGGGCGGCAGGGGCTCTTCGAACCAGGCCACCTCGTAGTCCGCCAGCATCGGCGCCGTCCGAAGCGCCCACTTGTAATCCTGCGGCCAGAATCCATCGCTGGCGCCGGCGTCCACCATGAGCGCGCACTCCGGCCCGATCGCTTCGCGCGCCGCGCGCACAATCGCTTCGTCGGTGCGCCCATCCCGCCGGCCGAACGGCCCCCACCCGATCTTGAACGCGCGAAAGCCTTTCTCCTTGTACGGGAGCAGTTCGTCGGCCATGCGCTCCGGCTCGCGCATCAGCAGCGAGGCGTACGGCTTCACCCGCTCCCGGTAGCGCCCCCCCAGCAGACGGCCCACCGGCTGGCCCGTGGCCTTGCCCAGCAGATCCCACAGCGCGATGTTGATCCCGCTGATCGCGTGCGTAATCGCCCCGCCGCGCCCCACCCAGAACGTGTGCTGGTGCAGCTTCTCCGTCACCCGTTCCGGTTCGAGCGCGTTCTCCCCCGTGTACAGCGGCTCCAGGAACGCCAGCGCTCCTTTTACCAGATCCTCGGTGGTAAACACGCTGCCCCAGCCCGCCAGCCCTTCGTCCGTCGTCACCTCGATCAGCGTGTGCACACAGTCGCTGGGCTTCAACTCCTGCGACCAGCCGCCTTCCGGCGTACGGCCGCGTAGTCCGGCGGCCCGGATTTCCAGAATCTTCACAGTCGGTCCCTCTGAAATAGCGTCACTTGCGGTTCGAAGGGGACATTTTTGTCGAGCGGGAAGATCGGCCGGGCGCAGCGGCGATGCCCCAGCGTGGGCAGGTTGGCGCTGGTGGCTCCCGGCGCGTCTACATTGACCATGCGGTCGGCCTGCGCCGCGAAAAACCGGTGCTGGCAGTGCGGCGATTTCACCACTACGATGTCGAAGCGGGTGGGCTCCTGCCCGTGGGCCAGGAACAGCGACCGGTCGTAGAGGTGGATCGGCCGGCTGGTCACCACCAGCGTAACCGGCCCCGAAACCAGCACCGCCGTCGGTCCGGCATTCCAGATCGCCCCGTCCGACTCACTGGGACATAGGCCGTCGGAGAGCATCCGCACGCGGCCCCGAATCGCCAGCGGCTGGAAGCGCCGGTCGATCGTGCCTCCCACGCAGGCTTCGATCTCCGCGCCCACTCCGGCGGTGAACGCGGCTTGTGCTGCCGGTTCGTCCACGATAGGGATCAGCGCCGTGCGCTGGTTCCCCGCCTCGATCAGCGCCCGCAGGATGGCGTTGCTGTCGCCGGGCGCTCCGGAACTGGTGGCGTCGGCCGCATCGGTCAGCACCACATGTCCGTTAGGCCCCGTAGCGATCCGGATGCTCTCTTCCAGGCCGGTGAGATTGGCGTGCAATTCCCCGCGCATCTCCCAAAATCCCAGCGCCATTTGCAGCGCTTCGCGGCTGGCGCGTTCCGGAGCCGCATCGGTCACCACCACCGCGTTCGAGGCCAGCTCGCGGACGTCGGTGAACGGATTGCCGATAAACATCGCCGCCGAAAGCCCGTCTGGCCCGTTCTCCACCCGCTGCGCATGGCGGATCGAGCGGCCGAACAGCCCGCTTTCGGTAATTAGCTCATCGCCGCGGACCAGGGCGGGGATGCGTACTCGCGCCGTGACCGGCCGTGCCTGGCGGTCCAGAATCTGGAGCAGCAGGCGCGCCGCCCGCTGCCCCGTTTCCACGAAATCCACGTGCGGATAGGTGTGGTAAACCGCGATAGCATCGCTCAACTGCAGCATCCGGTCCGTCAGGATGCCGTGCAGATCGAGCGAGACCACGATCGGAATCTGCTCTCCCAGAATCCGGCGCAGCTCCAGCAGGATCCGTCCTTCGGTGTCCTCCTCGTTTTCCGCCACCATCGCGCCGTGCAGCGAAAGGTAGACGCCATCCGGACGGGCGGCCGCGCGCACCGAATCGGTGAACTCGCGCAGCATACGGTCGAACGCTGCCGCGGTAACCGCGCCGCCGGAGGTGATGGAGCGTGCGCTGAAGGTCGGAATGATCTGCACGTCCGGGCGGCTGCCGAATACCTCCAAAGCCCCGCCTACCTCGTTGCGCACCCGGCGATGGTGCGCCACCACGGCCTCGCCGAACTCCACTGCAAAATCTTCGTAGCCGCTAAGCCGTGGATTGAAAGAAGAAGTCTCCTGCTTGCACTCACCAATCAAAATCCGCTGCATAATATATCTAAATTCAATTTTAAAATATACTACACAGCCCGTAGCGCACGCTTCAGCGTGCCGCGCCGACACTGTCGACGCCGCCCTAGTCCCCCGCCACCACCCCCGCCGCCGGCTCCGGCACTGGAATCCGCCGTCCAGGCGTGTGGCTCAACGTGCTGATCTGCGCGTCGGTAATGTCATTCAGCAGAGCCTGGCGGGCGCCGGCCGGGTCCCGCCGCCGGATCGCTTCTACCACCGGCCGGTGCAGAATCCCCAGATCGGTCCACTGGAAGCGCGTGCAGCGATACTCGATATATGCAATGCGCTCGCTGCGCTCCAGAATCATCCGCACCAGCTTCACCAGTTCGGCGTTCTGCGTCATCCGCGCCAGCGCCAGGTGGAAATCCGTGTTGGCCTGGATCAGCGTCTCTACTTCCTGCACATCGCCGGTATGGTGCAGCGCCGGGCTGGCCTCCGCCAACGCAGCCAGTTCGGCCACTTGCGGCTCCTCGGCGCGCACGGCGGCCAGTTCCGCTACCAGGCCCTCCACCATCTGCCGCATTTCGAACAGATCGCGGACATAGGAGAAGCCGATCTTGGAAACCAGGTAGCCGCGGCGTGGCACCACTTCCAGCAGTTCTTCATAGTGCAGGCGGTTGCATGCCTCGCGAAAAGGCGTGCGGCTGATGCCGTATCGCTCGGTAACCTCTGCTTCGGAAAGAAAGGCACCCTCCCGCAGTTCCCCTCGGAGGATCGCCCATTTCAATGTACGGTAGGCTTCTTCGGTCAGCGTCGTGGCTGGTCCCGATTCGGAAGTTTTACTCAACTGACGGCGCTTATTCTTCATAGTCGGAAGCGCGATATATCGCTTCCGGCGATTATACAGCGCCAGCGCAGCTCCTTGGGCCCTGCAATCTGATGCATTATGTATACAACACGCATATCGCGGAAATGCGATCAAACGATGCGATATTTTTCGAGAGCCGCCTGGTCCAGGGTGACGCCCAGGCCGGGCTTTTGCGGAAGTTTGTAAAAGCCGCCCTTTTCCACAGTGAAGGGTTCGACGACAATGTCGTCTTCGGCGACGTGGGTGAGACTGATGATAAATTCCACTTCGGGCAACGCGGCGCACTGGTGCGCTTGAAAGACCTGCGAGATGCCGCTGAACAGCCCGTTCTCGACCCAAAGCTTGCGGCCGGCGAGCTTGCACACTTCTGCCTTTGCCGTGAGGGCGGGACCCCATTGCCAGTCTTCGACAACAAAAGCATCGCAGAGCGATTCAACCAGAAAACTGCGGGTATCGACGGCTTCGTAATGCACCGCTAGGCGCATCGGCAGCTTTTCGCGGATCTGCCGGTAGCCCACCAGGTCTTCATGCGCGATGGGCTGCTCGAAGCCCTTTACCTGCGGGAAGCGGCGCAAGGCTTCGGCGGCGGTCAGAGTTTTGGCAGGCAAACCGAAGGAGCCGTTGGCGTCCATGTAGATCTGGTAGTCGTGCGGAACCACCTCGGCGATGGCGGCCATCTGCTCGACCGGGTCTTCATACGGCCGCGTTTTGACCTTGTGCACGGTGTAGCCGAGCGCAAGGCCGCGCTTGGCCTCGGCCTGCATCAAGGCGGGGCGGAGACAATGACTCCACCAGGTGTGCTGGATGGTTTTGCGCGGCTGCGGGGAGAAGAGTTTCGCGACGGGCACGCCGCCCGCCTGCGCTACCAGGTCGTAGATCGCCATCATGATGGCGGGGCTCACGGCGCCGTTGTTCAGGAACTCCCAGACGGAACGACCTTGGAGGCCGCCGATGTGCGGGCGCGGGTCCAGGAACGATTCGCCGAGGCCCACCAGCCCGGCGCCCGTCTGGATCCGGACGATCCAGGGCAGATAGGCCGCGCGGTCCATATTCTCGCGGCGGTAGTTGTCGAGCATGTTTTCGCGCACGAGCGGATGGAACGGGATGCGCAGGCCGAAGGCTTCGGCGCGCGTGATCTGGAATGCGGATTTCTCCGCGGCCAGTCCCTTGGCCGGCCGGGCGAGGGCCGCGCCCACACCGGCGGCGGCCGAACCTTTCATCCAATGGCGGCGAGTCGGCTGAGGCCTGATCTGCTGAGGCATGAACGGCTCCTTTCAACGCACGCGATACTTGTCAACGGCATCGTCGTCCAGGGTGACGCCCAGGCCGGCTTTTTCGGGAATATCGTAGAAGCCGTCCTTCATCGGAAAAGACTCCTTGACCAGGTCGTCTTCGGCGGTGACCGCGGCGTTGACGGTGTATTCGATCGAGGGATAGGCCGCCGCCTGGTGTGCCTGCACCGCGAGGCCGATGCCGGACCAGCAACTGCTTTCGTCCCAAAGCCCGATGTTGTACATCGAGGCGTAGGAGTGCTGCCCGAAGATAGTGCGGCCGAGCGTCGGGCTGGCCGTGATATTGGCATCCAGCACGGCTTCCCGGGCCACCAGCATGGGATGGACGATGCCCCAGTGTTCCGCCAGGCGCAGAGGCACTTTGCCCCTCAACTGGCGGTACTCTTCGGTGTTGCGCAAGGGCGATTCGAGCCCGAAATAGCCCGGGATTTCGGCCAGTTTAGTGGCGAAATGCAGGGTGCGTTCCACCGAGCCCCAGTAATGATTGGCGTCGCCCCACACGCGATAATCGCGGGGAACGACGGAGAAGATGGCGTGAGCCTGCGCCACGGGATCTTCCCACGGACGGATTTTGACTTTGTGCACGCGATAGCCCTGATCGGCGCCGCGCTTGGCCTCGCGGGCGAGCATATCCGGCGGGTAGCTGAGGCTCCAATAGGCTTGGATGATGTGCTTCTTTGGGGTGGCGGAGATCAGGCGGCAGACCGGAAGGCCAGTGGCCTTTCCCAGCAGATCGTAGATGGCGGTTTGCGCGCCGCCGAGGGTGTCGTTGAAGAAATACTCCCACGGCGAATGGCCGACCATGCGCTTGAGGATGGCGTCGCTGCCGCCCTCGCCGATGCCCATCAGGCCTTCATCGGTGTAGATCTTGACGATGGTGTGCGGAGAATGCGGGACGTCCATATTCTCGCGGCGCCAGTTGAGAATGGCCATTTCGCGCACGCGCTCGTCCCAGGGGACGTGCGTGGGGATCAGTTCATAGCGGCTGATGCGCATTCCGGTAACGCTTGCCGGGCTGGCAGCCGCGGCGGCCAGGGCCGGGCCGGCGGCACTTGTTCCCAAAGCTGCCAGATATTGCAGCAAGCGGCGGCGGTTCGGTTTTGCCATGTGGCGCCTCCAGGAGCCAGGAAATCAGGAAAGACAGAATATCACTGTTGGCGGGTTCTACGCGCCGGTCAGCAACTCCCGGATGCGCTTGCCCACAATCTCCGCCTCGCCCGGCTGCAACATCCACGAAGAGATCTCTACGCCTGCCTGCGGTCCCGGCACCAGTTCGATCGAGGGCGTGCCCTCGCGCAGTTTTTGCATGAGCCGCACCGGCGTCAGTGCAATGCGCGCCGGATCCCACTGCACGCGGAGATGGGGCACCTCATTGGCGATCTCCGGAACAAAGCGCTCGGTCCTCACTCCCGGCACCGCGTTCAGCAATTCACTCATCGAGTGCACGCGGCGATCCCACTCGCGCATGTTCCCGGCGTGATCTTCCTTGAGGAAGCTCTCGAGCGCCACCATCATGCCTACCATCTCTTCTTTGTTGACCTTGCAACTGCGCCCCAGCGTATCGCTGTTGGGCGCCGTATTCATGCGCGCCGCGGCGATCAGGTCCTTGCGGCCCAGCAGCAGTCCCGCGCTCTGCGGCCCGCGAATGCCCTTCCCGCCCGAAACCACCACCAGGTCGAAGCCCAGCCGCAGCGGCCGCTTCAGATTTTCGATCGGCGGCACATCGGCCGCCGCATCGTTGAGCGTCGGGATGCGATGTTTCTTGGCGATCGCCAGAAACTCCTCCATCTTGATCCGGCCCAGCGGCTCGCTCTTATTCAGAAACAGCAGCATGGCCGTGCGCGGCCCGATCTTCGATTCGAGCTCCTGGCTTGTCTCCACCTCGATCAGCCGCACCCCGCAGTTCCTTACCATGTGGTCATACGGAAAGCGATGGCTCTTCTGCACCAGCACTTCGCTCTTCATGCCCGTCAGATCGGGAATGCGCTGGATGAAATCGGCATTCGTGCCGGTGATGCAGGCCGCCGTGGCCAGCGTCAACCCGGCCGCCGCTCCGGAAGGAACCATGGCCGCTTCACATCCCACCAGCGCCGCGATGCGTTTTCCTACGGCATCGTGCAGTTCATCCAGCCGCACAAACTGGTGGGACATCGATTCGATGGCGCGTACCGCCTCCGGGCGCATCAGCGACCCGGTCATCATCGTGTAAGCCCCAGCGCCGTTGATGATCGGCGCCACGCCCAGCTCTCTCAGAAAATCGCGTTCGGCCGGAGCCTTGGTGGCGGCGCTCTTGGCTAGCGCCTTCGCGCCGAGCGGCCCCAGAAGCGGCACACCCGACAGCCTTTGCAGGAATCGCCGACGGTTGGTCATGGGAATCCAGTATAGCCCTGCCGGTGCGCTCAGGAGCGAATTACTTTTTCCATGCCCTCCATCAGCACCGCTTCCACTTGCGGGCCGACGCGCGAAACTACGCCGGTCTCATAGCCGCCCTGCGGATACGCGGCGGCTGTGCCGATGTAGCCCATACCCAGGTCGCCGTAAGCCGCTGTGGCCAGCGGGCGTCCGCCTCCGGCCGATTGCGCCATCTTCTGCGCCGCAAGCTGATACTCCACGAACAACTCGCCCGGCATATGCAGAATCAGGACCGGCCCCAGGTCCAGCACCGCGATCTGATTGGTGCGGCCCGTGGCATGCAGCGTGGTCCAGCTCAGATCGCGGCCGGCGCGCAGCCGCGCCATCGTCGGAAGCGAGGGGTCCCGCATCTCTTTGCGCAGATTCGCCTCCACTTCCCGCGCCCCGATCGGCAGACGGACCCGTGTCGAGCGGAACCGGATCGCCGCCGCTTCCAGCCGGTGCTTCTCGGCCGATTCCCAGGCCCGGCGCATACCGTCCGCCAGCCGCCCGGCCAGGATCGCCCGGTTCTCCAGGGCGCCGTTGTTGTACTTGCCTGCCGCCACGTTGCCCGAAGCGCCGTTGAAGTGCAGGTGGAAGGCGCTTGGCGCCTCCTTCTCGCGCAGGCTCCGCGCCGCGCCCACAAAATCTGCGCTGACCGCTCCCTTGTTGTAGTGGCTTTGCGGATGCGTGGTGTAGTACGTGAGGCTGGCGGCCGCCCGCGCGCCGTTCCAGAAGCTGATCGAGCGCACATAGGGATCCACCGTGCCCTCCGGCGCGGCGATCGCCTCGGGAATGCGGCAGGAGCTCATCCGTCCGTACCGCACCTTGCCGTCCGCGCCCAGCACGCGCCGGTTGGACGCCACCTGCTCCACCTTGGCGCTGCCCACTCTCAGTTCCGTCACCGGCTGCGGCCGTCGCGCCGCCTCCGCAACAGCGCTCCGCAGTCGCGCGAGGCACGACCGCATAAACTCGCGATCGTAAAGGCGTCCGCCCAGCCCCTCCGCATCCAGAATCCGGTCCGCCCCGGGGTCGTAACCCGGCGCGTCGTGCTGGTGCAGGACGTGCACCATCACCCGCTCCGGCGCCGTACCCGCGGCCTGTGCTACCGTGTCGCGGAACTCATCGTGGCCCAGGTTGCAAATGCCGATCCAGTCGAACGCGCACAGCACGATCGGCTGCCCCGCCCCGTGCAGGATCATTCCCCGCGCTCCCACCGGATCGTCGATCTTCTTTGCTTCCACCACCGTGCCCAGTCCCAGCGGCGATCCGATCGGCGGCGTGGTGTCGATGCGAAACGTGGAGACGGCCAGCGAGCCGCGGGTAGCGGCCAGCGCCAGCCCGGGGACGGCAAGAAAATTGCGGCGGCTGAGGCTCATAGGGAGCCAACAGCTTATCATAGGGAAACGGATGCCCTATCGCCATCGAGTCCTTGCCCTCCTGTTTCTTCTGGTTTTGGTCATGTATCTGGACCGCCTCTGCATCGCCGTGGCCGGTCCGCGTATGCAGCACGACCTGCACATCTCACCGGGGCAATGGGGCTGGGTGATCGCCGCCTTTACTCTGGCGTACACCATCTTCGAAGTCCCCAGCGGCATCCTCGGCGATCGCATCGGGCCGCGCAAAGTGCTCACCCGTATCGTCCTCTGGTGGTCGGTCTTCACCAGCCTGACCGGCGCCGTGACGGGCTTCTACCCCTTGCTGCTGATTCGCTTTTTGTTCGGAGCCGGCGAAGCCGGCGCATTTCCCAACTGCGCCTGTGCCATCTCGCGCTGGGTGCCCCCTTCGGAACGCGCTCGCGCCAACGGGGTCTTCTGGACCGCCACGGCGGCTGGAGGCGCCATCACCCCCCTGATCGTGGTGTGGATTCAGCAGCACTATAGCTGGCGCGTGGCTTTTGGCGTTTTCGGCGTGTTCGGGCTCTTCTGGGCAGCTTTGTGGTTCTGGTGGTTTCGCGATACCCCCTGGATCAAAGAGGGCGTCTCCCAGGCCGAGCGCGAATTTATCGGCCGCCCGCCGGTGCCCGCCGAGGCCAAAGTGGCTTGGGGCCGCCTTCTGCGGAACCGCAATTTTCAGCGCATCCTGGTGATGTACCACGCCTACTGCTGGGGCGCTTACTTCTATCTCTCCTGGCTGCACACCTACCTGCAATTGGGCCGCGGCCTCACCGAGGATCAGATGAAGATCGCCTCCTCGCTGCCCTTCTGGGCTGGCCTCGCTGGCATTCTGGTCGGCGGCATTGGCAGCGACCGCCTGGCGCGCCGCCATTCGTTGCGCTTCGCCCGTTGTTCCATCGGCTCCATCTCGCTTCTGGCTTCCGGTGTCTGCCTGCTGGCCGCCACCGTCTGCCGCAGCAATGCCTGGGCCGTCGGCTATCTGACCGTGGGCATGGGTGTGATGACCGCCTCACTGCCGGTCTCCTGGTCCGTCTGCGTGGACGTGGGCCAGGAACATGCCGGAACCATCTCCGGCGCCATGAATATGGCTGGACAGGCGGGCTCGCTGATCTCCTCGGTGGCCTTCGGCTACCTGGTGGAATGGCTGGGCAGCTATGATCGCGCCCTGGTGCCGCTGGGAGCCATGCTCCTGGTCAGCGGCATTACCTTCGCCCTCATCGATCCCACCAGGAAGGTCTTCGAACCCGAGCCCGCCCTCCCTCTGGTCTCGACTCCTACCAGCTCAATTGCAGCGTCAGGTTCATGAGCGGCTGGCCGCCCACTGACGCCGTGCGCTGATCGCTCAGCAGCTTGCCGAACGAATTCGGATCCTTGAACGTCACTGTCAGCGACGGAGGATCGAAATTGTAGTTGTGGAACGGATTTTGGAAATCGAAGCGAAGCTGGATCCGCGCCCGTTCCTTGATCGTCCAGTTCTTCTGCGCGGAAACCTGCGACCATAGCAGGCGCGTCCCCGTCAGGATGTTGCGGCCCGAGTTCCCTGGCGTGAAAGCCGCCGGATAGGCGAAATTGTTGATATCGATGATCGGGTTCCGGTTGTTCTGCGTGAAGCGGTCGCCGCCTACGTTGCCCCAGTCGGGCAGCAGCGTAGGCTGTCCCACCAGGTCCGGACGCCGGTCGCCGGCGAAGGTCGGATAGTAGTTGTAGGGACTGTCGGCGAAGGTGAACGTGTACGGATTGCCGCTCTCCAGCGTCTGGATCCAGGCGATCTCGTACCCGCCGAAAATGGCGTTCAGAATGCCGCCGCGGTTCATCCACCTCTTGCCCCGTCCTACTGGCAGCTCATACGTGGCGAACGCGATCAGGCGATGGTTGCGATCGTATCCCGCGCGCGCCTTTTCGAGCGACCGGTTCTGGATCGGCGCCACCCCCGTGCCCGAGTTGTCCGTGTCCTGGCTGTTGATCGCTTTGGAAAAAGTGTAGAAGCTGCTGAACGTCAACCCGTGGGAATAGCGTTTCTCCACCTTGATGGTGCCCGAGTGGAACGTCGAGTGCCCGAAATTGGACCGGTCATAGACGTTGCCGAAGTTCGGAAACGGCCGGTAGTTCTGCGCCGCCGCGAACACCCGGTTCTGAAGCGCCGGATCGCCCTCGGCGAAATCGATTGGGAAGGTATTGTACTGCCACCGCTCGACCAGGCCTACTCCCGCCGAGCCCTGATACATCATCTCCACCAGATAGTCCTGCGCAACCTGGTACTGGATGCTCGCGTTGAAATTCATCACGTAGGGATTGCGCAGGGCCGGATCCCACCACTCCACGTTGCGCCCGCTATAGTTCGCAGCAGGATTTACGAACAGAGCGGTATTGTTGTCGCGCACCGGAAACGTGATCGCCGGCGGCCCCTGGTTGATCAGGAACAGCGGCCGCGGATCGCCGGTCGCCCGCACCTGGTCGTTCACCGCCACGTATTCATCGAACTGCGTGCGCGACTGCGGGAACTTGACATCCACCGTGTTGACCGCAAATCCCCCGCGGAAGACCAACTTTGAAAACGGATGCCAGGCCATGCCGACCCGCGGCTGGAAGTTGTTATTGTCCCGGGTGTTGAGCGCGCCGCTCGGATGGATAATCGCGCCCTTCAGTCCGGTCAGCGGATCCGTGGCGGTCGGATCGAAGTTACTCTGCAAGCCGTACTTCGTGTTGTAAGGGCTCTCATTGCTATACCGCACGCCCAGGTTCAGCGTCAGCGTCGGACTCACCTTCCAATCGTCCTGGAAATAGAAGCTGTTGATCGAAGAGCGCGGCAGCCAGGACGTCAGCTCGGCGTCGAAATAAGCTTCCCGCACATATCCGAACAGGAACCCGGCGAACGTGTTCCCCGTATTCGGCACCGGCTGACCGTTCGGCTGCAGTCCCGCCGTCATCGTATCGAAGTAGAAGGCGCCGCTGGGCCGGTTGGTCGTCGTGGAATTGAGCCGGAAGCGCAATAGCTCATATCCCATCTTGAAGGCATGCTTACCCACCACCTTGGTGAGATCGTCGCGGAACGAGATCGTCTCGTTGATGTTCCGGCTCGGCCCGTTGCCGATCAGTCCGTAAATGCCGCTCTGGTCGTAGCGCGTGCCGCCCGGAGCTCCGAACTGCGGCATAAGCGTATTGTCCACATTGGGTATGCCTAACTGCTGAGGCCAGTTGCCGCCTTGGGAATAGGAAACCGTATCGTTCCTGACCCGGAAATACCCGACGCGCGCATCGTTGATGGTGGTCGGGCTGATTACATAGGTCGCGCCTACCGAGAAGTTCTTCGCGGTAAATGGAGTTTCGATGCCCTGGCTTCCATCGAACGGGCGGAGATTGATATTGGTCGGGCGGTTGAGGCCGCTGATGTGGTTATACGTATAACTGCCGTAGATCTTGAACGCCGAGCTGAACTGGTGATCGATGCGCGTGTTGTAATCCTCGGTGAAGGTGCGCGAGTTTTCCGCCGTGATCAGGTTGCTCGTCGGACCGGTCGGCGTAAGTGAACCGGGTGCGTTGGGAGCCACCCACGGGTTGTAGCCGATCACCTTTTGCGCCACCGGATTGATCCGGCTCGCCGGAATCACGTTTCCGGGCACCGGATCGCGCACCCAGGATCCGTCCGGCAACTGCCGCGTCGTGCTGGGATCGTAAATCGGATTGCCCCTGCCGCCGAACGTGAAGTCGCCGTTCTTCATGGCATCGTTGGGCGTGTTCACGATCACCTGCGCCGCCTTCTTCTCGATCAGCTTCTGATAGCCGAAAAAGACGAACGTCTTGTTGCGCCCGTCATAGACCTTGGGAATCAGCACTGGTCCGCTGGCATTGGCCTCCGGCAGCATAAACCAGGTAGGCAGGCCGTTGGGGAAGCCGGGCCGCGGATCGGAAGTCTTGAGATTGTCGAAGAACAGCCGGTGTTGCATGGGCCGCGTCCGCCCGTAATTGGCCGCCAGTCCGTGAAACTCGTTGGTGCCGCTCTTCTTCACTACTGCGATCACACCGCCCGCGGAATGTCCGTACTCGGCCGGCAGCGTCGTGGTCAGGACCTTTACTTCTTCCACCGAGTTCTGAATCGGCTTGATCACTGTGGTCCCGGCGGTTTGATCGTTGGCATTGACTCCGTCTTCGAAGATGCCGATCGCTCCGTTCCGCTGCCCTGCCAGGTGAAAGCTGCCCAGGCTGCCGCCATAGCCGTATCCGCCCATCGTCATACCCGGCACCAGGTTCAGCGTGTTATTGATATATCGCTGGTATAGCGGCAGCTTATGCAGTGTATTGCCCTCCACCAGCGAGCCCGCAGACGAGGTTTCCGTTTCGAGCAGCGGAGCCGCGCCGGTAACTTGCACCGACTCGGTAACTGCTCCTACTTCGAGTACCGCATCCACCGCCAATACATCGCCCGCGCGCAGATCCACGCCGTCGCGCACAAACTTCTTGAATCCGGCGGCTTCGAAACTGATGCGGTAAGTACCCGGTGATAGGGAGGGAACACGATAGATTCCACCCTCGTTGGTAAATCCGCTGAATGTGAAGTTAGTTTCGGTTTGAATGATAGAGACGGTAACTTTAGGGACCACGGCTCCGGTGGAGTCGGTGACCCGCCCCGTAAGAGTAGAACTGCCGACTTGTCCGCTTGCCAACCCCGTTACCATGACAAGCAAAGGACCCAATACCCAGCGACCTGGCAAACGCATTGAGGCTCCTCCAAACTGCCTGACCAAATGACCGCTCGGCCCGCTGACTCACCTGCGCGGTTCTGATCCGGCACTGAACCGCGGCCGGGAGGGAAGCGGACTTGGCGTTCCTAGCCCTAGATTGGGGTCAATAGTACACAGGTCGGAATAGAGAGTCAATACGAACCCGTCCCTTTTAACATCAGCCGCTCCGTTTGACTGTGTGTTCACCGGCACAGATAATGGCAGACGATCGTGAAAATCGCTATTGCTTCCATACTCCAGGAGAGCAACACCTTCTCTCCGGTCATGACCCGGTATGAGGACTTTCACCCTGTCTATGGTCCGGATGTCATCGAGCGCCACAACGGCAAGATGACCGAGATGGGTGGCTTCCTCAAAGTTCTGAACGATGCCCGCCAGACCGTTGTCCCCATCGGCGCGGCCTGGGCCATCACCGCCAATCGCCTGATCAAACCGGATTTCACGCGCCTGGTAAATGCCTATCTCGAACGTCTCTCCGCGGCCGGAAAGCTGGACGGACTGCTGCTCGCCATGCATGGTGCGCAGACGGCCGAAGGCGAGGACGACGTGGAAGGATATTTTCTAGGCCGCGTGCGCGAGATCCTGGGCGCCAGGATTCCCATCATCGTCAGCCTGGATCTGCATGCCAATATCACCCGCGCCATGTGCGAGCGCGCCACCGCGCTGGTCGGCTATCACACCTATCCCCACATCGATATGTACGAGACCGGGAAGAAGGCCGCGCGCCTGATGCTGCGGACGCTCTCCGGCAAGGTGAACCCCGTCATGGCATGGCGTAAGCTGCCGCTCATCGTCAACGCGGAAAATCAGCAGACCTCGCACGGCCCGGCCCACCGCCTGATCTCTAAGGCCCAGGCTCTCGAAGCCTCCGGCAAGGCCGAAGCCGTCTCCGTCTTTCCGGTGCAGCCGTGGATGGATATCCGCGAAATGGGCTCTGCCGTCGTTGTGGTCGCCGACGGCAAACAGCGCGCCGCCGAGCGCCATGCCGCCGCGCTGGCCCAGAAACTCTGGGACACCCGCCGCAAATTCGAGTTCACCTTAACGCCGCCCCAAAAGGCCATCCAACTGGCTCTCGCCGCGAAGGAAGGCCCCGTCGTGCTCTCCGAATCCTCCGACAGCACCGGTTCGGGCTCGCCTGGCGACAGCACCGGCGTCCTCAAGTACCTGCTGAAAGCGCCGCTCACGGAGCCGGCCGCCATCTACCTGGTCGATCCCGAGGCCGCCAAGAAACTGAGCGCCGCCGGCGTCGGAGCCACCGTCACCCTCCCCATCGGCGGCAAACTGGACCGGCGCAATTCCAAGCCGGTCCGCGTGACCGGACGCGTGCGCCTGATCTCCGACGGCCGCTGGACGCCCCGCGGCAGGGGCTATAACACCGGAATCGAAACGTCCATGGGCGCCTCCGTTGTCTTCGAGGTCGGCCAGGTCAAGATCCTGATCGCGGAAAAGGCGGCCATGACCGTCGATCCGGAACTGTTCCGCAGCCACGGCATCGACCCCCTCTACTGCCGCATCGTGGTGGTCAAATCGCCGAACGGATTCCGGGCCGCCTATGAGCCCATCGCCAAACAGATTTTTGTGGTGGATACCCCCGGGGTGAGCACAGCCAGGCTGGAAAAAATGCCCTGGCGCCGGGTTAGCCGGCCCATTTATCCGCTCGATCGGGGAATTACCTATCAGGCCTGAACGGCCTCGGGCGGGACAAACACAATTCGGCGGCGCCCCCGTGGGGGCGCCGCGTTCGACTCGACTCGACTACGCTAAGCTAACTTGTTCAGCCTGGAAGCCCTTCGGCCCGCGCTTTACAACGAACGTAACGCGCGCGCCCTCATCGAGGGTGCGATACCCGGACGCCTCGATCGCGGAAAAATGGACGAATACGTCTTCCCCGTTCTCTCGCTGGATAAATCCGTATCCTTTGCCGGCGTTAAACCACTTCACCGTGCCAGTTTCTTTCATGTTTCTGTTAACTTCTCTTTCTAGCTATTAAATTACAGGCGTATCGATTGAGGTCAGGTGCTTGGGCAGGCTGGTCCAAACGACTTGCGAGAATTTCAAAAGCCACCTCATCGTACCATGTCCGGACCGGCCGGGCAAACAGGGGTCTGCCGGAGACAAATCCGCCTCCAGACCTGATATATTCTCCACATCCCGAAGGAGTGTAGATGAATCGCAGACAGTTTCTTCAGGGCGGTATGGCCGCCCCCCTGGCTCCGGCCGCCCTCGCCCAAGCCTCCGGCAGCGGTCTTCAGGCCGGCTTCGCGGAGCGGGACATCACCCCGGAACTGGGCATGGAGCAGCCAGGGGGCTACGGCAAAGCCTTTCATCGCAAATTTCACGACCCCTGCATGGTGCGCGCCGCCGTGTTTGACGATGGCCGCACTCGCGTGGCCCTGGTCGGTATCGATTCGCTGATGATCCCGCGGCACCTGGTGCTGGACTGCCGGAAGATCATCCATGAGCGCTCGGGCATCGCTCCCGATGCCATCCTGATCGGCGCCTCGCATTCCCATTCTTCCGGACCTACCGGCATGGTGCAGCCCGGTGAATACGATTTCGCCTCTCCCCTGGTCCGGCGCCTGGCCTACGAGTTGTCCTCCTGTGCCGATGCCGGCTATCTCGACCGCGTGCGGACCGAGATCGTCGCCGCCGTCCTGCAGGCCAACAGTTTTCGCCAGGAGGCCGGGCTGAGCTTTGGCAGCGGCCATGAAGATAAGGTCGGGTATAACCGCCGCCTCCGCATGAAAAACGGCCTTTCCTATTCCCATCCCGGCAAGGGGAATCCCGATATCATCGACTATGCCGGCCCCATCGATCCGCAGGTGGGCGTGGTCGGCGCCTGGACCAAAGACGGCAAACTGCTCGGCGTGATCGTCAATTACGCCTGCCACGGCACCACGAACCCGGGCGGTATCTCGGCTAACTGGATCCATTACCTTGGACAGACCGTCCGCGGCGCGCTCGATACCAACGTACCGGTAGTCTATCTACAGGGGGCCTGCGGCGATGTGACCCAGGTGAATAACCTGAGCAAATACACCAACCCCGGGCCCGAACAATGGGCCAGGCAGGTAGGCGGCCGCGTAGGAGCCGAAGCCGTAAAGGTATTGCTCGATGCCGTGCCGTCCTCCGACGTCAAGCTGGATATGCGCTCCCGGGTGCTGCGTATCCCGCGCCGCGTTCCCAAGCCCGAGCGGGTCCGCCAGGCCACCGAAATGGTCCAGCGCGACCCCAAAGAGGTTGGGGTCACGGAGTGGACCTTCGCCAAAGAGACCGTAATGCTGGACGCCATGCTGCATCATGAGCCCGTCGTCGACGTGGAGGTTCAGGCAGTCCAGGTAGGGCCGGCCGTCTTCGTCACCAATCCGGCGGAGTTCTTCTGCCAGCTCGGACTGGATATCAAGAAGCAGAGCCCTTTCCCGCTGACTTTCCCGGTAGAGCTGGCCAACGGCTGCGTCGGCTACGTGCCGACCGAAGAGGCGTTCGGACCGCACGGCGGAGGATACGAAACGCGCCTGACCAGTTACAGCAACCTGGAGGTCACCGCCGGCCGCAAGATGGTGAATACCGGTGTGGAGCTGGCGCGCCAGATGGCTCCCGGCAAAATGCCCGAGCCGGAGAAGGCGCCGGCCTTCCGCGAGCCCTGGTCCTATGGCCGCGTGCCGCCTGAAGTAAGCTGAGCTCGTGTCGGAAAACCGAAACGGTAGTTTCGGTTTTTTCGAGCACGGCCCAATGGAATGAAGCACTTGTGGAGCTGAGACCGAAACGGTAGTTTCGGTTTTCTCCTTGCCTGGACGGGACCAATCATGATAAAGTCCCAGTCCAGGATACTGGACAAGCGGAGATTATGCCTGCTATTCATACGCAGAGCGTCCCCGCGCTCGATCGGGCGCTGACGCTTCTGGAACTACTGGGCCGCTCCAAGGCCGGTCTGACTCTGCCCGAATTGGTGGTGCAGACCGGGCTGCCGAAAAGCTCGGTGCACTGCCTGCTGGTGACGCTGCAGCGCCGCGGCTACCTCTATCGCAACGAGCGCACCAGCCGCTACCTGTTTGGCATGAAGCTGCTCAGCCTCGCCAACAGCGCCATCAGTGGGATGAAACTGCGCGACCAGGCCATGTCGTTTCTGCGCGGTCTCATGAATGAAACCGGCCTGACCACTCATCTGGCCATTCTCGAAAACCAGGAGGCTGTCCTGGTTTCCAAGTGCGAGCCGTCCGGCATCGTGCGCCTGGCCACCTGGATCGGTAAACGCATGGACGTGCACTGCACCAGCCTGGGTAAGGCGCTGATCGCCTATTGTCCTTCGGAGGAACTGGATCGCATCATCAAGGAGCACGGACTGCCGCGCCACAACGACAACACCATCTGCTCCCGCAAGAAGCTGAAGGAAGAGCTCCAGCGGGTCGTCGAGCGCGGCTATGCCGTAGACGATGAGGAGGATGAGCTGGGGCTGCGCTGCATCGGCGCGCCGGTCTTCAACCTGGACGGCCAGGTGATCGCCTCCATCAGCCTGGCGGGCACCACGGCGCAGGTAACTGCGGAGAACGTGCCCATGCTGGCGGCCCGGCTGATCGAGACCGCCATGGCGCTCTCCCAATCTCTGGCCCACGACCTTTCGGCCGAGCCCGATTCCATCTACTGGATGCCGGCGGTCCAGTCCCGGCACGCCGTGCGCTGACCGTCTATGAAACCGTTCTGGCCGGTGGCCCTGCTTCTGCTGGCGGCGGGAGCGCAGGAGACGGTGGAGATCGGCTCGCGCCGCGAGCTGTTTGTAGACCGCTACCTGATCGCTCGCCTGGAACATGCGGAACTGCGCCTGGGCCCGCCGGTGGACCAGGGGCCGGTGATGAAACTGGACCGGCCCTGGG
>CAZMRK010000141.1:0-8693 GCA_964568355.1 uncultured Solibacteraceae bacterium | reverse complement strand
CCTGGAACCATCTGGTCTTCACTTACGATGGCCGGCGGGAGCAGTTCGGCCTTGCGCTTTACATCAACGGCCATGCCGTGCAGACTCAGGGAGGCGGGGACCAGACCACCCACTTGAAGGGCAGCATCCGGACGAGCGCGCCGCTGCGCCTGGGTCGGGAGGGCAGGCGTTTCTTCCAGGGCGGCGCTATCGCTGATTTCCGCGTATTCAATCGCGTGGTCAGCGAAGAAGAAGCCCGGCTGATCTCGCTCTGGCCTGTAATCGACAGCGCCCGGAAGAAAGATGCCGCGCAACTGAGCGCTTCCGAACGGCAGGCCCTCCAGTTGTACTATCTGAACCATCGCGATGTGGAATACCGGAAATGGATCGCGGAAGCTTGGGATCTTGCCGCCGAGCGCCGTACGATTCGCGAGCGCGGCGCCATCACCCTGGTGATGGAAGAGCGCAAGGACACCAAGCCAATGGCCCACATCCTGTTCCGCGGGCAGTATGATCAGCCGCGCGACGAAGTGGAGCCGAACGTGCCTTCGGCGCTGCCTCCGATGGCGGCATCGTTGCCGCGCAACCGTCTGGGCCTGGCAAAATGGCTCATCGATCCAGGCAATCCGCTGACCGCGCGTGTCACCGTGAACCGCTTCTGGCAGGAAGTGTTCGGCACGGGCATCGTCAAGACTTCAGAAGATTTCGGATCGCAAGGCCAGCCTCCCTCCCACCCGGAGCTGCTGGATTGGCTGGCGGTCGATTTCCGGGAGTCGGGCTGGGATGTGAAGCGGTTTTTCCGCATGATGGTGACGTCGGCGGCTTACCGGCAGTCCGCGCTGGCCAGCGAGGACAAAATTGCCAAAGATCCCGACAACCGGCTGATCTCCCGCGGGCCGCGCTTCCGCATGGATGGCGAGATGGTGCGCGATTATGCCCTGGCTGCCAGCGGATTGCTTACGCCCACGATCGGCGGTCCGAGCGTCAAGCCCTACCAGCCGGATGGCGTCTGGGAAGCGGTGGCCATGATCGGCAGCAATACCCGCTTCTATAAGCGGGATCATGGCGACAAGCTCTATCGGCGTAGCTTGTATACGTTCTGGAAGCGCAGCGCTCCACCGGCCTCGATGGAGATCTTCAACGCGCCCACGCGGGAAACCTGCACGGTTCGCCGCGAGCGTACCAATACGCCTCTTCAGGCCCTGGTCACAATGAACGACACCCAGTTCGTGGAGGCGGCGCGCTACCTGGCCCAGACAGCAATCGAAAAGGCCCCGCAGGATGTGGACCGGCAGTTCGATTTCCTCACTACGCGCCTGCTGGCCCGCAGCCTGGACGAACGGGAGCGGTCCATCGCGCGGAGGGCCTACCAGGACTACCTGACCTATTACGATTCCCATCCGGAGGATGCGAAGAAGCTGCTGAAGGTAGGGGAATCGAAGGCCGACGACAAGCTGCCGCCGGCGGAATCGGCGGCCATGACCATGGTGGCCAATCAATTTCTGAACCTGGACGAAGTCTTGACGAAATGAACGCCATGCATCCATCCGATGAAGCCGTATTGCGGGAAACCCGGCGCCAGTTTTTCGGACGCGGCGCCCGCGGCTTGGGAATCGCCGCACTGGCTACCATGCTCAGTGAGCGCAGCCAGGCCGCGAAGCTGAACGCCACCGGCGGCCTGCCGGGATTGCCGCATTTCCCGCCCAAAGCGAAACGCGCGATTTACCTGCACATGGTGGGAGCCCCACCGCAGCTCGACCTGTTCGACTACAAGCCGGGCATGAAGGAGTGGTACGACAAAGATCTGCCGGAATCCATCCGCAACGGCCAGCGGCTGACCACTATGACCTCCGGGCAGAGCCGCTTCCCCGTGGCCCCCTCGGTGTTCCAGTTCAAACAGCACGGCGAAAGCGGGGCGTGGATTTCCGAACTGCTGCCCTATACCGCCAAAATGGTGGACGATATCGCCATCATCCGGTCGATGCACACCGAAGCCATCAATCACGAGCCGGCCATGACCTTCATCCAGACCGGCAACATGACTGCCGGCAAGCCCTGCATCGGCTCGTGGATCGCTTACGGCCTGGGCAGCATGAATCAGGATCTGCCTACGTTCGTCGTGCTGAATGCGACGCACTCGAATCCCAAGGCCAATGTCCAGGCGATCTCGGCGCGGCTGTGGAGTGCCGGGTTTCTTTCGGCGCAATATGCCGGTGTAGCCTTGCGCTCGGCCGGCGACCCGGTGCTCTATATCAACAACCCGGACGGCGTGCCGCCT
Organism: uncultured Solibacteraceae bacterium; assembly: GCA_964568355.1. GTDB lineage: Bacteria > Acidobacteriota > Terriglobia > Bryobacterales > Bryobacteraceae > JAJPJX01. The sequence goes on along the minus strand of CAZMRK010000141.1, from coordinate 6,436 downwards.
GCCATGCGGCGGCGCATGTTGGATGCGCTGGGCGAGTTGAACCAGGTCCAGGAGGAGAAACTGCACGATCCGGAGACGCGGGTAAGGATCGCCCAGTTTGAGATGGCGTTCCGGATGCAATCCTCGGTCCCGGAGTTGACGGACCTGAGCAAGGAGCCGGAGAGCGTCTCTAAGCTGTACGGGGATGACGTCCACAAGGGCGGCACCTTCGCCAACAGTTGCCTCATGGCGCGCCGGCTGGTGGAGCGCGGCGTCCGTTTCGTCCAGGTCTATCACCGCGGCTGGGACGTGCACGGCAACCTGCCTTCCGTGCTGCCCAGCCAGTGCAAAGACGTGGACCAGGGATGCTATGCGCTGGTACAGGATCTGAAGGCGCGTGGGTTGCTCGAAGATACGCTGGTCATTTGGGGAGGCGAGTTCGGGCGCACCATCTATTCCCAAGGGAAGCTGACGCCAACCGACTACGGACGCGATCACCATCCGCGCTGCTTCAGCCTGTGGATGGCCGGCGGTGGAGTGAAGGGCGGTGTAGTGCTAGGCGAGACCGACGAGTTCTCCTACAACATCACCCGCGATCCCGTCCATGTGCGAGACCTGCAGGCGACCCTTCTGCACGTCTTCGGCATCCAGCACGACCGGTTCACTTATAACTACCAGGGCCTCGACCAGAAGCTGACCGGAGTAGACCCCGCGCACGTCGTGAAGCAGATCCTGGCGTAGTCGCCGGAACCACCGTAGCGTGCGCTTCAGCGCGCAGCGTCGACGCTCCCGTCGACGTTTTAAATTTCAATTTCGGTGACAGGCGACGAAACCCCCAAACCTCCGGCGTCTCGCAACCAGGCAGCGAATTGCGGCGCCGCCAAGTAGAAGCTTTTCGTTCGTCGTGGCAAGCATTTTCAAGAACTGCCGAAATGTGCCGCAGCTCTGGCAGCCTGCAGCCGACGCCTGTAGGATGCCAGAATAACCGGCAAGCCACTCGTTGAAACCAAAGGAGGAGGCGCAGGCCAGTGTCACAGATGTTGACAATTCGTGTCACTGTTCCTGTCAATATCCTACGGTTGTGTCAGGACTCTTGGCATGATCCTATGCCTTGGCTCGTTCCAGCGCCGGAACCCGAGCCAGCGTTGGCGACACGCATGCCGGAACCATCCAGAACGGATAACATCGGTAAACGCTGGCGACGCCTATCAGCTCGACATCGTGTGGGCCGAGCCTGCCGTTCTCGGTAATGGCATTTCGTGGCCGGACCGATACCTTGACGATCTACAACGGCTCGGGTATTGTAGATAGTCAGAGTATGGGTAAGCCGAACGATTTGGTTCAGGGCACGCTGGACCTGCTGATCCTGAAGACGCTGTCGCTGGAACCGAAGCACGGCTTGGCGATCGCCAAACGCATCCAGCAGGTGTCGAGCGAAGTGCTGCAGGTTCAGCAGGGTTCCCTTTATCCCGCGCTTCATCGATTGGAGCAGCAGGGCTGGATCAAGGGGCATATGGTGAAGACCGAAACGGGCAGACAGGCCAAATTGTATTCGCTGACGCGAGCCGGCCGCAGCCAGCTCGATAAGGAACTGGCCAACTGGGAGCGCCTGTCGTCCGCCGTGAACCTGGTCGCACGCATGGCTTGAGAGGAGTACGGGATGCGCTGGATCGACAAGCTACGTATTCGACTGCGTACACTGGTGTTTCCATCGCGGGTCCATCAAGAACTGGACCAGGAACTGCGCTTCCACCTCGAGCAGCAGATCCACGAGAACGTCGCTTCGGGAATGGCACCCGACGAGGCGGAGTACGCTGCGCGCCGAAGCTTCGGAGGCGTTGCACAGATCGAGCAGCAATGCCGGGACGCTCACGGGCTTCGCTGGATAGAAGCTCTCTCTCAGGACCTCCGGTACGAGGTCCGGAGTCTGCGGCGGGCACCCGTCTTTGCGCTGGTGGTGGTGATCACGCTTGGGCTGGGCATTGGTGCAAACACTGCGATGTTCACCATTGCCGACGCGCTGTTGCTGAAGGCTCTCCCGGTAAAGGATCCCGGGCGGCTGTTTCAGTTCCTGCAACCGGATGGGCCGGGTCTGCGGGAGTACGCCAATCAGTTCCCGCCTGCCGATTATCGACAGATCAAGGGAGCAGTTGCCGCATACGCGGAACTGGCGGCCCAAAGCGAGGTGCGGGAGGTCAGCGCTTCAATCGACGGCGCGGCGGAAGAGACACTGCGCCGCGCCATCGCGTCCCCGAACTATTTCCGTGTTCTGGGTGTTGACGCTGCGATTGGAACGGGACCAGTGGCCGTGATCAGCGACGCGTTCTGGAAGCGACGGTTTGGTGCCGATCCGCGCGTGCTGGGACGCACCGTCCGAATCGCCAACACTGGCTTCCAGATCGTCTCGGTAGCGCCGCCACGGTTCTTTGGACTGGATGTAGGGACCTCCACGGATATGTGGACGCCGCTCGGACCGCAGCCGGAACCCCAGCTTGTGCTGAGGTTAATCGGGCGTCCGGTGGCGGGTGCGACAGCCGCACAGGCGCTCGGTCCGGCAGAAGCCCTGTTTCACCAGCATATGGTCGAAATGGTTGGTCACGCGCCGCCTGGAACGCCACCGGCGTTGATCAACCACATTCTGGGCTTGAAGATCAAAGTCATTCCCGCCGGCAAGGGTATTTCTTCCCTGCGAACCGAATACGGCGACCCGGTCCGGATCGTCTTGGGGCTGGTCGCACTGGTGCTGCTCGTCGCCTGCACGGGCATCGCGATTCTGTTTGAGGCCCGAAGCAGGACGAGGCAAAGGGAGATGGCCGTGCGCGCGTCGCTGGGTGCCAACAGGGCTCGTCTAGCGCGGCAGGTGCTGAGTGAAGCGATGCTGCTCACCGGTGTCGCGGCGGCGCTGGGGCTGGTGCTTGCGCATTCGGTCAGCCCTCTGCTGGTGAGCCTGCTCGGGCGCTCGGGTCAACCAGTCGAACTGCCGCTAGGAATCGACAACCGTGTCCTGGCGTTCACCACAGTCGTGTCGGCCCTCACAGCGCTGGCTTTCGGTGCCCTGCCTGCCCGGCGCGCTTCCAGAATCGACCTCAACTCCGCACTGAAAAGCGGTTCGCCTGCTGCAGGCAGTGGGCCGCCGCCGGCGGCCAGGTTCCTGGTAGGGTTCCAGGTCGCTGTGTCTATCGTGTTGATCCTAGGGGCCACGCTGTTCGTGCGAACTCTGGCGAAGCTATCAACCATGGACACCGGCTTTGACAGGCAGAACGTCGTTCTGGCCAATATCCAGTATCGCGGAACGGACCGGGGACGCCAGTTATCGTCCGCCTGGGCGGAACTGCGCCACCGAATATCGACGATTCCCGGCGTAGAATCCGTCAGCCTGTCATCGGGGAGTGTCTTCACTGGAGCGTGGGGCCACGGAATGCTCTGGGTGCCTGGGGTCAGGCCGGAGGCCGCTCGTACCGGCTGCGTCTTCTTTCGTGTTTCCGCTGGGTTTTTCCGAACCGCCGGAATCGCACTGCTCAAAGGCCGCGATTTCGAGGAGCGGGACTTTGATGCTGCCGCCCCTCCGGTGGCGGTCATCAGCCAATCTGTTGCACGACAGGTCTTTGAAGACGCGGACCCGATAGGGAGGACGTTGAGCAACTTCGAAGACAACCCGCCCCGTTGGATTACGGTAGTCGGCGTTGTCAGCGACACAAAGTTCGAAAACCTCCGGAGTGCGCCTCCGCTCTCAGTCTACTTGCCGTATACTTGGCCGCAGCCCCTGACATCTCTGTCCTTGGTGTTCCGCGCCGGCAGGGACCTCGGTTCGCTCGCCGCAGTTCTGCGGCAGGAGACCCGGGCCGCGGCCCCGGATTTCACCATCCGCCGGATAACGACAGAGAACAGGCTGATCGACGACAGTCTCGTCCGTGAGCGGATCCTGGCCGCGATAGGAAGCCTTTTCGGTGTACTGGCTTTGGTGATGGCCGCCGTCGGGCTGTTCGGAGTCACGAGCTACACGGTTGCGCAGCGGGCGCGAGAGATTGGCATCCGAATGGCCCTCGGCGGTACTCGCGGCGCGGTGATGCGAATGGTCCTTGCCGAATCAGGGCTGGTCGTAGGATGGGGCGCGGGCATTGGGCTGGCGGCGGCCCAGTGTGCCGGGCGGCTCGTATCGGCGCTGCTTTTCGGCGTCAGCGCACATGATCCCGGCACACTTGCGATCACGGTTTCGGTCATGCTTGCGGCAACGGCGCTTGCGGCTTGGATTCCAGCCCGCAGAGCGGCGAATGCCGACCCGACCGTGGCGCTCCGTTGCGACTGACCAGCCGCTCGCGTCGAGAACTCTCGAAGAGGAGCTTCGAACGATGATTAGTCGAACGCATGACACGCCGGGCCGGACCATTGGACACTTGCGATCGCTCACACTCACCGCAATAGCTGCCTTGACGATATGGGCCGTCGGATTCGCCCAGAACATAAGCGCAACCCCGGATTTTACCGGGCGATGGGAGTTCCAGGCCATTCAGCAGCCCGGGACAGGCCCTTCGGTCGGCACAGATTACCGATTCCTGGTGATTGAGCATCATGAGCCGCAATTGAAGGTGACCTTGACAGGGGCCGACTCTGGTGTTCCCGACGAGACCTCTCTACATACGACCGATGGCCACGTGAACACGAATCAGAGCGGGGGACACGAGGTCAAATCGAGGACTTTCTGGGAGGGGAACCGCCTCGTCACGGAATGGACCACCAACCAGAGTGGGCACGCAGTGAACCATCGCCAGGTCTGGTACCTGTCACCCGATAGGAAGCGGTTGACAATGCTAATGAGGGATGGCGACCTGGAATACTCGGTCATAGCCTTCAGGAGGTGATCCGTCCACGAAGGCTTGGGCGATGGCCAGCGCGCCGGATGCTTCGCTCGCAAGAGAGACCGACACGGAACGGCTCCGGCAAGGTCATCCGCCACTGACCGCGAAGCGTAGTGTTTGGCGGTGTCGTGGCCTTCGGCTCTACGGGACATCCGCGTGGCGGATTACTCGTCCGCATCGGACCAACCAAAACTCTCTGCTCAGAGGTCATTTCGATCCCTCGCCACATCGGGACAATTGGTACGGACTCGACGCATAGGTCTGCCCGAAGCCCTTTCCTTGGTCAGCCTGTATTCCGCCCACTTCTGTTTTCGGGCAGCTTTCAAGCGACACTGTGACTCCTCCCGCAGCATCCTGCGAGTTGGAAGCCGGATCTGGACCGCGATATCCTTCCGAAGGAAATAGGCGTGGCCTCTTCTCGGATCCGGGTTCGGAATGGCGAGCAACGGTGTGCCCGATTCTTTCAAATGGCGTGCGAGAGAGCCACTGTTAAGCCGGAATTGCTTGGCCAGGACCGAGGTAGACACGTAGCTTTCCGCAAAACGTCGGACCTCTTCCTCGGGGACCAGTTTGGCAAATCCGTTTCGATAACCGGCTGCAACGCCGAGCAGGCCCTGTCCAACTAGGCCGCGAACGACATTGCCCATGACACCCAACACTGTTGCTGCCTCTCTGAAGTTGACGAAGACATCTGGGCTGGCCTTCACCTCCGGCACTGGGCGGTACCTGCGCAGCTCTTCGGACCGGAACAGGTAACCAGTGATCCCTCGACGGCCCGTGGCGTATCCAACCGGCACGAGATTTCCGTCAACGACGGCACTGATTACAGCAGCAAGCGCTGAATCGCGGCCGAGGTAATTCTTGATGGCATGCCGCAGCGTTATAAATTCATCCGGTTTGGAGTAGTGCATGACCGGCGCAGCGTGCTTTTCGAAGGCCTGTTTGATCTCCATGACATCTTCTCTGAGGAAGAAGAAAAAGCGGCGCGACATGTATCGGGCGAGTTCCGCGTCGCGAGCGGCGATCCACCGGTTCAACGATTCGCGCCGGATCCAGCATTCCGTCCGGCTGCCGCCGGGCCGCACGGCCACAATCAGAGCTTCAAGGTGACCATCGTGGACCAAATCCAGGATCTTTCCGCCGCCTATCCGCGCGATGCGCTCTGCCTCAGTCGCCCCCACCCAGGGGGAGTTCCGTCGCACAGCAACTGAGAAGTAGCGATGCTGGCCACGGATCAAGCCCTTCCAATCCTCGATCACGAATCTCTCGAATGCATCGTGCAGGAACCCGAATTCACTTCGCGACAAAACGCGGAATAGGTGCCGGTAGAAGTTGCCGAAGATCTCGCTGAAATTGAGTTCGGCGGGATGAGTGGATTCCAGCGGTAACATGTGCCGCAGAATCTCCCGTAGCGGCGCCGGCCATTCTCTCAGCAGCGCTACTGCAGCGCGGCTGATTTCTGTCGCGGCAACAAGATCCGTTGCGGCGAACGGCCGTTGTTTCCGCCGCAACCCATCCTTCTCGCGAATGGCGCCCATAAAGAGGATGAGTCTCAACAAGGCGCCCAGTTTCAACTCAAGCATTTCCGGAGGGAAGCCGCA
>CAZMRK010000140.1:0-3178 GCA_964568355.1 uncultured Solibacteraceae bacterium | reverse complement strand
CGTAGGGCTTGGTAATGGGCCAGTGGAGCGCCCCGGTGATTTTTGAGAGCACTCAAATTGCGTCGATGAGAGCGTCGACGCTGCGCGCTGAGGCGCACGCTACGGCGCTTCGCCGGCAACTCGTGTTTGATCTCTTGACATACAAAAGGATCGGCCGTATGCTTCTTTTGTATGTCTAAAGGAGAGCGCAAGGCCGAGGTTTTGCAGGGCACTCTGGACCTGATGGTGCTGCGCACGCTCGAAACGATGGGTCCGCAGCACGGATTCGGGCTCGCCAAGCGCATTCAGCAGATCTCCGAGGGGATCCTCGATCTCAATCAGGGTACGCTATATCCGGCTCTCCTGCGCCTGGAGCAGCGCGGCTGGATCAAAGCCGCCTGGGGCACTTCAGAGAACAATCGCAAGGCCAGGTTCTACGAACTGACCGCTTCCGGCCGCCGCCGCATCCGCGAAGAGCGCGACGACTGGGAACGCACCGTGGCGCTCATGGAGCGCTTTCTCCGCACCGCGGAGTGAGATATGCGCGGGCTTTGGACCAAGCTCCAGGCCATCTTCCGGCGGCGTTCGCTCGACCGCGACCTCGAAGCCGAGCTTCAGTTTCACATCGAGATGCAGATCGAAGAGAACCTGCGCAACGGGATGCCGCTTGCCGAGGCGCGAGCCCATGCTCTCCGCAGTTTTGGCGGTCTGACGCAGATCCGGGAAACCTACCGCGATCGCCGCGGCTTCCGCTCGCTCGATAGCCTGATGCAGGACGTCCGCTTCGGATGGCGGATGCTGCGCCGCAGCCCGGTTTTCACAGCTGTAGCCGTTCTGACGATGGCCTTGGGGATCGGCGCCTCTACGGCCGTCTTCAGCGTGGTTAGCGCGATCGTGCTGCGGCCCCTGCGGTTTCCGGACCCGCAGCGCCTCATGGTGATCCTCTCCGTATACGGCGGCCGAGGCGAAGGATCTCCCTCGGCGGCCGGCGTTTATGTCGATTGGAAGGAGCGCTCCACCTCGTTCGAAGCGGTTGCCGGAGCGCGTTCTACGATGATGATTTTCACCGGCACGGAACAGGCGCGCATGGTATCGATCGGTGCAGTCAGCCGCGACTTTTTCCCGCTCACCGGCGCCCGTCCGATCCTTGGCCGCTTTTTCAGCGAAGCCGAAGACCGGCAGCCGCAGCCAGCGGTGGCTTTGCTCGATGCCGGCTTCTGGCGGCGCGAGTTCGGCGGCGATGCGCGGATTCTCGGCCGCACGATTGTGCTCGATCAGAAGCCGTTTACGGTAATTGGGGTCCTGCCCGCGGATCTGCGATTCGCTTATTTCGGAGCGACCGACATCTGGGTTCCGCTGGCGGCAAATCGGGAGTGGCGTGGTGGCGGGGATGTCGTGACAGTGGGCCGATTGCGTCCCGGCGTCACGCAGCAAGCCGCCCAGGCCGAGATGGACGCCATTATGCGCCAGATCCGCCGCGAGCACCAGGAGGACTCGCTAACCGATGCCCTCGTCAAGCCCCTCCACGACTGGATCGTCGGCGACGTGCGGCGCACCTTCCTGGTTCTCCTGGGCGCGGTGGCGTTTGTCCTGCTGATCTGCTGCGCCAACATCGCCAACCTTCTCCTGGCGAGGACGGCCGCCCGTCAGCACGAAATGGCGATTCGCGCGGCTCTGGGCGCCGGCCGCGGCCGGCTCGTGCGCCAGATCCTGGTCGAAAGCGTCATGCTCTCCCTGCTGGGAGGGCTACTGGGCGCAGCTTTGGCGGTGATCGCGGTCCGCGCCTTTCCCGCCTTCCACGCTTTCTATATTCCGCGTCTGGAGGAAGTGGTCGTCGATCACACCATTCTGGTTGTGGCTATGGCGGTCGCCATGGGCAGCGGCATCCTGTTCGGCCTGGCGCCCGCATCCCAATTCGGCCGGCGGAATCCGGCAGCCGCGTTGCATCCGGGCGACGCCGCCTCCTTCGTCCGGGTGGCGGGGATCCGGCTGCGCAATGTGCTGGTCACGACGCAACTGGCTCTCGCGGTTGTGCTGCTCTCCGGAGCCGGCCTCATGACCAATACTCTGATCCGGCTGTTGCGCCTCGATCTCGGCTTCGAGCGCGATCACCTGGTCGTCATCCAAACCATCCTGCCGTTCCGGAAATATACGCCCGTCACCAGCGCTGAGTTTGTTCGCAAGCTCGCCGCGGAGGTCGAGCGCCTTCCGGGTGTAGTGGCAGCCAGCGCCGCCGACCATGTTCCGCTGGAAGCGGTGCTGTCTCCCTACGATCTGCGCGCTGCGCAGTCCGGCTCGCAAAATGTCTGCCACGCACTGGCCCGCCACATTGACCGGAAATTTCTGGCCGTCATGGGAATTCCCCTACTGGCCGGGCGGGATTTCGAGCCTGCTGACGACCGCCGGAGCCCGATTCCCGTCTTAATTAATCCCGTGGCCGCACGCGCGCTTTTCGGGACAGACAATCCTTTGGGCAGGCAGATCCTCACCGATTATCGCAGCCGGCCCAGGCTTGAGGTGGTCGGAGTGGTGGGAAATGTTCGCCAGATCGGCCTTGCCACCGAACCGGGCGCACAAATCTACCTCCCCCTGATCTACGGCCCCGCGAGAAATGTCGCCGCGCGCGCGACAGTTCCGGCGGCGATTCTCTCGCCGTTGATCCAAGCCGCGGTCCGCGCTCTCGATCGGGATGCACCGCCGCCCGAGATCGGCACGATGGACGATTGGTTTTCGCGTCACACTGCCAGGCCGAGATTCTATCTGGGTCTGCTGGCTGCATTCGCCGGTGCCGGGCTCCTGCTGGCGGCCATTGGGATCTATGGCGTCATCTCCTACACCGTGGAGCGGAGAACCCGGGAATTCGGTATTCGCATGGCCTTGGGAGCCACGCCTCGCGACGTCCTGCGGCTCGTGCTGGGAATCGGAGCGCGCCTCACGCTGGCGGGCGCTGTTGTGGGCCTGGCCGGAGCGGTGGCGGCGACCCGCCTGCTGGCGGCGCTGCTCTACGGAGTGAAACCCGGCGACCCGCTGACCCTGGCCGCGGTCGTGCTCCTGCTGGCGGGAGTGGCGCTGGCTGCCTGTTACCTTGGGGTGCGCAAAGCCACGCAAGCCGACCCCAGCACCGCCCTCCGCTGCGAATGAATGCCTGCAACAAATGATACGAACGAAGGATACGGCGGTTACTGCGGGGCGCCGGGAG
>CAZMRK010000139.1:0-9154 GCA_964568355.1 uncultured Solibacteraceae bacterium | reverse complement strand
GGTGGAAGGCCGTCCCACCCCGTCGGCTTCCAGTTTCTTCACCAGCGTGGCTTCGTTGTAGCGCGGCGGCGGCTCGGTGAAATGCTGCTCCGGATGGATCTGCCGGAATTTGAGGTGGTCTCCCTCCTGCACCACCGGCAGTTTGTTCTTCAGCTCCGCGTCTTCTTCATCGGGCTGATCCTTGCCCTCCTGATAGACCGCCAGAAATCCGTCGAACTTGGGAACCGACCCGGTCGCCCGAAATACATACTCGACCCCGTTCTTCCCCTTGGCCGCAACGTCGATCGTGGTTTGGTCGAAGACCGCCGGAGTCATCTGCGACGCCACGAAGCGCGTCCAGATCAGCCGGTACAGCTTCAATTCGTCTTCCGCCAGATGCTTCGCCACCGATTCCGGCGTGTATTGCATGGACGTCGGCCGGATCGCCTCGTGGGCATCCTGGGCATCTTTCTTGGACTTATAGACATTGGCGGAGGCCGGCAGGTATTGGGCGCCGTAGCGCTGCTGAATCATGTTGCGCACATCGGCCAGCGCATCTTCGGAGATACGTGTGGAGTCGGTACGCATGTAGGTGATCAACCCCACCGATTCCTTGCCCAGTTCCACACCTTCATACAGGCGCTGCGCCAGCATCATGGTCCGCTTCACGCTGAACCGGAGTTTGCGGGAAGCTTCCTGTTGCAGGGTCGAGGTGATAAACGGCGCCACGGGATTGCGGCGCTTTTCACGCGTGACGACCGACTGCACCAGGTAATCGACGCCGTCCAGTTGAGCTACCAGTTGATCAGCCGCCTGCTGATCGGGAATCTCGGGCGTTTCTTCGTTCTGCCGGATCAGCCGCGCGCGCAGCACCGGCGGCTTTTTGGCCGCCAGATCCACGTCGATGGTCCAGTATTCGCGCTTTTGAAAGGCCCGGATCTCTCGTTCACGTTCGACAATCAGCCGTACCGCGATCGTCTGCACGCGTCCCGCCGAGAGTCCGCGGCGAACCTTATCCCACAACAGCGGCGAAATCTTGTACCCGACCAGGCGATCGAGCACACGACGCGCCTGCTGCGCCTGCACCAGCCGTTCGTCCACCGCCCCCGGCTTCTTAAAGGCTCTTTCGATTGCGTTCTTGGTAATTTCGTTGAACATCACCCGGTAGACCTTGGGTGAGCCGTTCTTCTTGCCCGAAAGTTCTTCCTGCAGGTGATAGCAGATGGCTTCGCCTTCGCGGTCCGGGTCAGCCGCCAGATATACGGAATCGACCTTCCTGGCGTCCTGCTTCAGTTCCTGAATGAGCTTCCGCTTCCCCTCGATCACTTCATAATGCGGTTCGAACCCATGCTCGATATCCACCGCCAGGTCCTTCTTGGGAAGGTCCTTGATGTGTCCGAGGGATGCTTTAACCAGGTACTGTTTCCCCAGATATTTGTTGATGGTTTTCGCCTTTGCGGGCGATTCCACGATTACGAGAGCCTTTGCCATATCAATCTACTGCCCGTTGCGGTACGTCGCTACCACACTTTAACAAAATATTTGCCGGGAAGTTGTTTCACCATGCCTTCCACTTCCAGTTCGAACAAAGCGGCAATCAGTTCTGAAGGAGAGCTCTCCGGGAGAGCCGGAAGGAGATCGTCGAGATGCGTAGAAGCGTCGACTTTCAGTATTTCCAACAGCTTACGAGCGGCGTTACCACTCGGACCCGTAAATAAAGATGCTTGACTCCCCTCGGCGGTTGCAACCTCGCCCTCCCCCAAAACCCGGGCCCTCCCCTTCTCGATCAGTTGACGACGAACCTCCGGAGAAAGTTCCACCACCACGTCGTTCCAGTCCTGCACGAGCTTGGCGCCCTGTTTTATCAACAGATTAGGCCCCCAACTCAGCTTGGACGTGATGTTTCCCGGTACGGCGAACACTTCGCGGTTCTGATCCAGCGCCAGCCGGGCCGTGATCGACGACCCGCTGTACTGCGCTCCCTCCACAACCAGCACCCCGTGGCTCATCCCGCTGATAATCCGATTCCGAATCGGAAAATTCTGCGGAAAAGCCGTTGATCCCATGGGAAATTCCGAAATCACCAACCCCTTTGTGGCCAGCTCCGCCGCCAGCTTCCGATTCTCTGACGGATATACCACATCTACGCCGCAGCCCCAAACCGCCACCGTGCTGCCACTGGCCGCCAGTGTTGCCTTGTGCGCCGCAGTATCGATGCCGCGCGCCATGCCGCTGACGATGGTCAGGCCCGCCTGGCTCAAGTCCGCCGAGAAGCGCTCCGTCACCGCCACGCCGTAAGGGGTCGGCCGCCGTGTGCCGACGATCGCGAACATTAGCGAGCCCAGCAACTCCACGCGGCCGTGGGCGAACAGCAGGATTGGCGGATCGAAGATCTCCCGCAACAAAGGCGGATAGCGGGGGTCGCGGATCGTGATCAGTTCGGCCCCCGCCGCGCTCATCTTTTCCTGTTGGGTGACGGCGTCTTCGAACGAACAGCCGCTGGCGATACTCTGCGCCACCGAGCCGCTGATCCCGGCGGCCTCTATTTCCGTGCGCGAGGCGCGAAAAATCGCCTCCGGTGTCCGGAATCGTTCCAGTAGCTTTTCCGCGGCCCGAGTTCCCAGGCCCGGAATCAGTTTCAGTGCCAGCCAGTGCAGTTCTTCTTCCCGGCTGATTGTCGGCGCAAGCATGAGATGGACGGAGACGCTCGCGGTCAGGCTCCGAATCCTGGCAAATAGTACTGCTCCCGCCGCAAGCCGAGGACAAATCTCCTAAGATGAAAAAGTGTCGGCCCCGCGCCGGCGCTCTCAGGGAAATCATGCGGCAGGACGCATCTTATTTTGAAGACCACGACCCCATTCTGATCTACATCGCCAAGCGGCTCAACGATGCTCTCCGCCTGGAATCGATCCTCACCGAGGCCGGCCTCGACTATGGTGTGGAAGCGGATCAGTACATCGGCGGATTCCTCTTCAAGCGCGAGCGCACGGGAGCGTTTTTTTACGTCCTTCCGGACATGCTGGAGGCGACCCGCCGGGTCATGCTCAACAGCGGCTATCGGCCGTATGAGGAAGACCGGTAGGAACTTGCGCGCCGCCTAGCTGGCCGGTTCCGCGGCGCGCAGCGCAGCCGCCCGCTCTTCAGCCACCGTATCGTTCAGAAAGGTTCCCGCTCCTGTCTCCACCCCGGCCAGGTATTTCAGCTTGGTCGCGCTGCGCTGGATCGGCAGAAACTCCACGTGCAGGTGGAGGTATGGATGCCGGTCGGCGGTGGGCTGCTGGCGCACGATCATCATCAGCGGCATCGGGAATCCGAACAGGTGGTCGTATTTCATCCGGACGGTTTTCAGAATCGCAGCCAGGTCTGCCCGTTCCCGGCCGGTGAGTTCGTCCAGCGTACCCACGTGCCGGCGGGAGTAGAGTTGCCCTTCCGCCGGAAACCGCGCCCAGAACGGCACAAACGCCGCAAAACTGGCATTCTCGGCGAACACCCGCCCGCCGTCCGCGATCTCGTCTCGCAGAATGCGGCAGTACGGGCACTCGCCCTGCTCCGCAAAACATGCCGCAGCCCCATCCAGTTCGCGTTGCGCCAGCGGCGGGACAAAAGGGAACGAATAGATCTGGCCGTGCGGGTGCGGCATCGTCACCCCGATGGCCACACCGGTATTCTCGAACGTATACACATACCGGATGTCTGGGTTCGCCGCCAGTTCCCGATAGCGGCTGATCCATAGCCCGATCACCTTCTCCCAATGCTCCGCCGTCATCTGCGACGGCAGCAGTTTGTGGTCCGGATGATACAGGACCACGTCGGTCGCGCCCCGCGCGCCGGTCGCCCGATATAAGCCCGTCTCCGGACAGAACGGCGGATTGTCCAGCCGAAACGCGGCGAAATCATTGGGATAGAGATATACGTCGTATTGCTCCGGCACATGGCCCGAGCCCGGGCAAAAGGGGCACCAGTCTTTCGGCATCTGCGGCCGGTCCTGCCGGTGAGCGGCGACCGCCACCCACTCGCGCAGCAGCGGATGCCAGCGAAGTTCGTTCACAGCTTCTCCTGACGATCGAAAAACCTCATTGTAGTATTCGGCGGTCCGTTACTCGTCTGTGCAGGTGTTGCGCTCCACGAGATTGTCGCCGAGCCGCACCCCCGGCGCGGCGGCGATGCAGCGCTCTTTCATCTTGTGGCCCGAGATGAAATTGCCGCGAATCACATTGGAACGCGTCACCGCGGCTCGCTCCGCCCGGCGCCCCAGGTAGATGCCGCTCTCCAGCAGTTCCGGCTCTCCCGGAAAATAGAAGCAGCCAAAGCGCGCCGCGCTCTCGTTGCACCCCGCGGTGTTGAGATGCAGCAGCCGGTTGCCCGTAATCTGGTGCCCGCTGCCGATAACGAAAATGCCGCCGAACTTCGTGCCCTCGATCCGGTTCTCCGCAATCGTGATGTTCTGCGACTGCATATCCGGATTGGTGTTGTTCATGACGATGCCGAAGTGCCCGAAAGCGTAGCTCTCCGCGGGAAGCCGGTTGAGGCAGATATTGGCCCGCACTTCGCCATCGTGAAACCCGTCCAGATCAATGCACTTCCCATTTGTCTCTTGGAACTGGTTGCCCATGTAGACGGATTGATCCACATTGCCCGCCGTATCGATCGCCACCGGCGTTCCGCCCCCCTCGGCATCGACAATCTCCGCCGGGAATCCGATGCGCGTCCCGCGATTGCCGATGACGCGCACCCGGGTGGCGTGGCCTACCTGAATCGCATCCCGCCCGATCGTATCGAAGCGATTCTGGGCGATCAGCCCGTCCTGGCCCCGCGGCGAACGGTACAGCGAGTGAGTCCAGACCCCGTTGCCGCGAATATTGCGAAACGTGCACCGCACCACCTGAAAATCCGACGTGCCCTCTTCGATCAGGATGCCCCCGGTGGTGTTGTTCCTGCCTTTCCCGGTCAGCGAGCCGCTGTCTTCCACCACCACGTCCTCAATGCGCACCTGCCGGCTGCGGCTTACCAGGATGGCGAAGTTGGCGATTCCCTGGAAATGCACGTTGCGGATCTCCAGATCCTCTACGCCATCGGCCAGAATTCCGTTATTGGCGTAGAAGACGCGGAGGTAATTCTCAGACGGAGCCATCGCCTGCGCCTGAGATCGGATGGATGCGTTGCCCTCGATCCGAAAATTCCGCAGATGCAGGCGCATTCCCCTCCCGCAAGTCAGAATCGCCCGGCCGCGGAAGTTCGGCGCCGCCCGGATTACCGTATCGCCCGCCCCTACGATCTCCAGGTCGCGCGCACCCTCCGGTATCTGCAGTTCGGTGGAGACTTCCAGAGTGCCGGGCGGCAGCCGCACAATCGCATTGTGATCCCGCAACCCACGCCGCAATCGCGCCTCCGGCGACGGAGAGCAGGCAGACAGACAGAGTACGGCCACCAGCAGCAAGAACAGCGGCATCGACCGCCATTCTAGCCCGCGGTTCAGTGGCGGAACGGAACCGCGCGCTAGCGTTGTAGCGCGCGCTTCAGCGCGCAGCGTCGACGCTCGCGTCGACGTTTCGGATAGTTTCAAAATCACCGGGACGCTCTACTATTCCGCCCTCTTCCGGTATGGCACTGTCTTGGGATTATTCAGGTTCCAGCGCGGTGCCGCCGGGTTATTGGCTACCAGCACCACTGCCAGCGCCAGCATCCGATCCACCTTCGCCAGATTCTCGTAGTCGATCTTCTCCCACGTATCGTTCGGGGCATGATAATCGGGAAACTCGAAGGCCACCGCCGCGGTATGGGCCGGGATGCCCTTGCGCGCAAATGCGGCGTTGTCGCTGCGGTCGAAGTAGGCATCGCCCCCGTCGCTCGACCGGTAGACTTTGATGCCGGTGAGGCGCCCGGCGCGCCGCACCGTAGCGCTCAGGTCGGAAAAGTCAAAGCCGGTCAGCGTGGCGTTGGCCACTTCCCTGCCCTCACTGGCATCGGTCCGCCCCAGTTGCTCCAGATTCAGGTTGGCAATCGTCTTTTTTAAGGGAAAGATAGGATGGCGGGTGTAGTAGAGAGAGCCGAGCAGCCCCTCCTCCTCGCCGAACAAGGCCAGAAAGACGATGCTGCGGCGCGGGCGCGGCCGGAGCGTCGCCAGAGCCTGGCTGATTTCGATCACCGATGCCGTGCCGCTGCCGTCGTCGTTGGCCCCATGGAAAATCCGGTCCTTGCCGACCCCCAGGTGGTCGTAGTGCGCGCTCAGCACGATATAGGAATCCCGCAGCACCGGATCAGACCCGCGCAGCAGCGCGACCACGTTCCGCACGCGCACCGCTGTCACCACTGGCGCCGCCAGGTGCAGCGAGATCTTGCATTCGGCTCCGTGTTTCACGGAACGAAGCAGGTGCAGGGCCTCGGAATCCCGCAGTGCGACCCACGCTACTCCCAGGCGCGGAAGCGTGGGGTCCACCAGAGTCTTCGCCGCCAGGTTCTTCGAGACGGTATCGAGGACGGCCGCGGGATGCAGCGCCGCCAGTGACCGCATCCTCTCGCTCAGCTTGCCATCCCGCGGAAGCGCCACGATGACCGCCTTGCCTGCAACCTGCTCGGGTTGGAGCGAAGAAATCGCCTCCACCTCGATTGCAACGGCTTCGGCCTCCGTCAGATCGACGGCCCGTGGGGTTCGGAACGCCACCTGCTCCGCGCCGGCCTCCACCCTCTTGCCGCCGCTCTCGATCGTCAGGCGAAAGCCGTCCAAAGACTGCTCCACCGATTCCAGGCGCGCCGTCTGATAATATCCATCGTCCCCCGCGGCTTCGAGCCCCGCGCGCCGGAACTGCGCTGCGATATACTCGGCGGCGATGTCCAGCCCGCGCGAGGGAGTGCCTCTGCCTTCCAGCAGGTCCGACGCCAGAAACGACACATGCCCCCGCAAGGAATCCGGCGAAACACGGTCGATCGCCCGCTGGACCTCCGGCGCAATCGCAGGCGGTTGCGAGTCCGCCGCCAGGAGCAGGGGCGCTAAGATCCAAAGGGGAAGAATGAGCCGCAGGCGTGAAGTGATCATCTAATCTATCCTGGTAGACGTTCGGCCCTACAAGAA
Source organism: uncultured Solibacteraceae bacterium (assembly GCA_964568355.1). GTDB lineage: Bacteria > Acidobacteriota > Terriglobia > Bryobacterales > Bryobacteraceae > JAJPJX01. Next base: position 2,106 of record CAZMRK010000139.1, on the reverse strand, counting down.
GGTTCAACTTCCGTGGCCGGGAAGCGCGATATGGGCGGATTGGTCGAGTTCGAAAACGTATCGTACACCATTGGCGGCCGCGAAATTCTGCGCGATCTGACCCTCCAGGTGGCGGAAGGCGAGACCCTGGTCCTGCTGGGCCGCAGCGGCTCGGGAAAAACCACGGCGCTCAAGATGGTCAACGGGCTTCTCTATCCCACTTCCGGCGAAGTGCGCGTCGATGGTAAGGCGACCACCGCCTGGGACCCCGTCCGTCTGAAACGTCACATCGGCTACGTGATTCAGGAAATCGGCTTGTTCCCGCACTACACCGTCGCGCAGAACGTAGGGCTGGGACCCCGGCTCGAAAACTGGGACGCGGACCGCACCCGCCGCCGCGTGGAGGAACTTCTGGACCGCGTCGGGCTCGATCCGCGGCAGTTCGCGCCGCGTTATCCCCGGGAACTCTCCGGCGGGCAGCGCCAGCGCGTCGGAGTGGCCCGTGCTCTGGCGGCGGACCCAGACCTCCTGTTATTCGACGAGCCGTTCGGCGCCGTCGATCCGGTTACCCGCCTGGAGCTTCAGCGCCAGTTCCGGGAATTGGGCCGGGAGCTGCACAAAACCTCCATTTTCGTAACCCACGACATTCGCGAGGCCCTGGTCCTCGCCACCCGCATCGGGTTGCTGCACCAGGGCCGACTGGAAGTCCTGGCCGCCCCGCGCGAGTTTCTGCGCGCCCGCGGGGCTGAAGTTGAGGCCTTCCTCGCCGGCCTCGAATGGAAATTGGAGTCGGCGTGATCCGCGCAATCCTGAATGAGCTGCTGGAATTGACCCTCGACCACCTCTTTCTGGTCGTGGTCTCCCTATCGCTCGCCATCGCGATTGCCATCCCGGCCGGCGTGTTTCTCACCCGCCGCCCGCGCTGGCGGGGATGGCTGCTGGGCTTCGCCAGCGTCATGCAGACGATCCCCAGCCTGGCCCTGTTCGGCTTCCTGCTCCCGGTGCCGCTGATCGGCGGGATCGGCAAGCGCACCGCCATCGTGGCCCTGGTGCTGTACGCGCTGCTGCCTATTCTGCGCAATACGCTGGCCGGAATTCTGGGCGTCGACCCGGCTGTGCGAGAGTCCGCCGTTGCCATGGGGATGACCGGGCGGCAACTGCTGTGGTGGGTGGAAATACCGCTGGCGGCGCGCACCATCCTGGCGGGCGTGCGCGTGGCCACCGTCACCACTATCGGGACGGCCACCATCGCTGCGGCCATCGGAGGCGGCGGGCTGGGAGTTTTCATCTTCCGCGGTATCGCCTCGGTGGACACCGTGCAAATTCTCAGCGGAGCCGTTCCCGCGGCGCTCCTCGCCCTGGTTGCCGACGCCGGGCTGGGGTTCGTAGAGCGCCGTATCAGCAAGAGTTGAGCCAGGTGGACATGCCCAAACTCATATGGATTTCCCTGTCGCTCCTGCTCGCCGGCTGCTCAAGCTCCCCGCAGATCTCGGTTGGGTCAAAGAACTTCACCGAACAGGTGATCCTCGGGGAGATCGTCGCCCAGCAGTTGGAACGCCGCCTGCCCGGCGTCACCATCTACCGCAAGCTGAACCTGGGAGGGACCATGCTGGCGCAGCAGGCGCTCGCGACCGGCCAGATCGATGTCTACCCGGAGTACACCGGTACGGCCCTCACCACGATTCTGAAATTGCCTCCCTCCGCCGACGCAGCCGCGGTATTGGCCCGGATTCGCGCGGAGTATCAGCGCCGTTGGAATCTGGTATGGCTCGATCCTCTGGGTTTCAACAACACCTTTGCCATGGTCGTACGCGGCGGCGATGCCCGAGCGGGCCAGATCCGCAGCCTCAGCGATGCCGCCCGCCGTCCGGCCGGCTGGCGCCTGGGCATCGGCTATGAATTTCTCACCCGGCCCGATGGTTTGCGCGGCCTCCTCGCCACGTACCCGCTGCGCATCCAGGGGACGCCCAAGACGATGGACCTGGGTCTGCTCTATCAGGCGCTCGAACAGAAACAGGTGGATCTGGTGGCGGCCAACGCCACCGATGGCCTGCTATCCATGCTGGACATGCAGGTACTCGAAGACGATCGCCACTATTTCCCGCCCTACCAGGCCGCCCTCGTCGT
>CAZMRK010000138.1:0-3114 GCA_964568355.1 uncultured Solibacteraceae bacterium | reverse complement strand
CGACTGGTGATGCTTGAGCACCGGCAGGTTGATCATCTTGTTGATCTGCTTAGTCAAGATTTGCACGGCGTAGGATCTGCGGAAATGATCGTCCTTGATATCCTGGCCCGGCTTGATCAACGCCATGTCCATGTAGACGTCCGGATCGTAGCCGTCCATCCCCAACTGGACCTCCTCATATCTCGGGACCGCCCAGGTAATCCGCACCCCCGGCGGAATCCATTTCTGAAATCCGCACGCCAGCATTTCGTCGCGATAGCGGTTAAATACCACAATGTCGCGCGTGCGCACACCGGCCTGCTGCAAGCCGTCGATCACCCGGTTCAGCACCGTGGCGTCGGAGCAGAGCTTCTTGCCGCCTACCGGGCTGACTTTGATGCCCACCACGTCGCCCGGTTCCGCAAAGACCCTCCACGCATCCACCCAGTGGGGCGCGCCGGTCAACTCGCGCATTCCCTTGTCCATCATGTCTTCGACCGGCTTGGCCTGATAGACGCCGGAAACGATCGATCCCGGATGCTCCACTACCACTACCCGGCCCGGATAGGGTCCTGGAATTCCCAGCTTGCCGCTGGTGGCAGCGCGCGCCTGGGAGTAGCTGGTCAGCCCGGAGCCGAGAAAAAGTCCCGCGGAAAGGAAATCTCTGCGTAACATGCTGCATATTCTACACCGGCGGGAGGCAGAAGGATACCCTTCTTGACAACGTATGTGCACGCACCTATGCTGGAGTCATGCTGCAACTGAGTGTCAAAAAACGACGCTCGGGCACACGCCGGGGCCTCACTTTGACCGACTTGCGGGTAGGTGAAGCGGGTATTCTGGACCGGTTGGAGCTTCCGGAAGACGATGCCCGCCGGCTCATGGAATTGGGCTTCCTGCCGGGCTCTCGCGTCACTGCGGCGCTCAGTGCTCCCGGGGGCGATCCCCGGGTTTTCGAGGTGGATGGTTCCGAAGTGGCCCTTCGACGCGAAACGGCAGCGCATTTGAAGTTGCGCCATCTTTGATCGTGGACTGCTGCACCGAACATTCGCCTCCCCTTCCTTCGGGCTCTTTCACGAGCGGCCTGCGCTATGTGGCGTTGGTAGGTCCGCCAAATTCCGGTAAATCCACTCTTTTCAATCGTCTGACCGGATTGCGTCAGAAAGTCGGCAACTTCCCGGGCGTAACCGTAGAACAGCACACAGGACAGGTGGTGTTTCCCGGAGGCCGGGAGGTCACCCTCATCGACCTGCCGGGCGTTTATAGCCTCTCCCCGCGCTCTGAAGACGAGCAGGTCACTCGCGATGTGCTGACCGGCGCGCGCACGGATACCCCCCGGCCGGACGCCATCCTGCTCATTCTGGATTCCACTAACCTGGCGCGCCAGTTGATGTTAGCCGCCCCCATCCTGGCTCTGCGTATCCCTACCCTGGTGGTGCTCAATATGGGCGACGACCTGGTCAGCCGTGGCGGCAGCCTGGACCTGAGGGCCCTGGAAACGCAACTCGGCGCCCCGGTAGCCTTGATCAGCGCCCGCCAGGGCGAAGGGCTGGACACCATTCTTGACTTCCTCCAGGGCAAGGCGGCGGCGCCCAAGCCGGCCGAACTGCCCGTGTTGCAAGATATCCCCAAGTGCCGCCAATGGGCTGGCAGGGTCGGACATCAGTCAGCCTATCACCCTCCCGCACCGCCCAAGTGGACCCGGCGCCTGGATGCGGTCTTCCTGCACCCCGTAGCCGGCCCGCTGATCTTTATCGCCGTGGTGCTGCTGGTCTTCCAGGTCCTTTTCACCGCCGCCGTCCCACTCATGGACGGCATCCGCTGGCTCATCGCCGCTTCCGGCCGCGAGATCGCTGAGATTCTCCCCGACTCCCCTATCCGTTCGCTTCTGGTGGAAGGGGTTTGGGGCGGCGTCGGGGCGGTCCTGGTCTTCCTCCCCCAGATTTTGCTCCTGTTTTTGTTCATCGGAATCCTGGAGGATTCCGGCTATCTCGCCCGCGCCGCGCTGATCGCCGATCGCACCATGGCGCGCTTCGGCCTCCAGGGTAAATCGTTCATTCCATTGCTTTCCGCCTATGCCTGCGCGGTGCCGGCGATTCTTTCCACCCGGACCATCGAAAACAAGCGCGATCGCATCGCCACCATACTGATTGCGCCGTTTATGACCTGCTCGGCGCGCCTCCCGGTCTATACCTTGATCATTGCGGCATTTCTGCCCAACCGGCCACTGCTGGGCGCCTTTCTGGGGACCCGCGCGGCCGCCCTGCTGGGCCTGTACGTGCTGGGGTTCTGCGCCGCTGTGGCCACCGCCCGCATCCTGAAAAGCTCGGTTCTGAAAAGCGAACGCACGCCATTCATGCTGGAGATGCCCTCCTACCGCTGGCCCACATTCCAATCGCTCGGCTTGCGGCTTCTGGACCGCTCCAAGGTCTTTCTGCGGCGCGCCGGTACGGTCATCCTGGCGGTGACGATCGGCCTGTGGATTCTGGCGCATCTGCCGCTCCAGAATGGCCAGGCCCCACCTATCGAACAGAGCCTGGCGGGCACCCTGGGCCGCACCATTGAGCCGGTAATCCGGCCTCTCGGTTTCAACTGGAAGATCGGAATCGGCCTGATCACCTCGCTGGCCGCCCGGGAGGTGATCGTGGGCACCCTGGGCGCCATCTACGGCATGGAAGGCGATTCCCAGTCCCAAAGCCTGCAACAATCGTTGCAGAATGACCTCACTCCGGGCGGCGCCTTGGCCCTGCTGATCTTCTTCGCCTTCGCCATGCAATGCATTTCTACGATTGCTGTAGTAAGACGCGAGACGGGAGGCTGGAAATGGCCCGCCCTGCAATTCACTTACATGACCAGCCTGGCCTTCGCCGGAGCCTTCCTGGCCAACCAACTGGTCCGATAAGCTATTCCGCCAGCACCAGGCCGGATGGCAACTCTTCGCCAAAAATTCTCCCCAGCGCCTGCTCGTCCCGCTCTTCGTCGCCTTCGAGGATCGCCAGGCAGCGATCGGCATGGGGCAGCTTTTCAATCGTCTTGCGAACCAGGGCGAAGGTGGCGGGCGAAACGTCGCGGGTGGGATCTTCGGTCCGCCGCGCCAGCGCCGCCAGGGCGTCGCCGGCAGTGGGGATGCCCAAA
>CAZMRK010000137.1:0-3316 GCA_964568355.1 uncultured Solibacteraceae bacterium | reverse complement strand
GACCTGGACCAGGACGGCTGGCTGGATATCATTCTCTGCAACCTGATGGATGTGGACCACTGGTTCTATCGCGGTATCCACAGCCAGATCTATTGGGGATCGCCGCACGGCTACAGCGCGATGCGACGCTCCGAACTACCGTCCACAGGCACTCATCACGCGGTGGTCGCGGATTTCAACCATGACGGCTCTCTGGACATTTTTCTTTCGGATTACCAGAGCGAATTCACGCGCAGCATCGATTCGTTCCTCTACTGGGGCAACCGGGAGGCGAACTATTCGATCGCCAACCGGCAGGCGCTGCATAATGAATCGGCGGCCGGCGTGGTGGCTGCCGATCTGAATGGAGACGGCTGGGCGGATCTGGCGGTATCGAATCACGTGCAGAATGGAGATCATCATGCGAAATCGCTGATCTTCTGGAACCAGGCTGGAAAATTCGACGAGCGGCGCACGACCTCGCTGCCCACCATCGGTCCGCACATGATGACCGGGGTGGATGTGGGCAACCTATACACGCGCGCGTTGGAGGAGACTTACACCTCGGCCGCGCATGACGCCGGCGCACCGGTCCGCGCGGCCGAGCTGACTTGGGAAGGAACAACGCCGTTCGATTCGCAATTAACGTTCGAGGTGCGCGGCGCCGATTCGCGCGAAGGTTTGCGCAGCGCGGCGTGGCAAAAAGCCGGATCCGCAGAGCGCCGCCGCTGGTGGCAATACCGGGCGCGGTTTCATGGCGGGCGGGCCGCCTGGCCTACACTACAGCAGGTGAACATTCGCTGGGAATAGAGGACTCGAACCGGCGATGCGGCTGGACCATGGCGAAGAGTGCACTTGCGGGCGGCAGAGCAGTTTCGGTACGTTGGCTGTTCAGTTGACGATAAGTCGCTAGGTAAATTCAACCATGGTAAAAAGCAGAGTATTGGAGAAGCTGCGCGCCGGGGACTTTGTCCGCTGCGCCGGCATGAGCCGCCTGACCGACCCCTGGCTGGCCGAATTGATTGGACGCCTGGGGTTCGATGTCATCTGGCTGGACATGGAGCACCGGCCGTTCGGATACGAGATTGTCGACCCGATTTCGCTGGCCTGCCGGTCTACGGGCATCGACTTGATGGTGCGCATTCTCAAGACCGGCTACAGCTCGCCGATGCGGGTGTTGGAATTCGGCGCCAATGGAGTGATGGTGCCGCACTGCCGCAGCGTGGAGGAGGCCCGGCAGTGGGTGGATTGGGTGCGTTTTCCCCCGCTCGGCAAGCGCGGGTTTGACGGCGCCGGAGCCGATGCCGATTACATGCTGGCCGATCCGCTGGAGCATCTGCGCCATGGCAACGAAGAGGTTTTTCTGACGCTGCAGATCGAGGACCGGGAGGCGGTGGATCAGGTTGAGGAGATCGTGGCGGTGGAGGGCGTCGATATGCTTTTCGTCGGTCCGGCCGATCTCACCATCAGCTACGGAGTGCCGATGCAGACCGGCCATCCTTCCGTGCAAAAAGCCATCGACCGCGTGGCCGCGGCCTGTGCCAAGCACGGCAAATGGTGGGGTATGCCGACCGGAACGCCGGAGGCCGCCCAGGCCCTGCTGGACCGCGGAGCGCGATTTGTGACGTGCGGCGGCGATCACGGATTTCTGGTGAACGGCTTTCGCGACTCCGTCAAGGAATTTTCGGGGCTGAGCGTTAAGAAGTGATCCAGTCCGGATACTTCTCGTGCAGGATGCGGCGGCACTGCTCGTAGACTTCCTCGGTGAAGCCTTCGTAGGGTGACAGCAGGCGCAGGGGCATGTCGATTCCGCCCAGGCGCACCAGCATCTTGTCGTAAGCTCCGTCGATCACGGGCTTGCCACGCATGGGCGCGAGGATGGCTTCGACCATGGCGAGGTACTCCTTCTGCATGCGGAAGGATTGCTCCACGCGCCCCTGCCGCCCGTGCTCGAAAAACTCCCAGGTCTTGCGCGGGATCATCGGGCCGAAGGAGCTCAGCAGCGAGCATTCGCCGTAGAGACAACCGGTGGGGAACATGGCCTCGCCGAAGAAGTGCTGCATTTCGGGGACCACGGTCATGAGCTCGGCGGTGGTGCTGACCGTGGTGCCGGTGTTCTTGGTGGCGGCGAGATTCGGCACCCGGTCGATGATGCGGCGATAGTCGGCGGCGCTGAGCAGGCGCTTCGCGCGCATCAGGTTGTAGTGCAGAAAGCGGGCATCCGGAAAGGTGCCGCACACGTCCTCGAAGAATCGCAGGGCCTCGGAATCGGTGAGCACGCCCCAGCAAGGCAGGGAGATCTGAAAGACACGAAAGCCGGCGTCGTAGGCGAAGGCCAGCCGCTCCACCACGTTGGCGGTGGACAGCCCGATGACGCCTACCTGCGGCCGGACGCCCTCGCCGCGGGTCTCCTCGCGAAAGACGGTGACGATCTGCTCAAAGCGCGCCCGATCGACCGCATATCCTTCTCCCGCCGTGCCGAAAACATAGAGATCGTGGAAGCCATTCCGCAGCGTGTGCCGGATCTCTTCCCGGAAGATCTCTTCGAGCAGGCGCTCTTTTTCATCCCAGGGAATTTCGCAACTGACCAGGACGGCCTGGTGATATCGCATGGCGCGTGGTGTGCTCACAGTTCGTTTCCTCGGGCTTACATGGCCGGCCAGGTGCCGGGGTTCAAATCGTTCTCGTTCTCCACAGAGACGCTGCGAATCCGTTCCACCGCGGCGGAATCAAGCGGCCCACGCCCGGCATAATGGACCACGGCTTCCAGCTCCGCGATCTCGCCGGTACCCACCAGCACGGTTTGTGGAATCTCCCGGCCGAGCACATAGCGGTAGGCCGCTTCCGGAAGATCGGCGGCGGAGACGCCGGCGGCCTGGGCCAGGCGCTCGACGGCCCGCTTCAGCGAGTCAAGCTCCGCGGGCAGAAACCGGTAGCGATGGGTCAGCGCGCCTTTGAGCAGCACCGAACGCGTCACCAGGCCCACGTCGCGCCGCTCGGCCGCGGGGATCACACGCTGCTCCGGACGGCGGTCCAGCATACTGTAGGCGATTTGCAGGCAATCGTAGCGGCCGGATTCGATGGCCGCCAGCGCCGCTTCCTCGCCGTAGACGCTGGCGCCGATGAAGCGGAAGCACCCGGCGGCGCGCAAATCCTCCAGGATTCCAATGAGATCTCCGCCTACAATCACCTCGGCGGGAGCGCTGTGGATCATCATCATGTCGATGACATCGGTCTGAAGCGCCCGCAAGCTTTCGTGCACGGAGGCGGTGACGCGATTTTTGAGTTCCGCCGGACTCAGCCCCTCATTCTGAAAGGAGAGCACTTTGGAGCACAG
>CAZMRK010000136.1:0-16709 GCA_964568355.1 uncultured Solibacteraceae bacterium | reverse complement strand
AGAAACATCTCGCCGGCAATGGCGTCGAGTTCGCGGTTCACCAGCAGTGCATGTTCGGCTTGCCGCCGCTCCTTCAGCTTTTCCAGAAGCCGGCATTTCCGCCGAGCCTCCATCCATCTTTGGCGCTGCTCGGCCAGGCGCCGCTCGCCTTCCTGCTCCTGCGCCCGCAAGCTTTGCTTCCGCAAAATCAGCCCCCTCCGGTATCCCGCCAGCGTCGCCAGATCCCCGGGCGAACACGCCGCAGCTTGCACAATCTCACGCCCGGCCTCGCCCCGCGCCGTTTCGAGCCGCGCGAGCGCTGTTCTGGTCGCGGCTAACGCCGCGCTCTGCTGCCGCGTACGGGCTTCCTCCAGTTCGGTTTGCATGCGCTGCCAGCCGAGAACTTTTTCGAGGTGGAATCGGAAAGGTCCCACGTATCCCTCAACCGAGTTGGCCGGCGATTTCGGTCAGCCGCCGCTGCGTCTCCTCCAGCGCTGTTCGGGCGCACGGCTCCTGGCACAAAAAGTCCTGGATTTGGGCCTGCGTGCGAATTGCTGCATCCAGCCGTGGATTCGAGCCCGAAACGTAAGCGCCCAGTTCGATCAGGTCGCGCGACTGCTCATAGGCCGCCATGGCTTCTCGCAATTTGCGCGCCGCGCCGCGCTGTTCCGAATCGGCCAGCTTGGAACTGAGACGGCTGAGCGAGGGCAGTATGTCGATCGCCGGATAGTGGCCGGAAGACGCCAGTTGGCGCGAGAGGATGATGTGCCCGTCCAGGATCGACCGCACCGCGTCGGCGATCGGCTCGTTAAAATCGTCGCCCTCGACCAGAACGGTGAAGAACCCGGTGATCGAGCCTCTCTGGAACCGGCCCGCCCGTTCGAAGATGCGCGGCAGCAAGTGAAAGACCGAAGGCGTATAGCCTTTCTGGCTGGGAGGTTCGCCGGCCGCGAGACCGATCTCGCGCTGAGCCAGCGCCAGGCGTGTTACCGAATCCATGACCAGCAGCACATTGGCGCCCTGGTCGCGGAAGTATTCCGCCACCGCCAGGGTCACGAAGCAGGCGCGAACACGCAGCGGTGCGGGACGATCCGAAGTCGAAACCACCAGTACCGAGCGGCGCATGCCTTCCGGCCCCAGTTCGTGCTCCACAAAATCGCGCACCTCGCGGTTGCGTTCCCCTACCAGCCCCACCACACAGACGTCGGCGGAGTTGTGCCGCACCATAGATCCCAGCAGCGTGCTTTTCCCCACCCCGCTGCCGCCAAAGATGCCGATCCGCTGCCCAAGCCCGCAGGTCAGTAAAGCATCGATGGCCCGAATCCCCGTGGTCAAGGGTTGAACGATATGCTCCCTTTCGAGCGGTCCGGGAGGCTCTTTGTCCAACTCATAGGAATCCGTAGCCCGGATCTCCGGCCCCCCGTCCATGGGGTTGCCGAAGCCGTCCAGGACCCGCCCGAGCAGGTCCGGCCCTACGCGCACCCGCCCCTGTTCCCGCCGCGCCAGGACCGGATCGCCCAGTTGTACGCCTTCGAGTTCTTCGAGAGGCATGGCCAGTACATGGCCGTTGCGAAATCCGATGACCTGCGTACGGATCTGCCGTCCGCTTCCGGTCTGGATCTCGCAAAAATCCCCCACCGCCACCGCCGGACCGCGGGATTCGACCAGCAGTCCCACCAGCTCCACTACCGCGCCGGTCCAGGGCAGCAATTCGCGCTCCTGTACTTCCCGGAGATAGGGGCCGAAATCGATGGCGCCGCTCACGCTTTGCTCCGCCTTTCCAGCCGATCCGCCAGGCCGCGCTCGATCTCCCGGAACTGGGTCTCGATGGAGGCATCCAGATCGCCGCGGCTGGTTTCAAAAAGAATCGCCCCCGGTCTCAGGGAAGCATCGCCCGTTACTTCCAACTGCCCCTGTCCCAGATTTTCCAACGCCCCGCGCAGGCGGGTGGCCTCGTCCGGATGCGCGCGCACGCGATAGGTCTCCTGCCCTTGTACCTTCTCCAGTGCATGCCGGACCAGGGCATGAACGGCCTCAGGCTCCGCGCGCAGTTCCCTGTGCACGATGCGCCGGGCAATCTCCAGGGAAAGCCGCACCAGATCCCCTTCGGCCTGGTGAAAAAGCTGCGAGCGGACCTGGGCCAGTTCGGCCACCACGCGGTCCACCTGCTCCCGGATGGCCGCAACCTCCCCAGCCGCCTGCCGCCTGGCGGCCGCTTCGCCCTCCCGGATGCCGGCCTGGTGCGCTTCGCGGGCTCGCTGCTCCAGCATCTGCTGCAACTGCGCGATGCGCTCTCGCGCTTGCAGAAGTTCTTCCGCCAGGGGATTGACCTCCGGCTCGTCGGCCGATTGTACAACCGGTTCAATCGCTGGGCTCGAAGCCGGCGCGCTCCGGTATTGCCCCCATGCTACGGGGTGCGCCAGGTTCGGATTTCGCACGATCCTACACGACATACTGATCGTTGCCCGATCCCCGCAGGCTGAGCTGCCCTTCCGCCTGTAACCGGCGCGCGGTAGCGATAATCTGCTGCTGCGCCGCCTCCACGTCTTTGATGCGAACCGCGCCCAGCGCCTCGATGTCTTCGTTGAGCATCTCGGCGCCGCGAGTGGACATGGCTTGCACGAACTGGCGCTTCAACTCGGGGCTGACGCCTTTTAACGCCAGGGTCAGCACCTTGCGGTCGGTCTGCGCAAGCAGAGCTTTCATGCTCGTGGAATCGACCATCAGGAAGTCCTCGAATACGAACCGCAACTGCCGGATTGTCTCAGCGAGCGCGGGATCGTCCTCGGCGATATTGGTCAGAATCTCTTCGCATTCATTTCCATCCATGCGGTTCAGCATCTCTGCCACCGCGCGCACGCCTCCATACGATTCGCGGCTGAACTCGCCCAGGTCTTTGATTTTTTGCCCGATCACCGAGGCGATGCGGCTGACAATCTCCGGGGAAATCTGATCCAGATTGGCCATGCGGCGAACTACGTCGGAACGCATATTCGGGGGTAACGAACCCAGCAGTGAGGCGGCCTGCGGCGGGATGAGGTGGGAAAGGATCAGCGCAATGGTTTGCGGATGTTCGCTGTGCACGAACTTGGCCAGTTGCTGCGGGTCAGCCTTTTGCAGAGCATCGAAGTTGGCTGCTTCGGCTCCCAACGTCTTGCTCAGACGCTCCAGCAGTCGCTTGGCCGTTTCCGGTCCAAAGGCCCCCAACAGCATCTTCTTGGCGTATTCCATTCCGCCTTTGAGGACATATTGACCGGCGAGGGTGATCTGGTAATACTCTTCAAGCACCGCCTCCGCCTGTTCGGGAGGCACCGAACCCACGCGCGCCACCTCTCGGCTGACCTGTTGTACCTCGTCTTCGGTCAGGTGGCGCAGTAGATCCGCACTCGTCTCTTCTCCCAGTGTCACCAGCAGCACGGCGGCTTTGCGGGCGCCGGAAAGGTGTGTTGACAGTGCAGGAGCCGGCGGAGGGGGTAGAGCCGCTTCGGGTCGGGTTTCCACTTCGAGCTTTGCCATGGTTCCTTATTCCTCCAGCCAGCTTCTCAAAGTCTTGGCAGCCATCTCCGGTTCTTTCTTGATCACTTCCAAGAGTTGCTGCTTGAGCAAATCGGCGCGGGTGACTTTGACCTCCGGTAGCTCAAGTGTAGGCGCGGCCTCCTCGAGAGTTTCCGTTGCCTGACCCTCCGGCTCCGCACCCTCGAGTTGGCGGGTATCCAAAGGTTCCGCCGCCTCGAGCTGAGGGGCGGCCTCGACATCGGCCTTCGGCTGCGGACGGTTTCGCAGCATCAGGAACAAAGCGCCGCCCACCAGCGCCAGAATCATCGCGAGTCCGAGCCCGGCCAGAATCATCAGCCGCGGGTTTTGCTTCCACCACGGCGCCGGCGGAGGTGGCGGGCCCTCGGGCCGGTTCGGACGCACGGTCGTCTCGAACGGTAGCGACTCCACGATCACCTGGTCACCCCGCGTCGCGTTCAACCCGGTGGCGCCGGCCACCACGTCGCGAATTGCTTTGAGCGTCTCCGGACTGGGCGGGATCATGACGCGACGTGCCGACCGCCCTTGTCCTTCCCAGCGCGCCTCCTGATCCACCAGGACGGAAACGGAAAGGCGTTTGATATTTCCCTGGGCCAGCATGGTCTTCTTGATCATGCGGCTGGGCTGGTAGGTGATGTTCTCCGAGCGGCGGCTGAGATTGGTCGTCGTAGAGGCCGGCCGGGACGTGGGGCGCGGGAGGTTGGATGCGGTTCCCGGTATCCCCGACGCCCCTCCCGCGACGCCGGTATCTTCGGACTTCTGCGATGTCAGGATCGCCTCGCGGGCGGGATCATAAGTCTCTTCGCTCTGCTCCCCGCGGTTCCAGTCGCATTCCACCGAAACGGCCGCGCGGAAGCGGTCCGGGCCGAGCAGCGGTTCCAGCGTGTTGTTGACTTTTGCCACCAGGTCACGCTCGATGTGCCGCTGCATCTCCAGGAACTCCTCGGGAGGCTGGGCACCATCCGGGTTGGTTTTGCGAGGATTGCTGAGCAGGTTGCCGTGCATGTCCAGAACCGACACGCCTTCCGGTGTCAGCCCCTCCACTGCGCTGGCCACCAGGCGTTCGATGGCGACGATATTCTGTGGCAGTAGCCGCTCTCCCGCGTGCAGCCGTAGCATGACACTTGCCTTGCCCGGCTGGGCCGAGTCCAGAAACACCGAGTCTTTGGGAAACGTAACATGGACCCGCGCCTGCTCCACCGCAGCCAGGGCCATGACGGACCGCTCCAGTTCCCCCTCCAGGGCGCGCTGATAATTGATGTGCTCGACAAACTCCGTGGCCCCCAGATTGGTCTTGTCGAACAGCTCGAAGCCAATCCGTCCGCTCTTGGGCAGGCCCAGGGCGGCCAGTTCCAGGCGGGCTTCGGCGACCTTCGCCGCCGGCACCAGCACCGTGGCGGCATTTTCCAACAGGCGGTACGGGACACCGCTCTCCTTGAGCTTCTGCACCACGGCCCCGGCGTCCTCCGGAGTCATGGACTTGTATAACGGCCGGAAATCGCCCTCGCGCCGCAGACTCGTCAATGCCCAGATTCCGCCGGCCGCGAGCAGGACCGCTGCAACGATGATGAGGCGTTGCCGCAGCGACAGGCTGGCCAGGAGTTTCTTCAGTTGATCCATGAGCAATCAGCGGAATCTCGACCCGCCACCCACTACATCGGCATTCGCATGATCTCCTGATAGGCCTGAACCACCTTACTGCGTACCTGGAGACCGAATTCGAGTGCCAGCTCCGCGCGCTGCGTAGCCAGGGCGGCGGTATGCAATTCCTCGCTTTCGCCGCTGAGAAAGGCCTGCACGGCCTGCGCCGCATCCTGCCGCGGCCTCTCGACCGCCTGAATGGCGCCTTCGAGCGCGCTGCGAAACTCTCCGGATCCTGCTGCCGACGTGGGTTGTGCGCTGCTGGAAGAAAGCTGCGGGCCGCTCGAAGAAAGTAGGGTGGAAATCGAAGAAATAGGCATGAGATATCTCCCGGTTAACGCAGCAGATCAATCGATCGCTGAATCATATCTTTCACCGCCGAGATCGCGGCGACATTCGCCTGATAGCCGCGCGAGGCGCCCATCAGGTCCACCATGTCTTCCGCTGGGTTGATGCGGGGGAAGGCCACATACCCATTGGCGTCGGCGTCCGGGTGCCCCGGCAGGTAGCGCATCTCGGGATCCCGCCCGTCGACGACGATCTCCGAGACGTGTACGCCGGCCGCCTGCGGAGCCTGCTCCTCCAGCAGCGAAGCGAAAGGACCGGGCAGCGGATCGCTTTCGAAGACGGCATCTTTGCGCCGGTACGGCCCTCCTTCCGGAGTGCGCGTGGTTTCGGCGTTGGCCAGGTTCTCTACCAGCAGTTCAGCCCGCGTTCGCTGGGCTGCCATTCCCGATGCGCTCACGCCAATGGCGGTAAACAGACTCATCCGTTCTTTCCTTCCTGGATGGCGGATCGTACCATGCGGATTTGCGATCGCAGCAGATTCGAAGCGGCATTGAACCGCAGCGCATTTTCCGCCAGAAGCTGCGCCTCCCGGTCCAGGCTGACGTTGTTACCGTCATTGCGGGTCGTGAGATTTGCTACTTCAATCGGCTGCGGCCGTACGTTGGCGAGCGCCTGGCGAAACTCTTCCTGAAAATCGATATCCAGAGTCTTGTATCCGGGCGTGTCGGCGTTGGCGATGTTGGAAGCCGACAGCTTCTGGCGGACGCCGAGCAGGTCCATGTATCGTTCCAGGGTACCGGCAATTCGATCCAGCATCATCTCTGTTCTCCATGCAACACAACTTCCACGCTCGCTTGCCGGTTTTCAGAGATTTTCGGAGACAGAAGCGTCAAAAAGAAAACCGGCCGTCAAAAACCTGACAGCCGGCCAAGTTCCGAGGACGGGGGATTATCCCTTGCAGTCAACCGAGTGAGCGGGCTGGCGCCGGAAGTGTCCTGTCTCCCGAAGCCACTGGGCATCGCAGTTCTGGCTGTCCCACTGGGCGTGCAGCCCCGCTCGATAAGAGTGAAGCCGCGCCAGGGCTGTCTGCCCGTCCCGGAATATTTGCTCCAGCCGCGGCAGCAACTGCCGGGGCGCTGCTTCCAGCAAAGAGCGGAGCTGCTCAATCGCGGCGGCGCGACGTTCCAGGATCTCCCGAATCGCCGGATGGTCCTCCGGGTCGGCCGCGATCAACCGCTGGTTCACTTGTTCGAGATGCGAAATCAAGGGCTCAAGCGGCACGGCTAGTTCTCGTCGGTCTTCCTTCCGTAGACGGTGTAGTTGAGTGCCTGAATGCTGGAGTCCAGAATGGATTGTTGCGACTGTAACTGTGCCAGCAGCGAATCGGCCTGCTCCAGCTTCGCCGAAAGACTCGTTTGCATCACATTGATCCGCTCGGTCAGCGTGTTGATCTGATCGGTCAGCCGCTGATCGGTGACATCGTATTGATCCTGCTGGATCTTGATCAGCCCCTTGATTGGATCGCTGACCTCGGTGAATTTGCCGGCCAGTGCGCCGAATCCTGTGGACGTCGAGCCCAGAAACGAGAGCGCGCTTGAGATATTGCTATCGGACAGCGCATCGAAGGCGTCCGAGTGGAAGGACATCTGTCCGGTATTGCTCAACTCGATGCCTAAATCTGCCAGGCTCTGAATCGTGCCCGAACCCTGGTATTGGACCAGTTGACGCAAGTCGTTCTGTACGGTCCGGATCAGCGGGTCACCGCTGAGCAAGCCGGCATTGGTCCCGATCTGTGCGTTGACCTTCGCCGCTACGGCATTGTATTGCGTGGCAAGATCCTGAAGTGCCGCGGCAATCTTGGACCGGTCCGGAGCAGTCGAGAGCGTGATGGTTTCATTCGCATCGGTTTTCTCCAGGATGGCGAAGGAAAGGCCGGGCACCACCGTGTTGATCAGATTGCTGTGCTGCTGGACCTGCACGCCGTTGAGCAGAAAAGCCGCGTCGGCACCCTGATTCTGGCTGGTCAGGAGAGCTTGCGCGGTGCCGTCGGGATCGTCCACCAATCGCAAAGTCGTTGTCCCCGTATTGGCGGCAGCCACGGAAAGGTAATAAGGATTGGCTCCGGTCCCCGTCTTCAGAATGGTTGCGGTCACGCCGGCATCCAGCTTGTTGATCGCATCCCGCAGGCCGGTCAGGCTATTGTTGGATCCGAGCGAGAGGTCGTAAGTCTGATCGCCGAAGATCAGTTGGACCGTTCCGTCGGGGCTGGAAGAGACTGGCGTGGAATCAGCCGTGGCGTAGCCGGTCAGAGAGGTCTCCGCAGCGGCTTTGGCCACTGAGGTGATCTGCGTGATGTGGTATGTCCCCGCCGCGCTGGCGCTGCTCAATACCTCCACTTTGGTGGAGTTCGAACTGGTCGTCGCGAGCGAGCCGCTGGCACCCAGCGCACCTAACGAAGAGATACTGGAAGCCAGACTGCTAATTGCGGTGCTCAGATCGGTGGTCAGTTGCTTCTTCTGGAGTATATCCGCCTGCTGGTTCTGTAAACTCGTGACCGGAATGCTGGCGATCGACACAGCCCTGGACAGAATGGTTTGGAAGTCGCTGGAAAACTGACTGATGCCGGTGAATTTCAAGGGTGTGAGGCTGCTCGTACTCATCTCGGTCGCTCCTGAATAGCCTTATCGGCAGGTTTGCTGTCGCCGAGGAGACGGATGCCTGCTCAATTGTCCGTCGACAGCGGGAATTGAGACGAATAAGCCGGTTCGGCACTTACCGCTTGGACTGCCCGCCGGCTGCCTAGATGCACCACCACCGGAGCCAGCAGGTTGGCTGTGGTCGGCTCACCCGGACGGATGGTCAGAATCGTCAGGCACAGAACCTCGCTTCCCACCTTCGGCTGGCGATGCAGAGGCAGTTCCAGCAGGTCCAGGTCTTCGGGAGGAACCGCCAGCCGGTATTCCGGGTCCACCACGCGCACCGGCAGCGTAATGAAGCAAAGCCCGCTTTGCCGCAGGCTTTGCAGAAACAGGATGGGCCGGGTGTACGGTTGTTCAATGGGTAGAAAGCGGGTCTCCTCTTCAAACCCCGGCAGCCCGTGCGGAAAATGAAAGACGGCATCCTCCTCGTAGACCATGCGATCGTGAAATTTGGTTTGACACTCCGGCATAAAGACCTCCCGTTCCTGAGAGCAATCTGCATGCCGCCGGAAAATCTCTGAAGAACAACACTTTCACCAGACCTGCCGGCACGGCGTGCCGTCAGAAAGGAAACACCGTCAATTCTTTGACGGCGGCTCGGCCGGCTGCTGGTTTCCCGCAACGCTGCTTGGAGGTTCGCTGATCAGGGCGCGCTGATTGAGAATTACCAGGTCCACACGCCGGTTGTGCGCCCGGCCTTCGGCTGTTTCATTGGAGTCCACCGGCGCCGTGTCGGCGTACCCCGCCACCGCCAGGCGCTTCTCCGGAATCTTGAATTGCTGCGTCAGCAATTGCAGCATGGCGATCCCGCGCGCCGCCGACAGGTCCCAGTTGCTGCGAAAACGCGGTGTGTGAATCGGCACCGAATCCGTATGACCTTCGAGCCGCAAGGGATTCGGCAGACTGCGCAGCGTCACTGCGATCTTCCCGATGGTGGGATAGGTGGCCGGATCGATCCGGTCCTCCCCGGAAGGGAAAAATGTAGCCTCGCGAAGACTGATCACCAGGCCTCGTGCCTCCAGCCGCACCTGCAGCTTGCCGCCCTGAATCTCTTTTTCGAGCTCCTGGCTCAGATACTGCAAGGACGGCAGCAGCTCCACCATGCCCGGATCGGCGGGCAGGGGCTTGCGCGCCGTGGCCGGCCAGCGCACCGGCGCGTTGCCTTTGCCGGTCTTGTCCCGTGTTCCGCCCAGGACATCGTGCACTACCGCCATCACCCCGCCTTGCTCCAGTGCCTCGCGCACGGATTCCGAGACCTGCTGCGCCCTGGCCTTGTCCGCTTGCGCGCTGGCGAACATCACCACGAAAAAGGCGAACAGGAGCGTGATGAAATCGGCGTAGGAGACCAGCCATCGCTCATGACTGGGACGCTCCGGAGATGGTCTGCGGCCGCCCATGAGGTTACGCCTCGGCGTGCACCGGCCTTCCTCCCCGGGCGGCTTTCCGGCGCTCTTCCCCGGCTGCGGCGTAGCCCTCCAGCTTGAGCCGGATCAGCTTGGGATTCAGTCCTTCGACGATACCCACGACTCCTTCCAGAGTCAGTTCGCGGATCTGCATCTCCTGTTGCCTCCGGGCCCGCAGTTTGTTCGCCGCCGGAAGAAAGAAAATATTGGCCGATCCTACGCCATAGACCGTCGCCACAAACGCTACCGCAATGCCGCGCCCCACTTCGTCGATGTTGGACAGGTTCTTCATGACCTGGATCAGCCCCAGCACCGCTCCGATAATGCCGATCGTGGGAGCGTACCCCCCGGCTGCTTCATACACTTTGGCTTCGGCCTCGCCCCGCTGATCCGCCAGGGAGATCTCCAACTCCATCATCCTGCGCAACTGGTGCAGATCGGTCCCGTCCACCGCCAGGTTCAGGGCCTTGCGCAGAAAAGGATCCTCCAACTGGTCGGCCTCCTGTTCGAGCGACATGATGCCGTCCCGCCGCGCCTTCGTGGCGAAAGCGAGGATCTCCTCGATGGCTCCCTCCGGGTCGGTGATCTTCTCCCAAAACACCTGCGGCAACTGCCGGATCGCCCTTCCCAGGATCTCAGTCGGTGTCGTCACCATCACCGCTCCCAGAGTGCCTCCCAGCACGATGAGCGCGGCCGTGACCTGGCGGACATCCTGGATCCTGCCTCCCTCCAGAATCAAACCGCCCAGGATTCCTCCGCAGGCCAGTGCGAGACCGGCCACGCTCGCCATATCCAGGCGGCTGCCTCTTGCTCGGGACCTCATTGCCGATGTCCTGGCCCTCTATGCCGCCGGGCCCAGCTTCCTTTCTTCCGGTTCGGCCTCGCTCCCGGCCGCCAGTGCGCACATCCCACGAAACAACAGGCGGCGAAAGCCGATCACTCGCTCGATAATCTGATCGACAGATTCCAGTACCACGATCTTCTCGCCGGTCGTCAGACTGATGACGGTGTCCGGAGTGACGTCGATATGCTCGATCAGGTCCGAGTTCAGCACTACCGGGAGATGATTGAGTCGCGTGAGGTGGATCATGGCCTCTCCTACAGCTCATCGGCGGGAACCCGGAATTTGTTTTTTTTCCGGACAGATCGAAAATCGCGGCCGATGAGGAATCTCGGGGGGGACAGGCAAACACGATGTGGAAGACAGGAAAGAGGATTGAAAAGGTTGACATCGGGGCAGACGGCATTGCCGCCTCCGTCCAGGCTCAGGTCCTGCTGGACGCCTGGGACCGACAGGATACCGGTTTTCTGGAAGCCGAACTTGCCCGCGCCGAGCGCTCCTCGAGCAAAGCGCCGCAGGCCGGCGTGGAAGCCGAGCGCCGCGAATTGCTGGCCTCGGTGGCCGGCCAGTTGCAGGCACTGCTCGCCGATCCCACCCAACAGCCGGCTGAAGCCGCGAAGGTCTGTCGGGAACTCCTGCGTCACCTGGCGCGCACCGATGCTGCGCCCACCGATCCCGAGATGCCTGCGCACTTTGCCCACTCTGCCCCTCTTGGCGCTTCTCGCGCGCCCCGCTCGCTCCGGCGTGCCCGGCTCGCTCACGTGTGCACGGCTTCGGCCTTTGCCGGGGCTTCCAGGCATTCTTCGATCTGAAATCCCAGTTTCATATTGTTCGCCACAATGTGCCCTTTGAATTTCGGCTTTCCATTGACCATGCACTCCAGTTGCCGGTGCACCGGATAGTCGAATGAGAGCACATCGCCGCTCTTCATTTCCGCCAGTTGACGAGCCCGGATGCTGCCCTCCAGGCGGGCGTCCAACAGCAGAGTCGCCGGGCGCAGCATGCGCAGCATCCGCGCCTGTTCCGCCCCGCCCGGCTCCACTTTGCGGACGCTCCACTGCTGGTCGAACTTCTGGCGCATCATTTTGATTGTGATCGAGGGGATAGCCAGGTTCATGGTGCCGACCGTTTCCCCAATGCGCAGCTCGATCCCGATCGCGACGACGGCTTCACTCGGCGTGATGATCTGCAGGAACTGCGGTTCGGTTTCCATCGACTCGATGCGGAATTCAATCGGGGCGATGGCCTTCCAGGTTTCCGCCAGTTCGTGGACTACGATGCGGAACAGCCGGTCCAGCAGATTCTGCTCGATCTCGGTCACCTCGCGCTGAATCACGGTCGGCGATTTGGCCTTCCCCCCCAGCAGCAGTTCCAGAATGGAGAAAACCAGTGGCGGATTCAGTTCCAGCACGGCATTGCCGTCATAGGGACGAAGGCTCAGCGAAACCATGCAGGTCGGGGAGGGAAGCGCCTCCAGAAACTCCGAGTAGGGCAATTGCTCCACGGTGACCAGGTTCCCCGACAGATAGGAGCGCAGATAGGCGGACAAGCTGGAGACCAGATTGCGAACGAAGGTTTCATGCAGGAAATGGATTGCTCGGAGCTGTGACTTGGCAATCCGGTCCGCCCGCTTAAAGTCAAATGGAACCGCGCGGTTGGCGGTGGCTTTGGTTCCGCCCTGGGACTGCAAATTCTGGAAGACGGCGTCGATTTCCTGCTGCGATAGCTGGCGGTTCAACAGAGACTCCTTCGCATGTTATCGGCACGGGGAGACGCAAAGTTTAGGACCCGGCCGCCGGCGCGCCATGGTCCGGCAAGCCGGGGCTCCCGCTCAATGTGGACCGTTCATCGCGGAAGAGCCGTTCTCCTGCCGGGCCAGACAGACCTTGACCTCCAGGTGATTGCCGGCTACGTCGAAGGGCACCACGATCCACTCCCGCCCGCACATACTGTGAGCCCGGAAATCGTGGCCGCTGATTACGGTGGGGATACTGAGTCCCATTGGTCCCAGGACCGTTTCGGCGGCATTTTTGAAGCTTCCGATGACCATGTTCGTCAGTTCACCCACGGCATCCAGGACTTCCTGGTCCACCGTCGTCGATTCCCCCATTAGCAGGCGCGACGACAGGTCGCAGGCCGTGCCGGCGCTGCAGGCCAGGCTGCCCGTGCCTACCCAGTTTCCCGCCAGGCCGATCAGCGAGATCACGCCATCCACCTGACCGGCGCCATCTTTCTGTACATAGGCCTGCCCCGGGCTCGGTGTCACCCCCAGCATGGTCGAAAAGACCTCCTCGGTCGCGGAGCAGAGCGAAGCTACAATCCATTTGTGGTCGATTGCTTCCGTCATGATGTTATCTCCTGGCCGCGCTTCCTAGAAGAAGCTGCTCAATTTCTCCTGGATCTGATCCGGAGTGAACGGCTTCCGGACATAGCCACTGGCTCCCAACTGGAGTGCCTCCAGGACCTTGGCGGGACTTCCTTCCGTTGTGATCATGAGCACGGGGACATCCTTCCAGGCCGCTTCGCCCTTCAGCCGGCCCAGGAACTGGAGGCCGTCCATGTTGGGCATGTTGA
Organism: uncultured Solibacteraceae bacterium; assembly: GCA_964568355.1. Taxonomy (GTDB): domain Bacteria; phylum Acidobacteriota; class Terriglobia; order Bryobacterales; family Bryobacteraceae; genus JAJPJX01. The sequence goes on along the minus strand of CAZMRK010000136.1, from coordinate 3,750 downwards.
TGTCGGTCAGGATCAAACCAACAGGCTTGTCCTGCAATACGGCTAAGGCCTCGGCGCCATCTCCGGCCTCGTAGATCGACCCAATCGGGATTTCAGTCTGCATGAGCACTCTGCGCAGGATTTTCCGAATGGCGGCGGAATCATCGACAATGAGCAAGTCGAGGGACATGATAAGAACGAAACACCCTCCTGTTTTCTAAATCGGCCGGCTGGCCTCTCCTCTGTAGAGGCCGGCCGTTTTTCACTTGAGGAAGTCGAAGAGGCTGGTGCGGGGTGTCTGTGCCTGGGCGGCCAGGGCGGCCTCTTGTTGCATGCTGCTTTGCTGAAGCTCCAGGATGGCTGAGGTGAGATCGGCGTCTTCGAGCGAGCTCAATTGTGCCTTATGCTGCAAGACCAGTTGGTCGGCTTGTGTCGTCGATGCCGCAATGCGATTTTGCACGGCGCCATAGAAGGCCAGTTGTTGGTTCAGATAGTCTCCGGCGCGCGCAAGCGCGGAAACCGATGCGTTCAAGCCGTCTTCGTCGTTGTTGGCCAGAGCTGCCGAGAGCGTTTGCAGAGCGGCGAACACGTTATCGTCCGCCAGGGTATCGTCTGCGTTGCGATGGTCGAAGATCTCCTGCGCTGTGCGGCCCATCACGAAGGGCATGCCCGTGGCGTCTTCAGTCTGCCTGGTTGCCGGCGCCGTAAGCAGACGCTCAACCCCGTTCGGTTGACTTGTATCCAGAGAATAGGCCGGAGATTGATCCTGGTCACCGCTAAAGACGTAGCGCCCGGCGATCGACGTCTGGCTCAGTCCGACCAGTTGCTGCTGGAGCGCCTGCACCTCCTGCACGATCGCCTGCCGCGAATCGGCGTCAGCCGTGCCGGTCACCGCTTGCGAAGCCAGCACGGAGGCGCGCTCGATCACCTGCACTGCCGACTGGAGCGCCTGCTCCGCCGTGTCGGTCAGTGTCTTTGCGTCGGCCAGATTCTCCTGGCGGCTCTGGACCTGCGCCAGAGAAGCTCGCACGCGCAGAATCTGGCTGACCTGGTCCGGACCGTCAGAAGGTTGTTCCACGCGCAATCCGGAAGAGAGTTGCCGCTGGGCCCGGTCCGTCGAGGCCGCGATCCGGCTCATGTCCGCCAAGAATTTCTCGGATCCGCTGCTAATCGTGCGAATCATTGTGTTGACTCCGTCGTTTTGACTCCGCCGCCAGACTTCTGTTACCTCACCAGATTGATGGTCGTCTCCAACATGTCGTCCAGGACCGTAACCATCTTGGCGGTAGCCTGGTAGGCGCGCTGAAATTCCATGAGGTACATCGCCTCCTCGTCGAGCGATACCCCGGAGAGCTGATCGCGCTGGCTGCGCGCCTGCGCCACCATTTGCTGCCCGTCATCACGCCCCTGCTGGGCAGAGTTCACTTCGCGGCCGGCGCGCGCCGACAGGTTTCCGTAAAACCCCGCCAGGCTGGTGCCATCAATCTGGCCGGTCTCGGTGACGGCATTCGCCAGCTTGCGGGCGGTTCCGTTGCTGCTGTATGGCGGCCCGGCGTCGATGGCGGCCAGTTGGTCGGCGGTCATGTCGCTGTTGACGCTCAACGTGCGGGCGGGATTGGCCGCGTCGTATTGAAACAAAGGAATACCCGCCACCGGTGGAGGCCCGTCCGTCACTAGCCCGCTGGTGAGGATCTGGTTGATCTGATCGGCTACACCTTGCGCCAGCCGGTTGAGGTCGCCGGGTTGCGAGCTGTCGCCCAGGAAAGAAGGCAGGATGCGGTTGCGCACGTCCAGCAGCCCGCCCAGCCGGCCGCTGGAGATCTGAGAGGTGACCTCCCGCCCGTCTGAACTCACGATGGTCGTATTGGGCAGAACGGCCGATGAGGTCGTATCTCCCGTGCCTGCCTGAATGGGATACAGGCGGTCTCCCATAACCAGAGGGGTCTGGCCGCCCAGCAGAACCGTAACGGTGCCATCGGGTTGCTGCGCTACGGTAAAGTCCACCCATTCCGCCAGGCTCTCCAAGGTTGCATGAAGATTCGCGTCCAGTCCCGCATCTGCTGTGCCGTTGTTCCTGCGCTGCTGGTTCAGCGCCTGAAGCTGGCTGCCCAGGCTGTTCACCTGGTCCACTGCCTGGCGGATCTGCTCGTCGGTGTCCGACGCCATCTGGGTCAAGCTGTTGCCGGCCTGCTGGAACGCGCGCGCCACCGTATCGGCTTGAGCGAGAACGTCCTCACGCAGCGTCTGGCTGGAGGGATTCGCGCTCCAGGCCGAAAAGCTGCTGGAGAGGTCATTGAGAGCATCGGCCAGACCGGTACCCTCGGCCACGGGAAAGATGTTTTCGAGAGCCGCCAGGCTGGTCGCCTTTTGGTCATTCTCTCCCCAGGCCTGAACCTGCCGGCGAACCTGTGCCTCGGCGTATTCGTCCCGGGCATTTTGCACTTCCCCGGTGCTCACTCCCCCAATGGTTCCGTTGAGCGGATCGAAGGCCATCGCCTGCAGGGTGGTACGCTGGCGGGCATATCCGGGGGTGGAGGCGTTGGTCACGTTATTGCCGGTGACATCGATCGCCTGCTCGAACACGCGCATGGCATTGGCCGTCACCCCAAGCGATGAAAATAGATTGGCCATGATGGATCTACCCCGATAGGGAGAGGCGATGGGTGCCGGGCACCGCCGCCGGTGCTCCTTGTGCGGTATAGCCGGAAAGAAAGGTTGCGCGAAACTGCCGCCACCCCTGGTGGAAGCCGGCAGCCGACTCCAGCAGGTCCCGGATCCGCCGCAACTCGCGGCGAGCCGCCAGCGCTCCTGCGAGCACGCCATCCCGGTTTGCGGGGAGTTCCCCAAACTGGCGGGGTATTCCCTGGAGTATCCCCACCATCTTCTGCAATTCTTCGCGGCACTGGTCGATCCGCACTACCGAAGGCTGTTCCAGAGCGCCACGAACCTCCCGCAGATGCTCGCCTATCGCCAGCAGGCAGGCCTCCGAGCCGGCATGTTCCAGGGACTCCCTCGCGTGGCTCATTTTCCTATCTCTGCTTCCTATCTCTGCCCTCTCCGTCCTGGATCCCGCTTCGCCTTCCTGCTTACTGCGATTTGGCAACCGTGCCGCCTGCCAGCCATTCGTCGACAATGTGCCGGCTCAACTGCTCCGGCTGGACGTGGTAGTCCCCTTGCGCGTAGATCTTGCTCAACTCTTCGATCCGCCCGGCGCGTTGTGCCGCCTGGGCGCCGGCCACCTGGACAATCTTGCCCGCCAGGGACGAAAGCTGGATCTGATCCTCACTCGAACCCGACGATGTTCGCCCGACTGCCGCTTGGTTGCCTGATTCGGTGGCCCGCGTGGCGGTCGTCCGCTCGGCTCGGGACGAAGAGGTTCCGGTGGTCAGTTCGGTATTCAGTCGCGTTGGTTGCACAGGCAGCTTCTCCGCAAGCCTTCAAGGCTCTTATCGGCAGTCCCGAGCAAATCCACTAGCCGAAATAGGAGATTTCTGAAAAAAATCTTCCCGTCGGCTAATCTTGCCCGCCCCGACCGCCGATGTTCGAAGAGTGGCACCGACCAGGAAGCGCATTCTCTCGATCTCGAGCGGCCCCGCGCCCGCCCCTCTCCCTTTCGACTCCCCGCTCGCCGGCTTCGTCGTCGAGACCGCCACCGGACGGCAGTATGCCCTCGATTGTTTGGCTGCCACCCTCCCGGACGTGGTGCTGGTAAACGGCCCCGTCGCCGCCTGGCCTGTGGAAGAGCTGCTCGAAGACATCCAGCGCCTCGAT
>CAZMRK010000135.1:0-3064 GCA_964568355.1 uncultured Solibacteraceae bacterium | reverse complement strand
TCGATGTGCTCGTTGTGGCGGAAGGCGGAATAGACGCGCAGATCGGCGCCCCGGCGGATGGCGGAGGCCAGGTCCAGGGAACTGCCGGCGATGGGCGCTCGCGCGGAATCCAGCTCATAGACTGCTTTCCAGCGGCCGCTCATCCTTTTCGCCCGCCTCTCCGCAGACGGGCGAGCAGCGTATCGCCGCGGTAGTGCATCTGGGGCGAGGTCTCCTCGGTACAGAAGATACAGGCGAGAGAGTCCGTGATGGCCGCCGCATGGAAGTTGCCGTAACGGGCATCGGGCACCAGCGGAAAGACGATCTGCTCACTCGCGCGCTCGAGGCGAAGCCGTTCCGCGTCCACCTCGGCGAGGAAAAGCGGCGCGCGCCAACGAAAGACCTTCTCATTTTGCGAAGTGCGCCGCGTATAGACCAGAAACAGGCGGTCATCAAATACGAGCCAACGTTGCTGCGTAGTAGACATAGCGATTGCTTCCCCGTTATCCCATGACCAGGGCCGCATCTTCTCCCAGGCGAGGCCATCCGAAGAGGTGCTCGCGTAGCCGTGACCGTCTTCGGCCCGGATAGTCAGGTAGAAGCGTCCACGGTAGGCCGCCAGAGACGGTTCAATCAGGCCGCGCTTGACCGGCAGCCGGAACTCGGCGCCCGCGGAGCGGATCGCGAGGGTTTTTCCGTCAAACGAGCAGCGGGTAACCGCTACGGCGCGGTCAAAGGCTTGAGAGCCGTTTCGCGAACCAAGCGGGCCATCCTGGTAGCGCTCTTCCGGGGCGTAGGAGAGCGGCAGGAGGAGATCGCCGCCGGCAAGAATGACGCGCTGGGAGTTGCCCGCGTTGATCATGGCCGAGGTGCGAGCATCGTCCCATTCGAGCTGGCGCAACGGCGACCAGCGTCCGTCTCGTCCGCGTACCAGATAGGTGGGCTGCTGCCAGCGCCGTCCGGGCAGCCGGGCCTGGGTCCGGCCGTCCTTCGCGTAATAGACGTTATCGCCCAGCACGAGGATGGAGCCGGTGGGCGGGTGGTAGTCCGGACCGGCATCCACCAGCAGCTCTTCGGTCAGACCGCCGGGATGATGGATGCGGGCGAGGCCGGGCAGGGGCTTCGGTTCGCTCCAGGTCCGCCCGAGATCGGCTGATTCGGACCAGTGGAGATTCCAGAAGACATCGTCGCCGGTGGTGGGCGCCGCGGTCAGGAAGATCACAGGATGGGGCGAACCGGGGATCGGGCAGGCGCGCGGTTGAAAGAAAGTGGTGCGCGCGGTGCGGCCGGCAAAGATGACCGAACGTTCGAGCGGGAGGGGCTCCGCCGGACTGGAAGTGGCGAACAGGCACGGCCAGCCTGCAAGAATGCCACGCCGGCTGATCATTCGAGCACCCAATCGCGCGAGAACCGCGCCCACCGGATATCCCGGCCGCCTTCTTTCAACTGCTGCTGCCAGACGGCGACGAAGCTCCCGTCGCGAGCTTGCACAATTCCCGGATAGGAGACCTGCTGACCGCCGGAAGTGGCGACGTCTTTCGGACGGCTCCAGTTCCTTCCGCCATCCCTGGAGATCGCAACGCTCAGCGGAAAGCGAGAGGTGGGGGAGTTGTTCCAAATGGCGATGATCTCCTCCGGATGCTGGTCCAGCCGCCAGAGCGCGGTGGGCGTATTGTGACCCACCAAGTCGGTAGGGTGGGGCGGCTCCCAGGTAAGGCCTCCATCCGAGCTGCGGCTGGCCCAATGCCGGGAGGTACTGCTGCGCATGACCATGAACAGCTCTCCGCTTTGCAGTTCTACCAGGGCGGGCTCGCAAAGGCCGTTGGTGGAACCGGGGGTGGTCTTCGGCTCCCAGATGTGCAGTTCCCCGTGCGGCTCCCAGTCGACACCGTTGCGCGACATAAGGATGCCCGAGGCGAGATCCATCTCTCCCTCAGTGCTTGCGCGGAATCCCTTCTCGGGCCAGAGATCCCAACTGAAAGGCAGCAGCAAGGTCCCATCTTTCCGGCGAATGCCATTGTGTACCATGGCGGCGGTGTACTTGCGGGGAAAGTGGATCTCGCGCGGCGCGGACCAGGTTTCTCCTTCGTCGTCACTCGACACCATGAAGACCTGGCTGTGGTCCAGCCGGTCCGGGATATTGACGGTGGCGGAATAGACGAAGACACGCCTGCCGGCCACCAGCAGCACCGGATCGGCGTCGTTTTTGCCGGGGGTATCGATCAGCATTTTCGGCGGGGACCAGGTTCGGCCGTCGGCGGAGAATGCCGCGACGATGCGCATCTTGGTATCCGGCTTGCCGGCGACGGTCCAGGCGCAGATCAGTTTGCCGCTGGCCATCCGCGCGATGGACGGGATCGCATTGAGGTGATAGGCGCCATGGTCGGTCTGCTTCACAGCGCCGGTTTCAAAGGCTGCGGGGGCGAGCAGCAGCGCGGCTAAGGCGAAGGCCGTCAAAACGCGTACCTCAACACGAATTGCATGATGCGGGGCAGCCCCGTGCTGGAGATGACGCCGAACTGTTGCGGCGCCTCCAGGTTGGTGCCGGCCGGTCCCCACTGGGTGTGATTGAAGGCGTTGAACATCTCCCAGCGGAACTCGAGCGACTGTCCTTCCCGAATGGCCGTATCCTTGAAGACCTGGAGATCCCAGTTGTTGATGCCGGCGCTGTTCAGGATATTCCTGCCGGCATTGCCGACGCGGGCCTCCACGCCGCCCTGCGCGAGCAGACGGAAGGCGCTGACATCATAGAAGCGCTGCAGGGTGCGCGTGCTCTTATCGAGGTTTCCGTCGCCGATGCGGTCAGGCCGGGCGATGCAGGTGGCTACGCAGGTTCCATTGCGGGCGATCGACATGGACGGGGACTGCGGCAGCCCGGTCTGAAAGGTGGTCACGCCGCGGACGCCCCAGCCGCCGGCCAGCTTATCGGCGATTCCGGAGAGATTGCTGCCGAAACGCTGCCCCTTGCCGACGGGCAGGCGGTACTGATAGGCCGCGGAGAAGCGGTTGCGCGCGTCAAAATCCGAAGGTCCGCGCGCGCTCGCCAGCTTGTTGAAGGGATCGACCCAGGCGGGATTTACGTCGA
>CAZMRK010000134.1:0-4096 GCA_964568355.1 uncultured Solibacteraceae bacterium | reverse complement strand
CCTACGGAAACTATCTCGCCAAAGCCGCTGTCCTGATCCGCTGGAAGCCGTAACTTAGCATTGGATATCTGGTGCCACGGAGTGACTCACTGTGACGAATCATGCAAAAGCCGCTATACGAAACACTCTCGCCGTTCTTTTCCTTTTAACGATGACTCCGGCCGGCATTTACCCTGCCGACACCATACCGGGTGTTACCGCGACGATGTCCCGGCCTGTCTATCCCCTGCTGATTCGCAACTCCATGAGTTCGGTTCTCCGCGTCGAAATCAATCTCGGCAAATACGATGAGTCTCATATATTTATCCGCAACGATGTGCGATTGAATGCTATTTCCTTCACCGTCGACGCAGACAACATGGGCGACCTGGAATCCGTCGGCCTCTATTCCACCGCCGATGCCGACGATCTGATCGCCTCGCGCCGCGGCGGATCTTCCCGCGCCCAGCGCTCATCGCCTGTGCAGATCGGCGAGACCATGCCTCCGGCTGCCGCGCTCACCTTCTACCCCAATCTGCTCCTGCGCCCCGGCCGGAACGTCTTCTGGCTCTCTGCCAAATTGAAGCGCACCGCCGACCTATCCCACCGTCTCTCCGCGGCGTGTCTCCGCATCGAGACTTCCGCCGGTCAGCTTGCACCTCGCGACGAGAACCCCGGAGTGCGTCACAGCTTTGGCATCGCCCTCCGCAAAGAGCATGACGATGGCGTCGACACCTACGCCATCCCGGTCCTTGCCACCACGCCCAAGGGTACGCTGATCTGCACCTATGACATGCGGCGCCGCGCTCCAGGGCACGACCTGCAGGACGACATCGACAGCGGGCTCAGCCGCAGCACCGACGGCGGCAAGACCTGGGAGCCATCCCGAGTCATTATGGATATGGGGGAGTACGGCGGACTTCCGCAGGAGCAGAACGGCATCAGCGATCCGGGCATTATCGTCGACCGCCAAACCGGAGAGATCTTCGTCTTCGCCGTCTGGATGAACGGCAAACGCGGACATCATCAGTGGGTGGGAGACGGCTCCGAGCCGGGCTATGAAATCGGCAAAGCCGCCCAGTTCATGATGGTCCGGTCGAAGGACGATGGGCTCACATGGAGCAAGCCCGAAAACCTGACCCGCAAGTTGAAGAAGGAGTCGTGGTGGCTGCTCGCGCCATCGCCGCAGCAGGGAATCCAACTAGCCGACGGCACACTGGTGATGCCTGTCCAAGGCCGCTTGGAGCGCGGCAAAGCCGACAGTTGGGGCGCCTTCTCCACGATTATGAGCAGCCGCGATCATGGGGAAAGCTGGACCGTCGGGACGCCGGCCTACAGCTTCGCCAGTGAAAGCCAGGCCGTGCAGCTTGGCGACGGCTCGGTCATGCTCAACATGCGCAATGAGACAGCGGGTCCGACATATAACTACCGCGCCGTCTATGTCACTCAGGACCTCGGCCGGACATGGCGTCCCCACGAGACCAATCTCAAAACGCTCATCGATCCCAATTGCAACGCCAGCTTGTTCCGCGTCGACTATGTGGAAGGCGGCCACAACAAACACGTCCTCTTGTTCGCCAACCCCCACTCGAACACCCGGCGCATCCGCACCAATCAAACCATCCAGGTCAGCTTCGACGACGGCAAAACCTGGCCGCAGGAGTATCACAAGCTGCTCGACCGGGGCAACGGATGGGGCTATCCGAGCATCTCCCGCATCGACGGCAAACACATCGGCATCGCCTACGCCGGAAGCCAGGCCGACATTGTCTTCCAAGTCCTGTCGCTCGATGAGTTGCTCCATAAATAGATACGCGGCCAGAACCATCAATCTGCGCTTGCGTGCCGTCCGACGGGTTGTCTTTGAATGCGCCGATTGCGGCCTCCTCGACCCGAACTGCCGCCGGAAACCGGGCGAGTGAGTGCGAGCCATGCTCTTACTATGGATCAAAACATTTCCTAATAGAATTGGTTTATTTCAAAATCATCAAATGGTCAGAGACTTACATCCCAGGTAGCACGCAATCTCCCGATCAACGGCGTGTGTTTCCTGGATACCTAACCATCTTTCAGAAGGGCAATTCCGAAGGGGGCGGGCCAATTTCATCGCGTACGGGGGCGCCTGGCCGTATGGTCGCCGCCTGTGCCGTTAACCGGTGGCGCCGCATTATGCCCTAGACGCGAGGAGATCACCGACGTGGCCGACCGTAGCGCCTCACCCAGCCCCGGAATACGTTCTTCGGGAAGTTGAGAGACGATCCCCGAAAGCCCGACCGCCGCAACCGCCATGCCTTGGGCGTCCAGCACCGGCGCCGAAACGCATCGTCCGCCCAGCTCATCCTCTTCCCGATCCACCGCGTAGCCCTGTTTCCGGACTGCGATCAGTTCCGCCTTGAATCGTTTCCACGAAGTGATGGTGTTGGCTGTACGCCGCGGCAGGCCTGCGTTCCAGAGGTGGCGCAATTCCTCGATGTCTGACGTGGCGATCAGAGCCTTGCCCACCGCCGATGTGTGCACGTAATTCCGCTTGCCGACCCAGGAGTTGATTTTCAGGAAACCATCCGGCTCTTTCTTGTCGATATAGACCGCTTCCCCCCGGTCCAGAATCGCCAGGTGTGCCGTAAGTCCGGTCTTACGCACCAGATCTTCGAGCACCGGCGCCGCGATGTCGCGCAGGCTCACGTCCTTGATCCCGATGTTCCCGAAGCTGAGGAGCTTCAGCCCGAGGTAGTACCTTCCGCTGGCTTCGTCCTTACGCACATAGCCATGATGCTCCATGGTGGTGAGGATGTTAAAGGCTGTGCTGTAGGGAATGCCAATCTGGCGCGCGATCTCCATCTTGGTCAGCCCCACGCTGCTCATGGAGAGCATGTCGAGCATCTCAAACGCGCGCGCTAGAGAGGGAACAGTGTACCTTTCCACCAAGTGCTCCTCAGGTCGAAGATTTCTTCACTATATCAGGATCGTGATAGGTGGTTGCCCTTTCGTGCCGGCTGATTTTGTATCAATTCCCTGATAGCATCCCCAAGACCAGGCGGTTAGTGATAAAATTCCTCACGACTTGCATGGGAGCCTGCGGATGCGCATGAACTGGGTGAGGGGACTTTTGCCGGTCGTGATGGCGGGCGCTGCCTGGATCGCAGGCGCTCAGACGCTGCCGCCTGCCGCAAGCCGGCCAATCGACTTCTCACGGGATGTAGCACCGGTGCTGGCGGTTTGCCAGGGCTGCCACGGACCGCAGCAGCAGATGAGCGGTCTGCGCCTGGATTCGCGTCGGGCGGCTCTGGCGGGCGGAAAATCCGGTCCCGCGCTCCAGCCGGGCGATAGCGCGCGCAGCCGTCTGATCCGCTTGGTCGCGGGAGTCGAAAAAGTGGTGATGCCGCCAGGGGGCTCGCGCCTGACGGCGGCACAGGTCGGGATCCTGCGCGCCTGGATCGATCAGGGCGCCCAGTGGCCCGAAGCCAGCACGGTGGCGGCGGCTCGCCATTGGTCGTTCAACCCGCCGGTGCGTCCCGCGGTTCCCACCGTCCGCCATACAACCTGGGTACGCAACCCGATCGACGCTTTCCTCGTTGCGAGGCTGGAGCGTGAAGGCATCGAACCCGCGCCCGAAGCGGACCGTCGCACCCTGCTGCGCCGGGTGAGCCTCGATCTCACTGGTCTGCCTCCCACTCCCGGCGAAGTTCGCGACTTTCTCGCGGATCAGCGCCCGGACGCCTATGAGCGCCTGGTCGACCACCTGCTGGCCTCGCCGCACTACGGAGAGAAGTGGGCCCGCCAGTGGCTCGACCTGGCCCGCTACGCGGATTCCGACGGCTATGAAAAGGACCTGCCGCGGCCCTACGCCTGGCGCTGGCGGAACTGGGTGATCGATGCTCTCAACCGCGACCTGCCCTTCGATCGCTTCACCCAGGAGCAGATTGCCGGCGACCTGCTGCCGGGCGCCTCCGTGGAACAGGTGGTCGCTACCGGCTTCCATCGCAACACTCTTACCAATCGGGAAGGCGGCATCGATCGCGAGCAACTCCGCGTCGAACAGGTGGTGGACCGGGTCTCCACCGTAGGAGCCGTCTGGCTGGGCCTGACCGTAGGCTGCGCTCAGTGTCATGACCACAAG
>CAZMRK010000133.1:0-5099 GCA_964568355.1 uncultured Solibacteraceae bacterium | reverse complement strand
CCTGCCTAAAAACGGGCTGGCCACCGGGATTGAATGTCTGCACTACGCGCTCAATCTACCCACCTCGGTGGTGATCAATGGCTGTGACACCATGGAACGGCTGCAGCAGGCCTTGGAAGCGGTCCGCACGTTCAAACCGCTCAGCCAGACCCAGCTTTCCGCGCTGCTGGCCAAAACCCGGGACGCCGCTCTGACGGGCAAGTTCGAAGGATTCAAAACCACCACGCAATTCGACGGCACCGCCCACAACCTGCACTGGATGGGCTGAGCGCCTGTGGGGCGGTCCCCCTGGACCGCAGGCCGACGCCCTCGTCGGCCCCTACACAGTGGTCTTCTTGGATTCGTGGATCTCCTGCAAGCTCCACACGCGGATCGGATCGCGCCGCCGCGCCTCCACCGCATCGGCGGCCGCGCGAGCGCCGCTCATGGTCGTGATGCAAGGCACGCGATACATGACCGCGCTGCGGCGAATGGCCTTTTCATCGAAGAACGCCGGAGCCCCGGTCGTGGTGTAAATGGCAAGCTGAATGGTTCCGGCCTTGAGCAGGTCCACGGCGTTCGGCCGGCCTTCATTCACCTTGAACACCGTCCTGGTCTGCAAACCCGCGGCCTGTAATGCTGCCGCAGTGCCGCGCGTCGCCACCAGTTGAAATCCCAAAGCTGCGAAGCGCCGGGCCACCTCCACCGCTTCCGCCTTGTGATGGTCGTTGACGCTGAAGAAGACCGTGCCTTTTTCCGGCAGAGGAGTGCCGGCGCTCAACTGAGCTTTTGCGAACGCCTCGCCGAAGTTCTCGCCTACGCCCATCACCTCGCCGGTGGAGCGCATCTCCGGACCGAGCGCCGGATCCACGCCCGGGAACTTGTTGAACGGGAACACCGGCGACTTCACGAAATCCTGCGGCACCGGTAGCGTGCCGCTCACCCGTCCGCCGGTCAGATGCGGATAGTCGCGGATCTTTTTGCCCAGCATCAGGCCCACCGCGATCTTGGGCAGCGGCACCCCGGTCGCCTTGCTGACATAGGGCACCGTGCGCGAGGCGCGCGGATTCACTTCGAGCACGTAGACCGTGCCGTTGCGGATGGCATACTGCACGTTCATCAGCCCGATCACGTTCAGCGCCTTTGCCAGCCGTACGGTGTAGTCTTCGATGGTCCGCAACTGTTCCGCGGTGAGCGTCTTGGCCGGCAGCACGCAGGAACTGTCGCCGGAGTGCACACCCGCCTCTTCGATGTGCTCCATGATGCCGGCGATCAGCACGTCTTCGGTATCGCCCAGCGCATCCACGTCGATCTCGGTGGCGTCTTCCAGAAAGCGATCGATCAGCACCGGGCGGTCCTGCGAGAACGTGACGGCTTCACGCATGTACTGCCGGACCATTTCCTCGTCGTAGGCGATGACCATGGCCCGGCCGCCCAGCACGTAACTGGGCCGCACCAGCACGGGGTAGCCGATCCGGCGCGCCACGTCGCAGGCTTCCTCCACGCTGGTAGCCGTGCCGTTCTCGGGCGCCGGAATCCCCAGGTCGTCGAGCAGTCTGCCAAAGAGCTTGCGGTCCTCCGCCAGGTCGATATTCTTCGGATCGGTGCCGATAATCGGTACCCCCAGCCGCTGTAAGGGCAGCGCCAGCGTGAGCGGCGTCTGGCCGCCGAACTGCACGATGACGCCGTCCGGCCGCTCCGTGTCGCAGATGTTGAGCACGTGTTCCAGCGTGAGCGGCTCGAAGTAGAGGCGATTGCTGGTGTCGTAATCGGTGGAGACCGTCTCCGGGTTGCAGTTGACCATGATCGATTCATGGCCCTCCTCCTGCAGCGCAAAGGAGGCATGGCAGCAGCAGTAGTCGAACTCGATCCCCTGGCCGATGCGGTTGGGGCCGCTGCCCAGAATCATGACCTTTTTCTGCGTGGTGGGATCCGCTTCGCAGTCGCTCTCGTAGCTCGAGTAGAGATAAGGGGTGAAGCTTTCGAATTCGGCCGCGCAGGTGTCCACGCGATTGAACACGGCGCTCACGCCCAGCGATTTGCGCTTCGCCCGCACCGCCAGTTCGTCGGTCCCCCAGTCGCGTGCCAGTTGCGCATCCGAGATGCCGAAGCGCTTCGCGCGTGACAGTTCTTCCCGCGTGGTCCTTTCGAGCGAGGACTGCTTCAGCTCTGCCTCGAAATCCACCACCTCTTTCACCTGCTCCAGGAACCAGGGATCTATCGAGGTGAGCTCCTGCACCTGCTCCACGGAGTAGCCGCTTTGGAAGGCGAAGCGGATGTAGTTGAGCCGCTCTGGCGTGGGAGTGATCAGCCGTTTGGTGATCAGGTTCTTATCGAATTTCTCCGAACCGAACGCCTTGCCGGTCTCCAGGCTGCGCATCCCCTTCCACAGCGCCTGCTTGAACGTGCGGCCGATGGCCATCACCTCTCCCACCGATTTCATCTGGGTCCCCAGCGTGGAATCGGCGCCCGGAAACTTCTCGAACTGCCACTTGGGGATCTTGGCCACCACATAATCGATGGTGGGTTCGAAGCAGGCCGGGGTCTTGCGCGTGATGTCGTTGCGGATCTCGTCCAGCCGGTAGCCCACGGCCAGTTTGGCGGCGATCTTGGCGATGGGGAAACCGGTGGCCTTCGAAGCCAGCGCCGAGCTGCGCGAAACGCGCGGGTTCATCTCGATGATGACCATGCGCCCGGTCTTGGGATGAATGGCGAACTGCACGTTGGATCCGCCCGTATCCACGCCGATCTCGCGCAGGCACCGGATGGCCGCGTCGCGCATCATCTGATATTCGCGGTCGGTCAGCGTCTGCGCCGGAGCCACGGTGATGGAGTCGCCCGTGTGGACGCCCATCGGATCGAAATTCTCGATGGAGCAGATGATGATGCAGTTGTCCGCCAGATCGCGCATCACCTCCAGTTCGTACTCTTTCCAGCCCAGCGCGCTCTCTTCGATGAGCACTTCATGGACCGGCGAAAGATCCAGGCCGCGCTCCAGAATCTCCACCAGGTCCTCGCGATTGTAGGCGATACCGCCGCCGGTCCCACCCAGGGTAAAGCTCGGCCGCAGAATGCAGGGATACCCGTGCTGCTCGGCGAAATCCAGGCCGTCGCTTACCTTTTTGAGCAGGCGCGATTGCGGTGTCTCCAGTCCGATGGCGCGCATGGCGTGTTTGAACAGGAGGCGATCCTCGGCCTTCTTGATGGCCTCGATCTTGGCGCCGATCAACTCCACGCCATAGCGCTCCAGCACGCCCTCTTCGGCCAGTTCCACCGACAGGTTTAAGCCGGTCTGCCCACCTACCGTGGAAAGCAGTGCATCGGGCCGCTCCTTGCGGATGATCTCTTCCAGGTAGGCGCGGCTCAGCGGTTCTACGTAGGTCCGATCCGCCAAATCCGGATCCGTCATGATGGTGGCGGGATTGGAGTTGACTAGCACCACTTCAAACCCGTCGGCGCGCAGGGCCTTGGCCGCCTGGGTTCCGGAGTAGTCGAACTCGCAGGCCTGGCCGATCACAATCGGCCCCGACCCGATGATCAGGATACGGTGGATATCGTTGCGTCTGGGCATCCGCTTACTGCTCGTCTTCCATCAATTTCACAAAATCGTCAAACAGGTAGTGGGAGTCGTGGGGTCCCGGCGCCGCCTCTGGATGATACTGCACGCAGAAGACCGGGTGCTGGCGATGCCGGAAGCCCTCGAGCGTCTGGTCGTTCAGGTTGACGTGGGTAATCTCCAGCTCGTTCAGGTTGAGCGAGTCTGGATCCACGGCGAAGCCGTGATTGTGCGAAGTGATCTCCACCCGCTCCGTGAGGCGATTGATTACGGGATGGTTCGCGCCGCGATGGCCGAATTTGAGCTTGTAGGTCTTGCCGCCCAGTGCCAGGCCCAGGATCTGGTGGCCCAGGCAGATGCCGAAGATCGGCTTTTTTCCGATCAGGCGGCGCACATTGGCCACCTGCGCTTCGAGCGGCTCGGGATCGCCGGGCCCGTTGGAGAGAAAGATGCCGTCGGGCTGGAGCGCCAGCACATCTTCGGCGGGCGTGAGCGCGGGAACCACCGTCACCCGGCAACCCACCTGCACCAGGCGGCGCAGGATGTTTTGCTTGATGCCGAAATCGTAAGCCACCACGTGGAAGCGCGCCTCTGGGGGCCGTGCGATGCGCTCGGAGGGCGAGCATGCATCCACCGGCTGGTTCCAGGTGTAGCTTTCCTGCGTGGAGACGCGGCTGGCCAGGTCCAGGCCGGCCATGCTGGGAATCTGGCGCGCTTTTTCCACCAGCTTCTGAGCATCGGACTCTATAGCCGAAAGCACACCGCGCATCACGCCGCGGGTGCGCAGGTGGCGTACCAGTGCGCGCGTATCCAGCTCGGAGACCACGGGAATACCGTGCCGCGCCAGGAACTGCTGCGCTTCCTGATCGGAGCGCCAGTTGCTGGTCACATTCGAAAACTCGCGCACCACCAGGCCCTCGATGTACGGGCGCCGGGCTTCGTTATCCTCGGCCGTGGTGCCGTAATTTCCAATTTGCGGGTTGGTGAAAATGACGATCTGCCCGGCGTAAGAAGGATCCGTGAAGACTTCCTGGTAACCGGTGAGGGCAGTGTTAAAAACGACCTCGCCTGACCTCTCGGCAGGCGCACCAAAACTCCTGCCTTCGAAGACCGTGCCGTCTTCCAAGGCCAGGATCGCTGATTCCAATACGGTGTCCCTCCTGGGAATGGATAACTTTTATTTTAACGCAACTGTCCGCCCCACCCGCGACCGTGATACCCCTGTGTGACAACGGAGCATAAACGAACGCGCGCCCGACCTTGCGCCGCGAAAACAAGTGTCCGCCCCACCCGCAACCGAACTACGTGCCCGCACTCACGCCCGTTACCGAGCCGCGACCGTGAGGGAGCGGTACCCCCTCGCCCCCTACAGCAAAGCCGTATCCAACCGCGTTTCCAGCCGCTCCGTATCCGCCGGCTCCTGGCGCCGCAGGAAATCCAGCAACTGCGCCTCGGAGCCGTCGAAATACCCGTCGACGAACTCCTTCAAAGCGCGGCGCTGCACCGAATCGCGCGAAAGTAAAGGAGCATAAACGAACGCGCGCCCGACCTTGCGCCGCGAAAT
>CAZMRK010000132.1:0-3836 GCA_964568355.1 uncultured Solibacteraceae bacterium | reverse complement strand
TCATACGTCTCAGGGCACCGGCCAGGATTGACATCTCGACCATGCTGACAGCCGCGCTGGCCGCGCTGATTGCGAACGGAATCTCGGTACTCCTGTTGCGCGTTCACAAGCACGATGACATCAATGTCAGGAGTGCCTTCTTGCATCTTTTACAGGACGCGCTCGCCTCGCTCGCCGTCGTGATCGCGGCCCTTGCTTCCAGCACACCTATTGGAAGGTACACCGACCCGCTCGCCGCGATACTCATCAGCGTAGTGGTCTTGCGGAGCGCGGCGTCGATTGTGTGGACATCGGTGCACACCCTGCTCGAGGCGACGCCCGCCGGCGTGGATCTCGAGGTCCTGTTGGCGGACCTGTACAATCGCTTTCCCGACATTCAGTTCCATCATGTGCACGTTTGGGAGGTTGGGCCCGCCCAATGGGCGCTCACAGCACATATGCTCCTGCCGATGACGTATCTGCGCGACGCGGAAGCGCGTGCCGTGGAAGTGCGGCAGCACCTGCGGGCGGAGTGGAAGATCGCGCATGCAACCCTCGAAAGCGAAGCGGAAGGCTGCGGGAGCGAGGCAGTACTCGCCGCATGGACCTGAGGTGATTTATGGTGAACGCAAGAAGCCGGCGCGTCTCCAAAGCGCTAACCGTGATCCTGTTGGCTTCCGTTTTCGAGGTGTGGGCGGAAACCGACGCCGTGCGTCAGGCCCGCATCAAACACCTGGAAAATGCGCTGCTGGCCCCGTGCTGTTACGCAGAGCCCGTCGCCCGCCATCAAAGTGAAGTCTCCGTCAAGATGCGACTGGAGATCCAAAACCTGGTGAACGCGGGCAAAACGGACGAGGAAGTGCTCGCCGTGTACAAAGACCGTTATGGAGCGCAGGTACTGGCTCCGCCCCAACGGGAGGCATGGATGTGGAGTGATGGAATCCCGTGGCTGTTGATCCTGATGAGCGGACTCGGGGTTGTGTGGCTGTTGTCTCGTTGGCGGGCAAAGTCTGCGGCCGGCGCCGTTTCGATCAACGGGCCGGATCTGCCTGCCGTTCCCGAGTCGGAGGAGGATTGGGATCGGCTGGAACATCTCTCCGGCGCACCGCCCCAATCCCCGCGACGATAGGGTTCTACGTCTTGGGCAAGGTCAGGAATCGCGCCCAGGCGTGAGCGTGTTCCGTCCCGTCAGAAGCCGTCAATGAGGCTTCCGTCTCGATCAGGCGCCGGTCTCGTCTGACGATCCAGCCCCGGATGAGAAAGCTCTCGCCGGATGCCACGTGGTGGCGAAAGCGTACCCGCAGTTCGGCCGTTAAGGCTTCCGTCCTGGTGCCGGCAACCGCTTTGGACATGGCCTCATCCAGTACGGTGCTGACTACACCGCCATGCACAATGCCAGCGAATCCTTCCCACTCCGGGCCGGGGCGCCAACTCGCGGACATCTCACCACTATCCTGTTGCTCAAAGCGAATCCGAAGCCCTCCGGAGTTCTCCTGTCCACAAACGAAACATCCGGACTGTGGACGTGCGTGCAACTGGCTTTCGGCATCCGTGCTCAATGAGGCTTCGGACATTGCATGATCTCCCAATAGCTAACTACCTTCTTCGAGCAGCTCATTCCGACAGCAATTTGACGATCTGGTTTCGCAATAGCTCTTCGCCATTCCATCCAACCTCGACGGAACAGACGCGGCCCCGGCGATCCAACAGCACGATCGTCGGAACATGCATCGGCCTATCAGGCGGGTGGGAGAGATAGGTCGCGACGTCGCCCCTGGGCGCCGTGCCAAACGTGAACGTTAGTTCGTGCTCTCGCATGTAGTCCTTCAGCGGCGCTGCCGAATCGACATTGAGAGCCACGGCGACAGGCCGAAATCCCTTGGGCCCGAGATCACGGTAGAGCTTCTGCAAACCAACCGACGCCAGCTTGCAGGTGGGACAGACAGTTGTCATGAAGTCAACCAGGACCACTTTCCCGCGCATCTGATGCACCTTGACTACCTTTCCGTCAACAGTCTGCACTTCAAGCGAAGGGCTCGGTTTCCGCTCTTTGGGGCTCGAACCGGACTGCTGTGCCGTAGTAGGCGCCGCGCAGAGCAATAGTGCGACGGCGCAAACGAAGATTGGTACGTTTTTGAAGTTCATCCTGATTTCTTCCGGCGATCTGCGGCTGCCCCGGACAGCGAGCAGTCGTGATCGACGTAAGCCTCGCTAGTGTTCGCAGGCGTTTGCGCCTGTCACAAGCGTACCGTCCAGATACTTCCGGACAAGGGTGACCGGGCTTTCCGCCGGCGCTCCGGTGAACACCTCGATCGAGACGTCCTGGAACAGCGTATGCGCACGCGACCCCATGCCACCGGCGATGACGAGGACAACGCCTCGCTCCTTGAGCCACGGCGGCAGCAGCCCTGGCTGATGCTCCGGAGCGGCAATCTCGGTGGACTGAGTGATCTCCTTCCTGTCGGGATCCACGTCGATCAACGCAAACTTCTCGCAATGCCCAAAGTGCAGGGCCAGGACTCCATCTGCCATCGGAATGGCAATTCGCATATGTGTGTCTTCCTTTCGAATAGTCATGGGATCAAGGTGATCGGGCTCTGAACCGCTTGCTCCAACGCGCTCCACACATTTTGCAGGCTCTGGCGCAGCGCGACTGACGCGATTTCGAGAAGCAGCGTTCCAGAACGCTGGGCGTGTGTGAAGGCGGCATCGTATACGATGCGTCCCAGGCGGTCCCGCCCGGTATCCGCTGCGTATCCCTCAATATCACTCGCGATTTCCGGGTTAATATCCGCCTTGTTGACCACCACGCCCGTTCGCACCCGAAAGTGGTCAGCGATGGCCGCGGCCCGCTGCAGGCCGCTGAAGCCGGAGACGGTCGGCTCGGTGACCAGGAACACATAGTCTGAGCCGGTCAAAGAAGAGATCGCCGGACACCCGGATCCGGGCGGCCCGTCGACGAGGATCCACTCGGCGTCGGCCTCGCCGGCCGCGGTCCGTGCCATCTCCCTTAGCAGGGACACCAGCTTTCCTGAATTCTCCTGGCCGGGGAGCAGCCGCGCATGGAGCATCGGTCCGTACCGGGTGCGCGAGCGGAACCACCGCCCGGTAACCTGCGGCTCGATCGAAATGGCGCGCGTTGGGCATAGCCGCGCACAGACAGCGCAACCCTCGCAGTGCTTCGGGTCCACTTCAACATGGGCATTCACGTGAATCGCATCGAACCGGCACGCATCGGAGCAGATAGTGCATCCGTTGCACTTCAGGGGATCGACTCTCGCCTTCGCCCCGCCAAAGAAGTCAGCGGACTGCTCTACGGTTGGCCAGATGAGCAGGTGCAAGTTCGCCGCGTCGACGTCACCATCCACAAGTACCGCTTTGTTCATGAGCGAAGCGAAGACGGCGGCAAGGCTGGTCTTGCCCGTTCCTCCCTTCCCGCTTAAGACGACAATTTCCTTCACACGCCCACCTCGCTTCTCAGCCGAAGGGCAAGCGCTTCGATTTCCGCGCGAAAAGAAGACAGCGCAGAAAAGGGCTGATCGCCACGAGAGTACACTTCCGCAACTCTGCGATCATCCTTGATTCGTCCGACAATGGGAAGCCGCGAAGATTTACAGAACCGGTCTATGCGGCCGTCGCCGGGTTCGTCACGATTGATCAGGACGCCTGTCCGCAAGCCGAGGTCGTTGACCATCTCCGCCGCGTGCCGGAGGTCATTGAGGCCAAACGAAGTGGGTTCCGTCACCAATACGACGAAATCGGCACCATCGACCGCGGCGACCACCGGGCAGCTCGTGCCCGGTGGAGCGTCCACGATCACGACCTCAGCCGATGATGCGCTCGCCCTTACGGCGTGC
>CAZMRK010000131.1:0-7512 GCA_964568355.1 uncultured Solibacteraceae bacterium | reverse complement strand
TCAGTGGCGTCGAGCCGGGCCGCCGCGAATTCGCGATCCGCTATGAAGGCACAGTGCCCCGGCCCGCAAAGGCTGTTGCGGCAGCCCGAAAGGCTCCGGCATTGCAGGATACGTGCGCAGGCTGCGGCCAGGATGGTTCTGTGCGCTTCAGCATCGGCACCGATGGAGGAGATGAACGCCGTCTTCCCGAATATATCGAAAGCGTCACGCACCATAGTTCGCGTAAAGGCGAGTGGAGATCGATGCCGGCCCGGACCGGTTACCTCATGACCGGCAACCCGGAGGCTACCCGGCAGACCATGACCGTAGATGTTCGCGTAAAGGCAGCGCGCCGCTATCGCATGTCGCTCCATTTCGTCGATGGAGACCGGCAGCAGAGGCGGATGGCGGTGGAGCTCTTTGATCTGGAGACCCGAAAGCTGCTCGCACCGGTCGCCCTGGTGGAAGATTTCGCAGGAGGGAAGTATCTGGTTTACGAATACAACCGTTCGTGCCGGATACGGCTGGATCACGTAACCGGTGGGGATGCCGTCATCAGCGGAATCTACTTCGACACGCCGACGGTGAAATCGGAATCCAAATCGCAATAAGGCGGATGGGCCTGGTCGGCCCTATGTTCCACATGCGACCGCTATCCGGGTTGACATCCATGAGCTGCCATGCCTTAATATATAGGCTATCTATGCCTCAGATTCCTATGCCAAAAGGAGCGCTTGCGATGTTAATCCTGCGAGTTCTCCAGCCCGGCCCGATGCACGGGTACGCGATCGCGACGCGTATCCGGCAACTCTCCGGCGATGTCCTCGAAGCCGAAGAGGGATCGCTATATCCAGCGCTGCAACGGATTCTGTTGGAAGGCTGGGTTACCGCCGAATGGGGTACTTCGGAAACAGGCCGCAGGGTGCGCTTCTACAAACTGACGCGCGCCGGAGGGGTTCAATTGGACCGGGAAGTCGCCGAATACGAGCAGGCGACCGCCGCTATTCGGGCGATTCTGAGGACTGCGTGATCTCCAAGTTTTTGCGGAGGGCACGGTATTTTCTGCACCGTCGCGCGATGCAACGAGACTTGGCCGAAGAAATGGCGGCCCATCGAGAGATGATGCCCGAGTCCCACCGCTCTGCATTCGGCAGCGAACTCCGGCTCCTCGAGGAAGCGCGCGGAGTCTGGGTCTGGAGTTGGCTCGATCAATTGCGCCAGGATCTCGCCTACGCGGTGCGCATGTTCTCGTGTTCGCCCGGCTTCACACTGGGCGCTATCTCAGTCCTCGCTCTCGGTGTCGGTGTGAATCTTGCGGAATTCCAGGTCTTTGATGCCGCAGTGTTCCACCGCCTCTCGTTCTCAGGCGCGAACTCCATTTTCCAGCTTTCCCGTATCTCTAAACAGAGACAATCGGCCGGAGTCCCGTATCCTGCCATCCGGGTATACCAGAGAAACTGCACCCTCTGCTCAGATGTCGTTTCCGAGCGCGCCGGTGAGGATGTCACCATCGATGGCGAGATTGGCCTTCGTACCAAATTCGTCTCAGGAAACTATTTCAGTGCTCTGCGCATCGCCCCAGCGTGGGGCCGGCTGCTAACGGAAGCCGACGACTCGCCCGGCGCACCGGCAGTTGTGGTTTTCAGTTATCCGTACTGGAAGAATCGGTGGGCGGAAGATCCTTCTGTCGTCGGGCGGGTCGTGCATATTAACGGACAGATCTTCCAGGTCGTGGGGGTTACTCCTTACGATTTTGCCGGCTTGTCCCCAAGCAGAATAGCGGTCTGGCTACCCCTCGTCCGGCGATCCCTGATTCCCGGTGGTCCACCTGCGGAAAGCGTCGCCCGTCCGGATCACATGCTCTTCGTCAGGGCTCGCCCCGGAGTGCCGCTTGCCGCGGTGGAGGCACAACTCACTTCTATCAGTCGCACATTGGCTCGCTCGGCTCCCCAGTCTTTCCGCCAGGACGAGCGCAACCTGTGCCGCCGATTACCGGGGAGCGGCATAGACCTGAAGCGCATTCCACCCGCCGCCCTTCTCATTGTTGGGCTGGTACTGCTGGTTCTCGTCTCCGCCTGTGCCAACCTGGGAAACATGCTGGTCGCCCGCGGCCTGTCTCGCCAGAGGGAACTGGACACGCGCATTTGCCTCGGTGCCGGCCGGGCTCGTGTCGTGCGGCAGTTGATGACCGAAAACCTGCTTCTCTCCGTGATCGGCGGCGCATCGGGCCTGCCGGTGGCGCTGCTGACGACCGTCTTTCTTTCCCGCGCTTTGGAAGTGCCGCCGGATATCCGGATGTCCGCCAACTGGCGCATCGTTTGTGCCTGCGTCATGCTGGCCTTGTTCTCCGCTCTCTTATTTGGCCTGCCAGCCGCGTTGAGGATCATGCGGCGGGATCATCGGGCGGGACACCGCCGCCAGATGCTTGTCGCCGTGCAGGTCGCAGTCAGTTGCCTCCTGCTTATCAGTTCGGCGATCATCGTCCGCGGGGCGATACGGAGCGCTGCCATCGATTTTGCCTTCGACTACAAACAAATGGTCATTGTGGCCCCGCAGTTGTTTTCACAGCACCTCTCGCCCTCCGTCGCGCGGCAAAAGCTCGACGCTCTGATCGAGCGCCTTGGACGTCTACACGGCGTGGATGCGATCACGGAAGCCGTTGCGCCTCCACTCGGCCAGCGAAACGCAATGCGGTCCCTGCCCGGGCTGCCGCCGGTCTGGCTGAATCCGATCGCGCCATCTTACTTTGCGGCTCTCAAGATCCCCCTCGTCCGGGGACGAACGTTTTTCCCAGGAGAACACGACGCTGTAATCGTCAGCGAGTCGGCGGCACGCGCCGTTTGGCCTAATCAGGACGCTCTCGGCAAGAGATGGCTCATCGAAAACGCACTACGTACGGTTGTGGGAGTAGCGAAGGACAGTGGGGCAAACCTGGTGGCCGATGCCACATCGGTGGAAGCATACATCCCGGATACCGGCGCGTGGACCGATCGGGCGGCGCTGATTCTACACACAAAAGGCGACCCGGCACACCTGATGGGGGATCTGGCGCAGGCGGGCGTGGTCGCCGGAGAGCCGCTGTCTATTGAACTCATCCGATCGGCGCACGAGCAGGCGCTTGACAGTCAGCGAAAGATGCTCACGGTCATTGGCAGCCTCAGCGCGGTGGCGACGCTTCTGGCTGCCGCCGGAATGTTTGCTTTCGTAGCCTTCGCCGTAGCACAGCGCACACGCGAGATTGGAATTCGGATGGCGATTGGAGCCAGTCCCTTTGCGATTCTCAGCACGCTGCTCAAACAGAACATCGGCCCCGTCATTGTCGGGATTGCGGCCGGCACATTCGCAGGGATCGGGCTCGGCAAAATCACCCGCGGACTGGTCTACATGCAGGCCGACCCTCTCGATCCGGCAGGTTTCGCATCCGGCATCGCCGCCTTTGGTCTGATCGCCGCGGTGGCTATTCTTGCGCCGGCCTTGAAAGCTCTGCGGATCGATCCGGCCTCAACGCTGCGCTCGGATTGAATGGGAATCGCCGCGATTCAGCCTGGACCGAACGGGCCTGGGCAGAAACGTGCCGCCGGTAATTCATCAGCGGCGTTCCTCCTCTGTGCCTTCAGGCGATTAGCATAGAGGGTATGCGATTAGCCATCGTGCTCACGCTCGCCGCACTGTTCGCCGTGGCCCAGCCGGGCAGTGTCAACTACGACGAGGCCAAAGTTCCGCACTATACCCTGCCCGATCCCCTCCGGCTCGTAAGCGGAGCGCGCGTCAGCACCGCTCGCGTCTGGTCGCAGCAGCGGCGGCCGGAACTGCTGGACCTGTTCCGGAGGGAAATGTTCGGCACCAGCCCTGCGCGTCCCGCGAAGATCGATTTCGAACTGGCGGCCATCGACCGGCGCGCGCTCGGAGGCATCGCTGAGCGCAAAGAGGTGACCGTCTATCTCACCAGCCGGAAAAACGGGCCGAAGATGACCTTGCTCCTCTATTTGCCGGCAGGCGCGGCGAAGCCCGTGCCCGTCTTCCTGGGCCTGAACTTCGGAGGCAACCAGACGGTCGCGGCCGACCCGGGGATCCGCCTCGGCCAGATCTGGCCGCGAAGCAGCGCGGCGGGCGCACCCGCGGTGCACTCTGCCACGGAGCAGTCCAGGGGCACCGCGGCAGGGCGGTGGCAGGTGGAGAAAATTCTGCGGCACGGCTACGGGCTCGCCGCCATCTATTACGGCGACATCGAACCCGATTTCGACGGCGGCATTCGCTACGGCGTGCGGCCCGCCTTCTTCCATCCGGGTCAGACAGCGCCGGCCGCGAGCGAGTGGGGCGCGATTGGCGCCTGGGCCTGGGGCCTGAGCCGCGCGCTCGATTACCTGGAAACCGACAAACAGGTGGATGCCCGCCACGTGGCCCTCATGGGGCATTCGCGCCTGGGCAAAACGGCGCTCTGGGCCGGCGCCGAAGATACTCGCTTCGCCATGGTGATCTCCAACTGCTCCGGTGAGGGAGGCGCCGCCTTGAGCCGCCGGCTCTTCGGCGAGCAGCCCGCCGATCTCAACAGCAGATTCCCGCACTGGTTCGACGCCAACTACAGGAAATACAGCAGCCATGAGTCCGACCTTCCCTTTGACCAGCACGAACTGATCGCTCTCATTGCTCCACGGCCCGTCTATATTGCTACCGCCGCGGAGGATCTGTGGGCCGATCCCAAGGGCCAGTTCCTGGCTGCCGCTGCGGCCGGGCCTGTTTACGAACTACTCGGGAAGCAAGGACTCGGCACCGACCAGATGCCACCGCTTCATCACCCCATCATGCACGACATCGGGTATCACAACCGCTCCGGAAAGCACGACGTCATCGAATACGACTGGGACCAGTACCTGAAGTTCGCGGATATGCATTTTCGCCGCAATCCGTAAACGCAGCGGTGACGTCAGGCTGAAGCCCACCCCACTTTGCAACACAGTAGTATTAGAAAGTGAAACCCACGGTCGCCCGCGCCGAGCGGGGAGCCCCCGGCTTCACATACAGGTTGTCGTACGAGCCGGTGAAATAACGGGTATCGCTCATGTTGTAGGCGTTCAACTGTACGCGAAAATGGCGGCGCGAGTACGATACCGACGCATCCACGATCCCGTAGCCGGGAATGCGGAATGTGTCGTAGAGATCGCCCGATTGGTCTGTGTAATAGCGGCCGCCGAAACCAAACGCCAGTCCCGAAGCCCATCCACGCCGGATTTCATATCGCGTCCAGAGATTAAAGCTGTGGTGCGGCACGTTTTGGGTCCACGTTCCTACCGGGATATCGTTGTCCTCGGTGACCTTCGCATGGATGTACGCGTATGACGCCGTGATACTCCAGCCACTTCGTACGAGATAGACGCCCTCCAGTTCCACACCGCGGCTGCGCTGTTTCCCCGTTAGCACATAGAAATTCGGATGGCTGGCATCGCTAGTCAGCACATTGCCGCGCTCCAGGTTGAATAGCGCGAGCGTTGCCGTGAGCCGCCCTCTCAGCAGCGACGATTTGAACCCACCCTCCCATTGCTCGCCCTTCTCGGGAGGAGCAAAGCCGCCGCTCGGATTACCCGCCTCGTAGACACGGCCCGACTGCGGCAGATACGACCGGCTGTAGCTCGCATACACCGTTGCGCCCGGTAGTACCTCATACGTAGCCCCGACACGCGGCGTAAACGCGCGATCGTGATGAGCCGGATCCGGCACGTCGCGGTTCGTCGAGAAATTAACACGGCCGCCGGCCGTCACCGCGAGACGCCGCGTGATCCGCGCGTGGTCTTGAAAATAGGCGCCGTAGAACTGCGTGATGCTATAGCCGTCATAGGCGGGAATCAGGGGCGGGTAAGCCACCGCGCCATACACCGGCTGGAAAAGGTCGATCGGTATGAACTGCGAAAGATCGGAAAAGTCGATCGACTTTCCGGTGAAGCGGTTTGGCTTCCGAAAGAAGTCGAAGCCGACGAGGAAGTCGTGATGGATCGCTCCCGTGCTGATGGAGGCATCGGCCGCCGTGTCCACGGCATAGGTTCGCCAGTTCTGATCGTAGTTGAGAGGATAGCGGTACAAGGTGCGCTCATCGTCGCCAAGCATGCCGGGGTAGAGCAGATGGGACCAGTTCTGCCGGTAGGCGGTCACGCGGAAGTTCTGGCGCACGCCGATCCGATCGGTGAACCGGTGCGCGAATTGATAGCCGAGATGCCGGTTGTCTTCATGCACGGAGTTGCCGTCGTCCCCCAGTTCGCCGACGTATCGGCTGACCGGAATCTCGCCGTTGATATTCGGCAGCACCGTTCCCTTTGCGGGCAGCGGAAACGCATGCCTGCCGTTGTCCAGTTGATAGCGGCCCAGCAGCGTGAGCATGGTGCCCGGGCGCATTTTCCAGGTGAGCGAGGGGGCCAGGTAGGTGCGATGCAGCCAGGCATAGTCGACAAAAGAATCCTGGTGGCGGTGCAGGGCCACCAGGCGCGCGTAGAGCGAATGCGAACGATTCAAGGAGCTGCCCACGTCAAATGCGGGGCTGAGAAAGCCGAACGAGCCGCCCGTGAATTCCGCCTTGCCGAAAGCATCGGGCCGCGGGCGCTTACTCTTCAGGTTGATCAGTCCGCCCAGCACGCTCTGTCCATAGAGCGCGGAGGAGGGCCCCTTCAGCACCTCCACTTCTTCGAGTCCCCATGTTTCATCGGAAGTCCCGTTCCCGCCCAGCATCCCATCCAGATAGGTGGTAAAGGATGCGTCGAATCCGCGGATTCGATAGTAGTCCCAGCCGTCGTAGTAACCGCCGGGCATCACGCCTGCCACGTTCTTTAGAGCATCGTCCAGTTTGATAGCCCCCTGGTCGTCGAGCAACGAGCGGGTGACGACGGTGATCGCTTGCGGTACTTCGAGCAGCGGCAGGTTCGTCTTGGTGCCGCCTGTGCTCTCCCCGGCAAGGTAAGACGCACGCTCCACCACCTCCACCGAACTCCGCACCTCTGCCACAGCGAGCGAAATGTCGAGCGTGAATTCATTGGCCCCCGGTGCCAGAACCGCTTCCCGCGAGGCTGGAGCGAACTTCGCGGCAGATACCTCCACCGTAAATCGGCCGGCCGGAACCTGCAGACGGTAGACACCGTCACCGGCGGTCTGTGTCTCGATCTGAACGGACCCGCAAACCGCGCGGACCGAAGCGCCTCCGATGGGCGCGCCCGAAGGGTCGCGAATCGTACCCGTTAACGTGATCCCGGCCGGAGCGTCGGGCGAAGGACACGCCGGGGCAGCAGGCGATGCCGTTTGCGCTTGCGCCCTCGCGGGGCCGCCGATTGCGAGAACGGCGAACACTCCAACTATCAAAGTCAATGATCCGCAGCGAAAATACATGGATCTATCTCTCAGTGCGAGGTAATTCTGGAGTCAGTCACCGGACCAGCGGATTGCGGCCGTTTGGCAGCCGCCGACACCGCTACCCTCCGGGCGTGTCGTGCCCGAACCGTCCGGTCCCTCGCCAAAAGTGCCCGAAAAGTTCGTCCTACCCGTTACGAAAGCCTT